>CADBQN010000084.1 GCA_902796855.1 uncultured Bacillota bacterium | reverse complement strand
GCGTCGGCGGCGGGAGAACCTTCCGTCCGATAGAGGAACGCCGCTACCTGCGCTCTGGTGCAGGGATCCTTCGGGCTGAACGTCGTTCCGGAGGTGCCGTTGGTGATGCCGTTCTCCACCGCCCACAGCACCGCTTTATAGAAATAATCCGTTGTCTTCACATCGGTGAAGGGATTCTTTGCCGAAGCCGGTTCCGGGCATCCCTTCGCTCTCCAGAGGAACGTCACCACCTGACCGCGGGTGCAGGTCTGATCGGGCCCGAAGTGGGTTGCGTCGATGCCGTTGGTGATCTGAGGATCGTGATCCACCGCCCAGTAGACCGGCGTGAAATAGAATTTGCTTTCGTCGGTCACGTCAACAAAGCGGAAGGCCGGAGCGACGCTCTCTTCCCTCGCTTTTTTATAGCTGTATTCGCTTCTGGCCAGCAGCGTTTTGGTGCCGCCGCTCACCAGATAAACCTTGGCGTTGACATTCTGAACGTCACCGGCGGTTTCATAAGCGTACACGCATTCATAGAGGAACCCGCCGGCGGCGTAATCGAATCCGGACATTCTGCCGTTTTCGTATTTGTACGTATAAAACCCGGTACCGCCTTCATAGAGTGTTTCTTCTTTGGTTTTGAGGGTGCTGTCGCCGTTATATGTGTACGTGGTCCGATACGTTTCCTTGCCTTTGTCATCGTAAGACGTTTCCGTCAGCGTGTTGCCTTTGGCGTCATACGTATAGACAACAGCGTAACCGTCATCGTAGTCTTCCCGAATGACATTGCCGGCGGCGTCCTTCGTTTCCTTGGGCTGATTCGCTTTGAGCTGCTCGGCGTTTTGGGACATCATGGAGATAAAAGCGCCGTCCTTCATATAACCGCGCTCCAGCATGATGAGATCCCCGTCCTTGTTATACGTATAGACCCAGGTCTCCGAATCATCGATGACATAGCTCTCATAGTTCGTCGTCTCTTTGAGGATGTTCCCTTCGCTGTCGTATTCGTACTCACTTGTAAAGCCGGTGGTTTTTATTTCTTTGCCGTCAGCGGTGGTCTCATACAGGATTTCGGAAATCAAATCGTAAGCGTCGGAGACATCGGGCGCGTCGGGCCGGGGCACGAAAATACCGGCGGTCTTGTTGCTGACATTCAAATAGATGTATTCATCCGTTTCCTCGCCGCTTTCGAGATTCCTCACGACGACATCATAGGAGAAAGTTCCATCGTACATCGACGTATCCAGCGCCGCAAGCGTCACCTCGGCGGACCGTTTGTCCGCCGCCGCTTTATATTCGGGGGTCAGACCGTCCGAGGCGTAGGACAATTCGATGCTTTTGATTTCATAGCCGTCCCGAACGGCGATATAAACGCGGTCATCCGCGCCGCGGAAGCCCCATTCTTCCAGAAGATCCTCGGCTTTCGCGGCGGGCCCGGCATAAAAACCGGCCACCGGCAGCTCGCATTTGATCGGGAGCGACCACGTATTGCCGCCGGCGCTGTAAGTCAGAGCAAAACTGCCGGTTTTGACACCGCTGAATTCCAAAAAGGTGTCGTCCAGCCCTTTTACCACTTCATACTGGTTTTCCGAATCGGGAACAACACGCACGCCGTCAGGGACCTTCAGCTGATTTAACGTGAGAGCCGTCTGCTTCCCGGCGCCGTCCACATAAATCACCCGCTGATTGTATCTTTCACCCAGTGTTATGTCTAACGCCGCCGCGAAATATTCGTCATAGAGCTCCGCCGAGGCATTGCCCTCGCTATCATAAGTATAGCCGTAGCTCTGCAGATACAGGCCCTCGGGCGGATCGGCGGCCATGACGGCGAACGGCATGGCAAAGAGGCAGAGCGCCGCGATGAGGGCGCATAAAAAAGAATGTCTGTGTTTCATAAAAAAACTCCTTTCTCTTTTCAGCCGGGAATCCGTCCGTTTTCGGAGCGTTCCCTCTGATGAATTCATCCCGTTCTTTTCCCCGGGATGTATGGTCTCATACAGTATAAATTTACCGCAAAAGAACGGTTTTGTATAGGTTAGTTTTGGTATAGGTCGTTGTTGAACAGGGGTTTTAGGATCTTTTTTCGAAAGGGAAAAACAGTGCCCGCGTTGAAAAAGACGGCCTTCTGTGTTAGAATATAAAAACAGCGAGAAAAGAGGTGAGCCCGTGAAACACGTTCCCATGACCAAAAACACAGCCTGTTTCTGGTTGATCTGTCTCTGTTTTCTCTGGACTTCCGCCTCGTATCTCTCCTGGATGTACCGGCTGATGCGTTTCGGGACCGACATCCCCGTTGAGTTCGCCACCGAAGTGCTGGGGTATCTGTTCCAGGCCGCGGGGATCCTGGTTTTCTCCCTTTGCGTCCGCCGTTTCCCCCCAATCGCCGGGAAAAGGACGGTCATCGCCGTCATCGCCGCCGATTTTCTGCTGATGGTCCCGGCGCTGCTGGCGAGGCCCCTCGCCGCCGTCCTGATCTGCGGCTGCGCCATGAATCTGCTTCACGGCGTCATCGCCGGGTTCTATCTCTACCGGCTGGCCCTCACCGTGGAGTGGCAGCGCCGCTCCCTCGTTTTCGGCCTGGGCTACGCCGTCTCCGCCATCGGCGCCTGGCTGATTTCCCTCCCCGGCGACAGCAATTTTTTGTGTTCGCCCTACGCTCCGATTCTCTACGGACTTTTCGCCGCCGCCACGGTGTGGCTGCTCCTGAACGAAGGCGTCCCCGCGGCGGAACGGATCCGCTTTGACGGCGAAAAACCCGCCGTCGGCGTCATCGTCCTCGCCGGCGTCACCGTCTTTTTGCTCAGCCTCGTGAAGAACCTCGGTTTCGGGTTCCCCGCCGCCGACGTCAGCGCCGGTATCGATTTGGAGCTGAGCCGCGTTTTCTACGCCGTGAGCCTCGTCATCGCCGGCGTCATCAGCGACAGGGAACGGAAATACGGCGCCATCTGCTGCGTTGCGGTGCTGGGGATCCCCTTTCTGATGATCGTCCTCACCGATCAGATGAGCGCGAGCATCCTTTTCTGGTGCCTGAATTACCTCATCTTCGGCTTTTTTACCGTCTTTCGCGCCATTCTCTTCTGCGATATCGCCCGAAAGGACCGGAGCCTGCTGTACCTGGCCGGATTCGGCCTGATGTGCGGCCGCTTCGGCGACGCCGCCGGAACCTTCGGCTGGATCGCCCTGAGCGATCACGTCAACACCCTCATCATCATCGCCGCCGTGTTGTTCGCCCTGACCATTCTCCTTTTTTTCCCGCTCTATCAGCGAATCTATCTGCCCTCCCCCATCAAAGAACAGAGCGAGCAGGAACGGTTCGAGCGCTTTTCGGAAACGTATTCCCTTTCCCTCAGAGAACGGGAGGTCCTGCGGCTCATTCTGGCGGGACAGTCCAACGCCGAAATCGCCGGGAACCTCTATATCGCGGAAAGCACCGTGAAATTCCACATCCGCAACCTGCTGAAAAAGACCGAACGGGAAAACCGCGTCTCTCTGGTGGCGCTGTACAAAAAGAGCTGAGACCGCTCCGAACACGCCCGGCGCCCCGCAAAGGCGCCGGTTTTTTCACGTTATCCTCTTTTCGCCGCCGTCGGGACGTTTTTTTATTGCACTCCCGTCGGTTTTAATGTATAATAATAAGTTAAGGAAGTATCACCTCCCGGACTTTGCCGAAAGGAGTCAATGAGATTTATGAAAACCATCACCGCCAGCACGTCGCGGCCGTATGACATCGTCATCGGTCAGGGCATTCTCGGCCAGTGCGGCGACGTCATTCAATCGCTGTTTCCCGGCGGCGAAACGGTCATCGTAACCGACGACAACGTGGAACCGCTGTATCTCGATATTTTAAAGCGCACGCTGGAAGAAGCCGGCATCGGCTGTGTCGCCTTTATCATCCCCAACGGGGAGGAATCAAAGAGCATGGACATCGTCGAAGAGCTTTTGGAATTCCTCGCCAAACGGAACGTGACCCGCACGGATTTCATCACCGCCCTCGGCGGCGGCGTCGTCGGGGATCTGGCCGGGTTCGCCGCCGCGGCGTACCTCAGGGGCATTCCCTATATCCAGATTCCGACCACCCTTTTGGCCGCCGTGGATTCCTCCGTCGGCGGGAAAACCGGCGTCAACCTGAAAAGCGGCAAGAACCTGGCCGGCGCGTTTCACCAGCCCTCCCTCGTCTGGTGCGATTACGATACCCACAAGACGATGGACCCGGAGCGGTACAGCGACGGCATCGCCGAAGCCATCAAATGCGCCGTGCTCAAGGGGGAAGATTTCTTTTCCCTGCTGGAAACGGAAAACCTCTACAAACACGTGGAGGAAGTCATCGAAAACTGCATCCGCCTGAAACTGCGCATCGTCAGCGAGGATGAGTTCGACACCGGCCGCCGCCAGTTCCTCAATCTCGGCCACACCATCGGCCACGCCATCGAGGCCAGAAGCGGCTATGAGATCCCCCACGGTCACGCCGTGGCCTGCGGCATGGTGGCCATCGCCGATATCGCCGCCACCAACGGCCTCGCCGATTTCGACTGCCGGGACCGCATCGCCAATCTGCTGAAACGATACGGTCTGCCGACGGAACTGCCCTATCCCATCGAGGAACTGACTCCCTACATTGAGAACGACAAAAAACGGTTCGGCTCCACCCTGCGGCTGATCATTCCGGAAAACATCGGTCACTGCCGCATGGTGCCGATCCCCGTGGAGGAAATATCCTCCTTTTTCCACATCTGACCGCATCCGCTCAAGCAAAGACCTTTACTCTTCAGGAGGACCCTTTTTTATGGATATTCGCATCAAACCGCGTCAGCTCAGCGGCACCGTCGAGGCGGTGCCTTCCAAATCCGACGGCCACCGGTTGCTCATCGCCGCCGCCCTGGCCGACCAACCGACCGTTCTCCGCGTCGGTCCCCTCTCCGAGGATCTGCGGACGACGATGACCGCCCTGCGGCGCATGGGCGCCGTCATTGAGGAAGGAAAAAACGGCGCCTGGACCGTTTTCCCCATTGAGGAAATGCCCTGTACCCGCACGATCGACTGCGGGGAATCCGGCTCCACGCTGCGGTTCCTCTTTCCCCTCGCCGCCGCTCTCGGCTGCAACGGCTACACCTACACCGGCTCGGCCCGGCTGGCGGAGCGCCCGATGGCACCGCTGATCGACGTCATGAAGCGCCACGGCGTCCTCGTCCGCGGCGAAAAACTGCCCTTCCGCGTCAGCGGCCAGCTCCACGGCGGCATCTACAAACTGCCGGGAAACGTCAGTTCTCAGTTCCTGACGGGGCTTTTCTTCGCTCTGCCCCTGCTCATCGCCGACAGCCGCGTGGAGCTGACGACGGAACCGGAATCCGCCCCCTATCTCGATATCACCATCGCCGTTCTGAAAAAATTCGGCGTTGCCATTGAGCGCAGCGGCCGCCGCTTTGACATCAAAGGGCGGCAACGGTTCCGCTCCCCCGGCGAGATCACCGTGGAACGGGATTGGTCCAACGCCGCTTTCTGGCTCGCCGCCGGCGCCATCGGCGACGAAATTTCCGTCACCGGCGTCAACCGCCACTCTCCCCAGGGGGACAAGGCCATTGTCGATCTCATCGGGGAAATGGCCGGGGAAGGGAAAAAAGAATCCCTGCCCGGCGTCACCGTCCGCCATCAGACCCTGACGGCCATTGACATCGACGCCGCCCAGTTTCCCGACCTGGTGCCGATCCTCTCCGTTCTGGCCTGCGCCGCGACGGGGACGACGACGATCAGAAACGCCGCCAAACTGCGGACCAAGGAATCCGACCGCCTCAAAGCGATGCGCGAGAACCTCTCCGCCCTCGGCGCCGACATCCGCGAGACCGAGGACGGCCTCATCATCCACGGCGGGAAAAAACTGAACGGCGCCGCGGTGAAGGGCAGCAACGATCACCGCGTCGTCATGGCTTTGGCCGTGGCCTCCCTGCTCTGCGACGGCGACCTCACCATCGAGGGCGCCGAGGCCGTCGCCAAGAGCTACCCGTCCTTTTTCGACGACTTCAGGGCGCTGGGAGGTGCCTTTGATGTTCTGTGAGTTCGGCAGAGCCCTTCATTTCACCGTTTTTGGCGGCGGCGAAAGGGAATACGCCGGCATCATCATCGACGGCCTGCCGGCGGGAGATTACGTCAACCTCTTTGAGGTCCGTGAATTCATGGCCCGCCGCACCGCCGGAAGGAGCAGCGGCTTCACCAATTTCCGCGCGGAAAAAAAAGACGACTTCGCCGTCGTATCGGGCCTTGTCAATGACACCACCTGCGGCGCGCCGCTCTGCGCCGTGATTCCCCGCGGGGAAGAAGCGGATGACGAGACCGACGCTCCGCATCAGGATCCGCCGTCTCTCCTGGCGGCGCTGTGCTTCGGCGGCGGCGTCTGCCGGCAGCTGCTGGAAAAGAGGAACATCACCGTCGGCGCTCACATCGAGTCCATCGGTCAGGTTCAGGACAAACCTTTTGACCCCGTCGCCGTCAGCGCCGACGACCTCCGCGACCCCGGCCGCTATCCCTTCCCCACCCTGAATTTCGGCGTCGGCGAAACGATGCAGGCCCAGATCGATCTCGTCGAAAAACACGGCGATACCATCGGCGGCGTCATCGAAGGCGGCGTCATCGGCCTCCCCGGCGGATACGGCGGGCCGATCTTCGACGGCATTGAAAACGCCCTGAGCCGCCTGATCTTTGCCCTCCCCGGCGTCACCGCCGTGGAATTCGGCGCGGGGTTCCGCGCCGCGAAAATGAAGGGGAGCGAGCACAACGACGCGTTTATCGTTGAAAACGGCGCGGTGAAAACAGCGTCCAACAACGCCGGGGGCATCCTCGGCGGCATCTCCACCGGCATGCCGCTGCTCTTTCGCGCCGCGGTGGAACCGCCTCCCCTGCCGCCCGAAACCGAATCGGAGGACAGCGACGCCGAGGAAACGACCGCCTGTACCGTTCCGTCCCTCGTCCCGGTGGTGGAGAGCGTGACGGCGATGACCGTCCTCAATCTGCTCCTTTCGGAGAGGGGCCCGGCAAAATAAAACGAGCCCTTTGGGGCATGCTAACCAAAAGGAAGCGCCGGACAAACGGCGTTCCATATAAAGAAAAGCCAAAGGAGGATACCGCCATGGCCATCCACACCATTCACAATGAAAATTTTGAGGAACTCGTTCTGAAAGCGGAAAAACCGGTGCTCATTGACTTTTGGGCGTCCTGGTGCGGCCCCTGCCGCATGTTCGCCCCCACCCTCGACGCCGTTGCCGAGGAATACGGCGACGAAGTCATCGTCGGCAAGGTCAACGTGGACGAAGAACCGGAGCTGGCCCAAAAATACCGCGTCGCCAGCATCCCGACGCTGCTGCTGATTAAAAACGGCGAGGAAGCCGACCGTTCCGTCGGCGCCATTCCCAAAGACGCCGTCGTCGCCATGTTCAAATAAAACGCGGCGCCGCGAAAAACCGGCGGAACCCGCTGCCCAAAAAGGAAATCGAAGTCAAAAAAAGAGCTGTGAGAAGGACAGATCGAACCTGTCTTTTCACAGCTCTTTGTCATCGGTTTTTCATGGCGACTCAAAGATCATTATATATGGCAGATGTAACCGCCGTCGACAATGATGGAGGTCCCGGAAATATACGAGGAATCGTCGGAAGCGAGGAAGACGACGGGGCCGGAGACTTCTTCCGGTTCCGCGCGGCGGGCGAGAGGGATGCCCTTTTCCATCTGTTTCAGGAACTCGACGAGGGCGGGATCGGCTTCCCCCTCGGACATCGGCGTTTTGATGATGCCGGGATTGATGTTGTTCACGCGGATGTTGTCTTTGCCGTATTCCACGCAGGCCGCCTTGGTGAGGCCTTCCACCGCGTGTTTGGCGGCGCAGTAAGCGGTGCCGGTGGAAGCGCCGCGCACGCCGTCAACGGAAGAGATATTGATGACGGAACCGCCGCCGGCCGCTCTCATCGAGGCGATAACGGCCTTCATGCCGTAGACGATCCCCATAAAATTGATGGTCATGTGGCGTTCATAGTCGGCGCCGGTGAGCTCGTCCATGACGAGGAACTTGCCGTAGCCGGCGTTGTTGACCAGCGTGGTGATATTACCGAATTTGGCGATGGTCTTGGCGACGACATCGGCCCACTGTTCCTCGCTGGTGACGTCGAGGTGCATGTAAACGGCGTTCTCGCCGAGGACGTCGGCCACCGCCTGCCCGAGTTCATCCTGGATATCGGTGAGAACGACTTTCGCTCCTTCTTTTACAAAACGGACGGCGTGTTTTTCACCCATACCCTGCGCGGCACCGGTAATGATTGCGACTTTTCCTTCGAGTTGACCCATGGTGAATACCTCCATTGAATAAAATAATGAATTAAAAACACATTGCGGCGTCGGAACGATCTTCGGCGGCGCGGTGATACTGCGTGAAAGCGATTTATTTCTTTAAAGAAATAACAGGACAATCCGCGCGTCGCTCCCAAAACGACCAAAAGACGACTTCATCAAAGCCGAAAAGTGTTTTCATAAGTTCATTTTAGCATCCGCGCCGGGGGATTACAACCGTTTTATAAAAATTACATATTTCTTACACGAAATCGCGCGGCAAAGATGCGGAAACCGTCAAATTCCGTCCGTTCAGAGCTCCGCCGCGTCGACGGTACGTCCCGACGAAAAAGGACCCGCGCGTTTCCCCGCGCGGGTCCTCTTTTCTCATCTTGGTGCGGGCGACAGGACTTGAACCTGCACGGTTGCCCACCGGATCCTAAATCCGGCGCGTCTGCCATTCCGCCACGCCCGCTGATGTTTTTTTATT
Organism: uncultured Bacillota bacterium; assembly: GCA_902796855.1. Taxonomy (GTDB): domain Bacteria; phylum Bacillota; class Dehalobacteriia; order UBA7702; family UBA7702; genus UBA7702. The sequence goes on along the minus strand of CADBQN010000084.1, from coordinate 2,201 downwards.
ATATCACAGCCGTTTTCGGGATGCAAGAAATTTACACCGTCGGGACACCGCCGCCGGGCCAAAGAAAAGACAGGCGGCCATGTTTTCACGACATGGCCGCTTCAGGATGCAGACAAAGTATCTTAAAACGCAGGAAGGGCGATTTCGCCGAGGTTCAGTCTTTGCCGGCACGCTGACAGCACCTCCGAAGAGGTGCTGCGCGCATGGTTATGTTTGTTTTGACGCGGCTTATGGCCGCTTTTTGATTTTGTAAGTATCGTTTTTCCTCACGTCCACAACGGTTTCACCGACCTTGAGGGTTATGCCGGTGAGAGCGTCCGCGGGCGTTGTCTCTTTTTCAATGACGGCGTTCACATCCACAAGAACCTCATCGTCAGCAGGATCGAGGGTGAACACGTAGTAATCCGCCGTTTCGACATCCTCATCGAACGTGAACCAGTCCGGCGCAATCTTCGCCAGTTTGATTTCCAGAACCGCGTCATCCCGCCGGAAGCGCACGATGCTGATGCCTTCCTTCAGCCAGCGTTCCACATATTCCGGTTTCAGCCAGAGACTGGTCACCTTGGCGAGATCCTCTTTTCCCCGCAGATCAGGCGTCACGGTGAGAATCCGCCTGCCGTTCTCTCGGGAGACACCGGCGATATAGTCCACATTTCTGCCGTTCTCGTCCCGCACCAGGTCAGGGATCAGGCTTCGGGAACGGATGTTGTCGATCCAATAACTGTCCCCACAGTTCCGGCAGCTATGGTAAATGCGCGTGATGGTGCGGCCTGTCTCTGCGTAATTGTGTCCCCGGGCCGGCATCGACTTGCTTTTCCGGCTCAGTTCTTTGCCGCAGACAGAGCAGTAAACTACCTCATCATAGCTGCCCGCTCTTGCGCAGGAAGCGGTTTTTTCATTTTCCCTGACTGCCGCGGCGGGTGTGTGTCCCTTGGCGGGGAGAACCTCCTGTGCCGCCAGCACGATATCACAGACAGAGCAGTGTCTGCCCTCGGTCAAGCCGGGTTCGGTGCAGGTGGGCGCGACGGCGGCATCGATCACCTCGGTGTGTCCCTTGGCGGTAACGACCTCCTGTTTCACCAGCACGGTATCACAGACAGAGCAGTGTCTGCCCTCGGTCAGACCGCTCTCGGTGCAGGTGGGCGCGACGGCGGCGTCGATCACCTCGGTATGGCCCTTGGCGGTAACGACCTCCTGTGCCGCCAGCACGGTATCACAGACAGAGCAGTGTTTTCCCTCGGTCAGACCGGTCTCGGTGCAGGTGGGCGCGACGGCGGCGTCGACCACCTCGGTGTGCCCCTTGGCCTTGATGACCACAGGCGCTTCGATCTCGTTCTTGCCCTCATCATCGCTGAACAGCTTACCGCAGCCATCGCGTTGGCACGTCCAGTAGGCTTCCATGCCGGGCTCGGTGCAGGTGGGCTCTGCCTTTGCCGTCACTTTCAGGTCGTGACCCAGGGCGGGAATCTCCTTGTAGGTAGTGCAATCACAGCGGGAGCAGGTGTCATAGGCGTCCCAGCCGCCTTCCGTACAGGTTGCCGCCTGCGCGTCGTGATGGATCAGGTCGTGGCCCAGGGCGGGAATCTCCTTGTAGGAGGTGTAGTCGCAGCGAGAGCAGGTGTCGTAGGCCTCCCAGCCCACTTTCGTACAGGTCGCCGCCTGCGCGTCGTGATGGATCAGGTCGTGGCCCAGGGCGGGAATCTCCTTGTAGGTGCTGTAATCACAGCGGGAGCAGGTGTCGTAGGCGTCCCAGCCGACTTCCGTACAGGTTGCCGCCTGCGCGTCGTGATGGATCAGATCGTGACCCAGCATTGGTATCGAGACTGTCTTCACAGTCGATGGGAAGTCGATCTTGACGAAGACGGCTCGATAGGTCGCCTCACCGTTCGTTGTACAGGTGGATTCCTTGGTGACTTCCTTAATGATGTCCATCGCCACTTCATAGGACGACTTCCCGCAGATACAGGTGTGGCTCGCCGTGCAGCTGCTCATATCATTTGCCCAATCGTACCGGACCTCGCCGTAAGAATGGGCCTCGGTCAACTCCCTGCCGCAGACGCAGTTTCCGGTGTGCGTGCCGTCCCCGTTGTCCTGCCAGTCGCCGTAGGTGTGCGGCTCCAGGAAGAAATAGGTGTCGCAATGATAGCAGCTTGGCTTATGCCCGTTTTCGCCGCGATCCTCATACCACATCTCATGCTCGG
>CADBQN010000083.1 GCA_902796855.1 uncultured Bacillota bacterium | reverse complement strand
CGGCCTGTTGGCTGAATCCCGCTATGAACTGGGCGACGACGGCGAAGTCAACATTTATTACAAATGCGAAGGCGAAGGCCTTGACGCTGTTACCACTTACCTCGGGAATTATCCCGGCTGATCGTTTCGCTCAAATCATAGTATACGGCTTTTGCCGTATCCATCCTAAATCATTAAAACCCGGAAGATGGTCCCTCTTCCGGGTTGTTTTTATGTTTTGGGATCGGTTCCGTTTCGGAGTCTTCCCGCCGCGCGTCATTCGGCGGGAAGACGCTTTGATGAAGTCGGGAAGGGGGTTCGGCGTCGGTCCGGAGCGCTGCGGAGAACAATTATCGGCGGAAATGTCTGCCTCTCGCGATTTCACGCGCGTCCGCCCGTTATGGTCTGACGCGTTTTCCATGCTCTGTTTTTCGCCCTTTGGACGCGTGCAGTGTTCGGGGTGAATTTGTTTGTTTCCCCGGTCTTTTGTTTTGCCGCTGAGATCCATTGAATCCTGTTGTGACGTGACGAAGCGGAAGATGAACGCGAACATGGAAACGGCGGCTGCCGGAGCATATGGAATGGCGGAAAAGGGAGAGTGGAAATGCCGCGGGGATATCGGGAAAACAGATCCAAACGGATCGAGTGAGCGTGCGCCGATTTTCTTTCGGCGCGGAATCGGTTTTGACGGATACTTTTCCGGCTGAAACGAAGCGCAGGAAGCTCCCTGCCAATTTATGGAAATACTGTTTTCGCCGGATCGTTCCTGCCGCGGATCTCCGTCCGCGGCAAGGCTTTTTTCATTGCTTTTCCCGAAATACATGTGCCGCGCTTCGGCAAAAAAAGGGCTGCCGCAGTTGTTCTGTTGTATTTCGGTGTGTTGCGGCGGGAAGAGCCGGGAGCACGTTCCCCCGTTTATATTGTGAGGGAGCACGGACGATTTCGGGTCGCTTTTTTGCGTTCCGCCGCGGAACGGTTGGGAGGGATGGATGTAAAGAACGGAAAAGGGCGCGGATCGGATGGCGGGAGCATCGCGCCGCTTTTGTGAAAAAAGGGGCGTTTTTCCGGAACGGCCGGGATCATCGCTTTGAAAAACATTCCAAAAGAGGAAAATTTTTCATCAAATCATCATTTTTTTACCCTGATTTCAGGGATTTTTTTATCCTTTTTTTGTCAAAATTTTACACATCATTCCTCCTTTTTTTTCGTGCTCCCCTATGCTGGGATAATGTCGGAAATGACTTAATATTTCGGGGTTGAGCTGGGTGTTTAGTTAAAATAAGGCATTGACAAACGGGCTGTTTTAAGGTATGATATTAGCGTAGTTTATTTTGATAAAAATGGGTGAAATTCGGACTTAAAGGAGATTGCTTCAAAATGGCACTGGTGTTTTTCGACTATGACGGCGTAATGGTGGACTCTCTTGAATCGGAAGCGAGGTATTTTGCCGAAGCTTGTCAAGAGGTCGGCGTTGACGCCGTGAAAAACGCCGACGATATGGCCAGACTTTCCGAAGGCAACTTCTACGAGGGGCTTGCCGCTCTCGGTGTCACCGCGGAGCAGTCCGACGCGATCATGTCGTTCTACGCGAAGATCAAGACCGACGGGCGCTTTCCCATCGCGGCCTTCCCCGAAGTGCTGGAACTCCTGAAAAAAGTCGCCGAGCGTTATCCCGTTTATATCGTCACCTCCAATGTTTCTGCCACCGTGGAATCGCGGCTGAAAGAATACGACGTAAAAGGCGTTAAAGACGTCCTCGGCGCCGATAAGGAACCGAGCAAGGTCAAAAAGCTCCGCTCCGTAATGGAACGGTATCCCGGTGAGCGCACCGTTTTCCTCGGTGACACGAAAGGGGATATGGTCGAGGCCGACGAGGTCGGTATCGACGTCCGTCTCGGCGTTACCTGGGGCTGGCAAAAGCCGGAAGTCGTTCTTGACGGTGATCCCGATTACTGCTTCACCGAAAAAGCCGATTTGGTGGCATGGTGGAACGGTTTTATGGATGGCGATAAATAAATCAAAATCGACTTATATTTGAGAAAATAATTCAAAATCAACTTAATCGCGGCCGCGATCAAGGAAAGACACAACGAAGAATTCTGCGACGGAAAGAAGGTGGGAGCATGGTTTTTGACGGCGGCAGCGGCGAGGAAAAGCAGCGAATTATTCAGGAGTTTGTCCCCGGCCGCCAGATCACCCTCCTTCACGTGATCGCCCAGCCGGTTGACGATGTTTACGATAAACTCGGCGTCCCTCACGACGGCGCCGTCGGCATCCTGACGATCACCCCCGGTGAGTCGGCGATCATCGCCGGCGATATTGCCACAAAAGCCGGGGAGGTACGCATCGGTTTTCTCGACCGCTTTACCGGCGCCCTGACGGTCACCGGTGATGTGGCCAGTGTCATCTCCTCGATGAAAGCCATCAGCGAGTATTTCGAAAACATATTGGGATATGCTCCCTCTCCGCTGACGAAGTCCTGATCTCTTCGCCGCCGCGGAGGACGGGTATAGACGGACGGAGCGTCCGGCGCATCAAAGAGCGGAAGGAACGGAAAGAACGAGTATGAACCTGAAAGCGGAAGAGAATCTCCGCGCTGTCCGCACCGTGACGGATTCCAAAGGAGTGTCCCGGCGGATCATGCTGACCGGCGCGGTGGACGCGGGAAAAACAACATTGATGAAAGCCCTTTTTCGCGACGAACCCGTTTCCATGGAGAAGGACAAGACCCAGAGCATGGATTATGATTCCGAGGCCATCGACACGCCCGGCGAGTTCACGGCCCTGCCCTATATCGGCAAAGGCGCTCTGCTGGCCACCTCCCTCGAGGCGGACCTCATCCTCTTTCTCCACGATGCCACCACCGGCTACATCCAGTTCCCGCCGGGCTTCGCCATCGCCTTTCCCCGCCGGAGCATCGGCGTGGTGACGAAAATCGACCACCCCGACGCCAACGTCAAACGGGGCGTCGATATCATCCGCAACGTCTGCGTATCCGATCCCAATCACATTTTCTGTGTTTCCGCCAAGACCGGCGAAGGCATCAGGGAATTGCGAGAATATATTGACAAGGCCCTTGAGGAGGGGATCCGCTATCGCGTCTGACGGCGCGAAGGCGAACGGCCGTTGTGAACGAAGCGCCGTTTATAACCGCGGCTGAATTATTGAGGAAAGATAACTTATGGCAGGAGAGAAGCTCAGCACCGTCGGCACCGTGACCGACGCCGACGGCGAAATCAGAAGGATTATGCTCGCCGGTGCGGTGGACGCCGGGAAAACGACGCTGATGAAAGCGCTGTATCAGGACGGCCCCGTTTCCATGGAGAAAGACAAGACCCAAAGCATGGAATACGGTTCCAGGGCCATCGATACGCCGGGCGAATACACGGCGACGCCCTTTATGAAAGGGGCGCTGCTGGCCACGGCCCTCGAGGCCGATCTCATCCTTTTCCTTCAGGATTCCACCACCGCTTATAATCAGTTCCCGCCGGGCTTCGCCATCGCCTTTCCCCGCCGCAGCATCGGTGTGGTAACGAAAATTGACGAGGAGAACGCCGATATCGAGCGTTCCCGGAACATCCTGCGAAACGTCTGCGTATCCGATCCCCATCACATCTTCTGCGTCTCCGCCAAGACCGGCGAGGGGATCGGCGAACTGAAAGAATACATTGAAAACGCCCTGAAAAAGGGCATCCGCTACCGCGACTGACGCGGTGACGGTGAACAAGGGAAATTATATTTATAAGATTCAATATAATTTTAAAAAAATTAAGGAGAGTAAAGAATGAAGCTGAAAGCAAAAATGTACAACAGGACATTCGAGTTTCACTCCGTCGCCGAGGTATTGGCCAAGGCGAATGAAGTGAAAGCCGGTGACACCTGGCAGGGCATTGCGGCGGAATCTCAAAGCGAAAGAGTCGCCGCGCGTCTCGTTCTGAGCCGCATGACCCTGGAAGACATCTATGAAAACCCGGTCATTCCTTACGAGAAGGACGAAGTGACCCGCGTGATCTACGATGATCTCAACCAGTATGTCTACAACGAATTTAAAGGCTACACTCTCGGGGAACTCCGCGAATACATTCTCGCCCATACCGGCGATGAAGTGCTCCGTCTCGGCCGCGGCATGACCTCCGAAGCCATTGCCGGCGTCGCGAAGCTCATGTCCAACCTCGACCTCGTTGCCGCTTCCGCTAAAATTCGCCAGCCGGCCCGCTGCAACACCACCATCGGTCTCCCCGGCAGAATTTCCTACCGGAACCAGCCCAACCACACCACCGACGATGTCAATGGGATTATGGCCTCGATGAAGGAAGGGTTTACCTATGGTTCCGGTGACGCCGTCATCGGTATCAACCCCGTTGAGGACAACCCGGAAAACACCGCCTATCTGCTGAAAACCGTCCATGAATTCATGGAAGAATGGAAGATCCCGACCCAGGCCTGCGTCCTCGCCCACGTGACCACGCAGATGAAAGCTCAGGAACTCGGCGCTCCCATCGACGTTTTCTTCCAGAGCATCGCCGGCACCCAGGCCACCAACGACGCCTTCGGCATCACCAAAGACCTGCTCGAAAACGCCAGAGAAGCCTGCCGTCAGGGCGGCAACTCCCTTGGCCCCAACTTCATGTATTTTGAAACCGGTCAGGGTTCCGAAGTCTCCCTCGAAGGCGACGAAGGCATTGACGAAATGACCCTGGAAGCCAGAACCTACGGCTTTGGCCGTCACTTCCAGCCCTTCATGGTCAACAACGTTTCCGGCTTCATCGGCCCCGAAACGATTTATGACGGCCGCGAAGTGGTCCGCGCCGACATCGAAGACCTGTTCATGGGCAAGGTCCACGGTCTGCCCATGGGGATCGCTCCCTGCTACACCAACCACATGAGATGCGACCAGAATGACCAGGAAAACGGTACCATGCTCTGCGCCATGGCCGGCTCCTTCTACTTCATGGGCGTTCCCGGCGGTGACGATATCATGCTGAACTATCAGGATACGACGTATCATGACGACGCCTCGATCCGCGAGATCCTCGGTCTGCGTCCGACCCCTGAATTTGAAAAATGGATGGAAGACATGGGTCTTATGGAAGACGGTCGCTTGACCGAAATCGCCGGCGATCCTTCCATCTTTGAAAAATAAGAGGAAGGAGAACGAATAATGGCTAATTATCAAAACGACATGGAAAGAATGATTGTAGAATCGGTTCTGGCCGAACTGCGCAAAAGCGGCGCCGCGCCCGCGGCTTACGGCAACACCACCGCCGGTTCCGTCATTGAAGACGGCGTAATCAATCTTCCCGATGTCGATCATCCCACGCTGACCAACGCGAAGAATTACGCCGCCGTCGAAGCGATGAAACAGGTCACCACCGCCAGAATCGGCCTCGGCCGCTGCGGTACGAGACAGCGCACCGATACATGGCTCCGCTTCCAGGCTGACCACGCCGCCGCGATGGACGCCGTTTTCCTCGATGTCTCCGATGATTTCCTCAAAAAGAACAACCTGGAAACCATCACCACCAGAGCGACGACGAAAGATGACTTCCTCCGCGAACCGAACTGGGGCACCCAGCTTTCCGAAGAAGGCGTGAAGAAGCTTCATGAAATCTGCAAACAGGATACGCAGATTCATGAACAGCGCTTCCATTCCACCATCACGAAGGTGCAGGTGCAGATCATCATCTCCGACGGTCTCAGCTCCCGCGCCATCGAAGCGAACATTCCCGAAATCCTGCCTCCGCTGGTACAGGGTTTGGAAGCCGCCGGTGTCACCGTCGGCACCCCGGTGTTCGTTAAAAACGGCCGCGTCCGCGTCATGGACCAGGTCGGCATGGAACTCGGCTGCGACGTCGTGCTCAACCTCATCGGTGAAAGACCCGGCCTTGGTACGGCCAGCAGCATGAGCGCTTACCTGATTTACCGTCCCACCAAAGATACCGTCGAAGCCGACAGAACGTTGATCTCCAACATCTACGCCGGCGGTACGCCTCCGGTGGAAGCCGGCGCCCAGCTCGTTGATTTGATCCAGGATATCCTCAAATATCAGTGCACCGGTGTGAAACTGAACGAAGCGACGAAATAATCCGAACGAAATTTGGGAAGGGTGGTGTTCATCATCAGCTCCGCAGAACAAAAACTCATCAGCGTAGGCATTGATATCGGAACAACCACGACCCAACTGGTTCTTAGTCGCTTGACGGTACGAAATTCCGCCCCGGCTTCGGTCATCCCCCACATGGAGATCTCCGAACGGGAAGTTCTTTACAGAAGCAACATCCATTTCACCCCCATCGACGATCACCTGCTGATCGACGCCGATGAAATCGCCAAGATCCTGGAAGAGGAATACCGGCAGGCCGGTATGAATCCCTGGGACGTGGAGACCGGCGCCGTCATCATCACCGGTGAAACCGCCAAAAAGGAGAACGCCGCCAATATTTTGGAAGCCGTCTCCGAATACGCCGGCGACTTTGTTGTCGCCACTGCCGGTGTGAACCTGGAATCGATTTTAGCCGGCCGCGGCAGCGGCGCTTCGGCTTATTCCGAGGAACACCATAAGGCATTCGCCAACATCGACATCGGCGGCGGCACCGCCAACATCGGCGTTTTCAACGGCGGACGCGTCATCGACGCCGCCTGCATCAACGTCGGCGGCCATCTGGTGGAACTGGAAAAGGGCGGAGATACCGTGACCTACATTGCCGAACCGGCCCAGCGCGTTTTGAACGATCTCGGCATTGAGCTGATGATCGGCGACAAGGCCACGCAGAAACAGCTGATCCGCATCGCCGAACGCATGGCGGAGCTCTGTGTAGAATCCATTGTCAATCGCCATCCCGGTGAGCTCCTGGATGAACTGCTGATGACTCCGGCGCTGAAAGATGATTACGAAGTCTATCAGGTCGTCATTTCCGGCGGCGTCGCCGACTACGTCTACAGCGATTACGAACCGGTGGCGCTCAGCACGATGACCCAATACGGCGATATCGGCCCCGTTCTTGGCTGGGCGATCCGCAAAAAGTTCGCCGAAGCCGGGGTGACCCTGGCCAAACCTCTGGAAACGATCCGTGCCACCGTCATCGGCGCGGGGATCCACTCCATGAACATCAGCGGCAGCACCATTCACGTCAATGAACAGACGCTACCTCTGAAGAACGTTCAGGTGCTCTCGCCGTTCCCCAAGGACGAAATGCCCCGGGATATCGACGTCATCGCCGAAATGGTCAGCGATACCGTGGACCGCATCCACTCCGAAGACCCCGACAAGATTCTGGGGATCGCCCTGGAAGGCCCCGCGGAAGTGACGTACAACTGCATCCGCGATCTGGCGGAAGGGCTCTATAAGGGGATGCGGAACTACCTCAGGTACCGCGGCGTGCTCATCGTCATCGTCGGCGCCGACTGCGGCAAAGCGTTAGGTCAATGTTTGGATATCGTATCCGATCATCATATAGAACTGGTCTGTGTCGACCAGATTGATGTCGACGAAGGGGATTACATCGACATCGGCAGCCCGATCATGGGCGGCAGAGTCGTCCCCGTCGTGGTGAAGACATTAGTTTTTGAAAAAGGTAATAAATAAGGAGGTATAAAATATGGCATTGTTAGATCCTGTAAAACCACATGTTTTAGCAACCAAATTTATCCCCAATGTTGCGCCGGATCTGAGACGTGATCTCAAAATGACCGACGATCAACAAAGTATCGCAATGTTCACCTGCGACATCGATGATTGCGCCTATACGGCGATCGATGAAGCAACGAAAAAAGCCGAAGTTCGCGTTGTCTACGCGAAATCCCTCTACGCCGGCGCTCCCAACGCGATGAGAGCCGCGGGCCCTCTGGCCGGGGAATTTATCGGCATCCTTGCCGGCCCCAATCCCGCCGAAACAAAAGCCGGATTGAACGCCTGCATCCAGTATCTGGCCGAGGAAGCCTGGTTCTATTCCGCCAATGACGATGATTCCGTCGTCTATTTCGCTCACACGATCTCCAGAACCGGCAGCTACCTTTCGGAATGCGCAGGCATCCCCGAAGGACAGCCTCTGGCTTATCTGATCGCCCCGCCCATCGAAGCCGTCTACGGCGTTGATGCCGCGATCAAAGCCGCCGACGTCACCATGCCGCTGTGGTATGGTCCCCCGACGGAAACCAACTACGCCGGCGCCCTGCTGACAGGTTCCCAGAGTGCCTGTAAAGCGGCGACGGAAGCCTTCCGTGACGCCGTTGTCGCCATCGCCAGATCGCCTCATGACTTTGAAGTCTGATCGAATCATTCTTTAGAGTTGTAAGGAGGTGTTCGGTAAATGAAAGTAATTACAGAATCCGAATTGCGCGACATTTATAAAAAATCTCCTTTTACCTCCTTTGACTTGCCTTCAGGAATGAAGCTGACGCCGGCGGCCTCCCAGTTTCTCAGCGAGCGGAAAATCAAAGTGCTGAGAGACGGCGTTGCCGAAAGCGTCCTGGCCGCGGAGAACCGCCGCTATAACGCGGCGGCGCCGACACCGGCTCTGCCGAGAATCGCGCCTTCCCCGCAGCCGCTGGCCGATCCCAGGAGCCCTCAGGCTCAGGGCGGCTATCCCACCGTTGTTCATCAGGGCATTCAGGCCACTGTCCCCACGGCTCCGCCGGTACAGCCGGTGCAGCCCATTCAGCCGGTACAGCCGATTCAGCCGGTGCAGCCCGTACAGCCGATACAGCCTGTACAACCGGTTCAGCCGGTTCAGCCGGTTCAACCTGTACAACCGGTCCAGCCGGTAAAACCGGTGCAGCCCGCTCAGCAGTCCTTCGGCGGACAAACGCCGATGGAAGCCTCGCGGCAGAAACGGGACACCACGGCCCAGAATATGGATACATCCCACACGGATCATTCCAAGCCGGAACATATGACCCATCTCAGAGGGTCGGAACTCGTTCCCAAAACCCATCCGATCATCGCCTTCCGCGGTCAGCTGGACAGCTTTGAAGCGATGCTCCTGGAATTGGTGATCGACACGGAAACGGCGGGATTTAATTCTCTCTCCAGCGATCTCAACGAACTGCTTGAATATTCCCGCACCATTATGCGTGCCGAAGTCATGCAGGAACCGATGGCCCCGATGAACATCTGCGGCTGGGATTCCGATGAGATCCGCGAGCGTTCGCATTACCCCAATAAGTTCTACAGCGCCAATCACTTTACGCCTCAGCCGCATCACGGCAAGATCATGGCTCAGCTGAACCGCCTCAGAGCCCAGTCCAGAGAACTGGAACTGGCCGCGGCCCACGCTTTCTACCGTGAGGACGGCTCCACCGAACGGGATGATATCCTCAAGGCAGTGAACCGCTTCAGCAGCTTGATTTACGTCTTTATGCTGCAGCTGCTCGGCGGCGTGTACCAGTACGGCGCCTGACGGGGGAACATCGTGAAGGAATTAAAGCAAGCGAATGACCTGATTAAGGCATATGAAAAAACGTTCAGAAAGCCTCTCAAAGCGGTAAAAGGAAAAAAACTGTACACCGGCGTTGACCTCGGGACAGCCTACATTGTCCTGGCGGTCGTCGACGAGGACGGTACCCCGGTCGCCGGGGCCATGCAGTTTGCCGAAGTGGTCAAGGACGGTCTGGTCGTCGACTACAACGGCGCGATGCAGATCGTGAAAAAGCTCAAAGCGAAGATCGAGAAAAACATCGGCACCGAACTGGAACTGGCGGGTGTCGCATATCCGCCGGGAACCGATGTCAGCGACTGCCGCGCCATCCGCTACGTCGCCGAAGCCTGCGGCTTCAGAGTGGAATACACCATGGATGAACCGACGGCGGCCAACAATGTTCTTCACATCGAAGACGGCGCCGTGGTCGATATCGGCGGCGGCACCACCGGGATCGCCGTGCTGAAAGACGGCAAAGTCATCAGCGTGGACGACGAACCCTCCGGCGGTACGCATATCAGTCTCGTCATTGCCGGGGCGAAAGGCATTCCTTTCCTTGAGGCGGAAAAGCTGAAAAAGGACCCCTCGGAGCACAGCGGGCTTTTACCCATTGTCCGGCCGGTCTTTGAAAAGATGGGTTCCATCGTTAAAAAGTCCATTGAGGGACATAAGGTGGATACGATTTACCTGGTGGGCGGTACCTGCTGTTTTGAAGGCGTCGAGGGCGTTATGGAAAAGCAGCTGGGCATCACCGTGGTCAAACCGGATAACCCGATGCTCGTCACGCCTTTGGGTATTGCTCTCGGCAGTATGCTGGAGGGCAGTAAAGAAGATTCTCTGTACGCCGATCTGTAAGAGAGGATGTGAAGGAACGTGCGCATAGGTCGAGTCATCGATAACATTTGGTCAACCCGAAAAGTTGAAGATTTACGAAGCGCGAAACTCATGGTCGTCCAGATTCTGGATACTCCTTCGGATCTGGAAAACCCCGCGAACAACGGCGGCAAGGTGCAGATCGCTGCCGATATCATCGGCGCGGGCATCGGTGAACTCGTCATCACCGTCGGCGGGTCCTCGGCCCGTCGGGCCGGGGGGTACGACAGCAATGTTCCCATCGACCTGCTGATTGTCGGGATCATCGATGAAAACGAATGGAGTTTCTCGCCGCATAAGGAGTAGTAAGAAATGGCTTCCAATGTGATTGAAAAGATAAAAAATGCCGGAATCGTCGGCGCCGGCGGCGCCGGGTTCCCCAGTCACGTTAAGTATAACGTTGAGGCGGAAGTGGTCGTCGTCAACGGCGCCGAATGCGAACCGCTGATCCGCGTCGATCAGCAGCTGATGATCATCGCCATCGACAAGCTCATCCGCGGCCTCACCATCATTGTTGAGGAGACTGGTGCCAAAGAAGGGATTATCGCCATTAAAGGCAAGCATAAAGAAGCCGTAGAGCTGTTGCAGGAAGCCGTGGCGGATAACGAAAAATTATCCGTATTCATTCTGGATGACTTCTATCCCGCCGGTGATGAGCAGGTAACACTGTATGAAGCGACCGGCCGTGAGGTACCTCAGGGCGGATTGCCGATTCACGTCGGTGCGGTCGTGACCAACGTGGAAACGCTGATCAATGTGGCCGCTGCCGTTGATGAGGGAAAGCCCGTAACGGAAACGTATATCACCGTTACCGGACATGTTCCCCATCCCGTGACGGTCAAAGTCCCGGTAGGCATATCCGTTCGCGAAGCCCTCGCCCTGGCCGGCGTTACTGACGCCAAAGGCTACGGCGTCATTGACGGCGGCCCGATGATGGGCGGACTCGTTCAGGATCTGGACGAACCCGTCAAAAAGGCCGCGAAAGCCTACATTGTTTTACCTGAATCTCATTATCTGATTCGGATGAGAAGAAAATCCATGCGAGCCATCTCCAAAACGACGCAGTCCGCCTGTATCCAATGCAGATACTGCACGGATCTCTGCCCCCGCTACCTGCTGGGCCACGAGATCGAACCTCATCGGATCATGCGGGCGCTGAAATACGGAGAAGCCGCCGAAGACGTTCTCCGCATGGCCTTTGCCTGCTGCGAATGCGGCATGTGCGAGCAGTATTCCTGCCCGGCGCATCTGATGCCCCGCACGGTAAACGCCCAGGTGAAACGGCAGCTCATGGCTCAGGGAATCAAACCGTTGGATAAACCCGATCCGCAAAGGGTGCATCCGCACAGGAAGGATAGGAGAGTGCCTTCCTCGAGGATCGTTCGCCGGATCGATCTGGCCCGCTACGATGTAGCCGCACCCCTGATTGAGGAAGAATACCATTTTGACACGGTCAAAATTCCGTTGAAACAGCACGTCGGCGCGCCGTCGAAACCCATCGTTCAGGTGGGGGACAGCGTGAAGCGCGGCGACATGATCGGCGAAATTCCCGCAGACGCTTTGGGAGCGCCGGTCCACGCGAGCATTGACGGAACGGTAACGGAAATTACGGACTCCGTGATCGTGATCAAGGCAGGAGGTGCCCGGAGATGATAAACGCCATCGGTTTAGTAGAATTTGTCAGTAATGCCAAAGGGATTGAGGCGGCGGATGCCATGCTCAAACAGTCTCGTGTTGAGCTGCTGGACGCCCGTCCGATCTGTCCCGGCAAATACATTGTATTGATTTGGGGTGAGGTCTCGGCGGTGTATAACTCGGTTCAGGCCGGGAACACTGTTGGCAGAGACTCCGTTGTGGATGATTTCGTCATCCCCAATGTCCATCCCTCAGTTATAAAAGCGATCTCTTCGGCGTCGGACGTCAGAGAGTTGGACGCCCTCGGTGTTGTGGAGTCCTTCTCCATCGCGGCGCTGATCGTCGCGGCGGATTCCGCCGTGAAAGCCGGCGAAGTCGATCTCATTGAGATCCGCGTCGGTACCGGGATCGGCGGCAAGTCCTTCGTGACCCTCACCGGCGATGTCGGGGACGTAACGGCCTCCGTGAACGTCGGCAAAGAGACCTGCGCGGAAAAGGGAATGCTGGTAGAATCCGTTGTCATCCCTTCGCCGCACAAAGCACTTACAGCCCATATTTTATAAATTTCAATATTTAACCCTTTACAATTTCAAGGAGGTGAAAGAGAATTGAAACGACTTATTTCCGTAAATGACATCAGAAGTCTGTACGAACAAGGTCAAAAAGAATTCTATCAAGATGACGACACCGTCATTACACCTGCAGCCAGAGACGCGGCCACTGAATTTGGGGTAAAAATCATCAAAGGACGCCTGCCTTACGGCGTTGGCAATCCCGATTCTTATCCGATTTCCAGCGGCGCCTCTCCCATCGTCGCTGCCGGCGCCTCGGTGGTAAAATCCGACGCGGTTTCTCCGGCAACGAAATGCCCTCCGGTCCCCGGTTACAGAAGCGATCAGCCCCTGTATACCTCCCCCTGGCCGGATGTGATCCCCAGAACGAACTGCTCCGTAAGAACACAGAACACGCCGTCTTCCTACACGACCCCCTGGCCGAAGGCGAATCCCATCGCCCGGGAAGCTTTGGTGAACGTTGATCCGGTGAGAACCGCTCAGAGCCCCTTTAACGCCGGCGCTCCTTCTCCCATTCAGCCCATCACTTCTGTCTCCTGCGGTGGCTTCACGCCTCAGAATCAGGCGGTGCCCGCCGCTGTAACGCCTTGTTCCGCCGCGAACATCGCTCCCGCCGCCCCCGCGGCTCCCGCGGCTCCCGCCGCTGCCGGCGTCGATCCTCAGCTCGTCGCTCAAATTGTTCAGCAGGTCTTAGCGGGCCTGGGGGAGTGCCCTCAGGGAAATCTTGACCGGGTCATCGACCCCGGTACGGGTTTCATGCTGATCAAATCGGCGAACGCTCCGTTGGAAGTCTTCAATGACGGCACCAACGACCGCCCCGGGATCTACATCAAAGAGTTTACAAATCCCCAGGAAAGCCCCAACATGACATCGGGCATCATGGAATTTGATAATTCCTCTCTTGATTGGACCCTCACTTACGATGAAATGGATTACGTGATTGACGGTACTCTTGAATTCATCGTCAACGGTCAGAGGTTTACAGGTCATGCCGGTGATTCCTTCTACATCCCCGCAAATACCCACGTAACCTTCACCACCCCCAACAAAGCGAAGTTCTTCTTCGTGACCTACCCTGCGAACTGGGCCGAAACTTGCGGCTTGAAGTAAGCTTAAAAAATTAAAATTTCATTTTAAAAAATTTAAAAAATTGAAAGTTTATTTTCAAACAGGAGGAAATAAAAAATGACAAATATCGCATTAGGTATGATCGAAACCAAAGGTTTAGTTGGCTCCATCGAAGCGGCTGATGCCATGGTCAAAGCCGCCAACGTAACGCTCATCGGTAAGGTCCATGTCGGCGGCGCTTATGTCACCGTTATGGTCCGCGGTGATGTCGGTGCTGTTAAAGCCGCGACTGACGCCGGTGCCGCTGCCGCCCAGAGAGTCGGCGAACTGATCTCCGTCCATGTTATCCCCCGTCCCCATCACGAAGTCGAATACATTTTACCGAAACTCGGCAACGAATAATTTGCCGCAGGCTGTAATTTGTAAAGGGGTTGAACTCTATGCCAACTCAAAACATTGCTTTGGGTATGATCGAAACCAAAGGGCTGGTTGGCTCCATTGAAGCGGCGGATGCCATGGTCAAAGCGGCCAATGTCACTTTGATCGGCAAAGTCCATGTCGGCGGCGCTTATGTCACCGTCATGGTTCGCGGTGATGTCGGCGCGGTGAAAGCCGCGACCGACGCCGGTGCCGCCGCCGCGCAGAGAGTCGGAGAACTCATCTCTGTGCACGTGATTCCCAGACCCCATCACGAAGTAGAGTATATTTTACCTACATTACCTTTATTGGATGATGACGACGACGGTCCCGTTTCTCCGTCCGACGGCGGAGAAACGGCGCCCGAACCGGAAGAACCGGAAGCCGAGGAACCGGCGGAACCGGCGGATGAGCCGGAAGCCGAAGAACCGGCGGAACCGGAAGAAAAAGCCGAACCCGCCGAAGAATCGGAAGCCGAAGCGGAAAACGCCGAAGCTCCCCTCGAAGCGGAAGCCCCCGCGGAACAGGCCCAGATCTCCGAAGTCGATATCGCCAAAGAATTAGAAGGCATGGCCGTCAAGGATCTGCGAAAACTCGCCCGTGCCACTGAGGGAATCGCCATTGTCGGCAGAGAAATTTCCGCTGCCAACAAAAAGGTATTGATCCAGGAAATTACCAAAGCTAAAATGAAATAATTATCTTCCGCGCCGCTGTTTTTTCGGAAAGGGCGGCGGGGAAGCGTCACCAAGATCGATAAGATCCAATTGGAGAAAGGGGGATTATAGCTTTGACACTCGATTTTGATCTGAGAATCATCCAGGAAACAAGAGACTTGGCCCGCAAAGCCAAGGAAGCCCAGGACATCCTGGCCACCTTTTCTCAGCAGAAATTAGATGAAATCATTAAATCTATGGCTGATGCCGTTGACGCCAATGCCGAATGGCTGGCGAGAATGGCCTGTGATGAAACAAAATACGGTGTTTACGAACACAAAATCATCAAAAATACTTTCGCGGGGAGAAATGTCTACGAATACATCAAAGACATGAAGACCACCGGTTACATCAGTGAAGACCCCGTTAACAAAGTATACGAAATCGCCTGCCCCGTCGGGGTCATCATGGCGATCATTCCCACGACGAATCCGACTTCCACTGTGATCCACAACGCCATGTGCGCCGTGAAGGCCGGCAACGCCGTGATCTTCTCGCCCCATCCCCGGGCCGTGAAATGCATCAACGCCGCCGCACAGGTTCTCGCTGACGCCGCCTCCCGCGCCGGCGCTCCCGACGGCACCATTCAGTGCCTGTCCAGAGCCAGCATGGAAGGGGCCGACGCCCTGATGCACAACGACAACGTCGCCGCCATCGTCGCCACCGGCGGCCCCGGTCTAGTCAAGGCCGCTTATTCCGCCGGGAAACCGGCTCTCGGCGTCGGCGCCGGGAACGTCCCCGCCTTCATCGAAAGAACGGCGGACGTCAAAAAAGCCGTTCATGACATCGTCGTCAGCAAAACTTTCGACCATGGCATGATCTGCGCTTCCGAACAGCACATCCTCGCCGATCAGCCCGTTCGTGACGAAGTTATCGCCTGCCTCAAAGCGGAAAACTGCTACATCATGAACGAGGAAGAAACCGCGAAGGTCGCGAAGACCATCATGACGCCGGATAACGGCATGGACGCCAACTTTGTCGGTAAATCCGCCTGCTACATCGCGGAACACGCCGGTGTTACCGTTCCCCAGGGAACGAAACTGCTCATCGCTCCGATGGACGGCTACGGCAAAGAATATCCGCTGTCCCATGAAAAACTCACCTCCGTGCTTGGCTTCTACTGTGTCAAAGACTGGCACGACGCCTGCGCTCTTTCCATGGGCCTGCTGAGCATCGGCGGGATCGGCCACAGCCTGGCCGTTCACAGCAAGGATGACGCCATCATCCGGGAATTCGGCGCGAAACCCGTTTCCCGTATCCTGGTCAACACGCCTTCTTCCCTCGGCGGTATCGGTTATACCACCAACATCACACCGTCCCTGACCCTGGGCTGCGGTACCTGCGGCGGCTCCAGCCTGGACGAAAACCTGAGCCCGATGCATCTGATCAACGTCAAGAAGCTCGCTTACGGTATGTGTGAACCCAACATCCCCGAAGAAGGGAGCTCTCCCGCCTGCGCCGCGCCGGCTCAGGCTCAGCCCGCTCGCGCCAACGGCGCCAGCGCTGAAATGATCTCCGAAGTCGTCAAACAGGTTCTTGCCCAGATCCAGCGTTAAAAAGGGGGGCGAACCGAATGAATGAACAGGAAATCGCGGCATTGGTTGCGAAGATCATTGCCGAACAATGCGGAAAAGACGGCTGTTTTCAGTTTGATACTGACGACGCCCTCGTTCCCATCGGCGTTTCCAATCGTCACATCCACCTGAGCCAGGAAGATTTTGAAAAACTCTTCGG
The DNA here is from genome assembly GCA_902796855.1 of uncultured Bacillota bacterium. GTDB lineage: Bacteria > Bacillota > Dehalobacteriia > UBA7702 > UBA7702 > UBA7702. The sequence continues at coordinate 27,010 of CADBQN010000083.1, read as the reverse complement.
CCAGGGCGCGACGATGACACACTTCAAAGATTTATCTCAGCCCGGGCAGTTCGCCTGCCAGGAAGTGATGACGCTGGTCGGCCCCGGCGGCGCCATCGAACGGGTCCGCCTTCTCGGCCCCGCCAGAAAGCAGACCCAGGTGGAAGTTTCCGTTGCCGACTGCTTTAAGCTCGGCGTGAAACCGCCGCTGAGAGATTCCGGCGACCTCGCCGGCTCGGCGCCGATCACCATTGTCGGCCCCAAGGGCTCCATCAACATTCCCGAAGGCTGCATCATCGCGCTGAAGCATATTCATATGCACACCGATGACGCCGCGCGCCTCGGTCTGAAAAACGGCGACCACGTCAACGTTCGGACCTGCGGCGAACGCAACCTGACCTTTGAGGAAGTTCTGATCCGTGTCAGCGACAAATTCCGTCTGGAAATGCATGTCGATATGGATGAGGCCAACGCCGCGTCCCTGACCAACGGCGATACCGTCCGCATCGTCGGCAAGTGCTGATAAATCAAAAATGACTTAACATGAAAAGGAGAGAGCTTCGGCTCTCTCCTTTTTCCGCGGTCCGGTCGGGGAAAGAAGGTTTGTTAAGAAAAATTTTAGAAAGTCAGCCGTTTTTTTCGCATTATGATATTGAAATTTAAAAAGGCCTGTGTTATAATAGCACCGTATATATGATGGACTAATAATCTATATAAACTAAAACGGTTGTGAGGCGAAAAAATGAGCATTCTTAAATCCAAAACACACAAAATCAGCAAACTTCTTGTGGTCGTTTGCGCCTTGGCTCTTGTCTTGGGCGTATTTTCCGCCGGAGCGAGCGCGGTGCTGACCGGGACGTATTCTGTTGTCTATAAAGACGGAGATCTTCCCGCCGGCGTGACGGTCACTCAGAAGAATGATGAGTCGACGCTGAAGACCTTTTCCGAAGCCGACGCGAAGCTGAACAAAAATATTCTGGCCGCCGCGCCGACCTGCAGCGACACGAATTTTGAGTTCCTCGGCTGGAAGGAAAGTCTGACCGGCATGATGTTTGACGCCGGCGATAACTTTGACGAAAAATCCCTGAACATGGCTGTGGACAAAGGCGCCAAAGATACGCTGGAATTCACCGCTGTCTGGGGCATTAAAGTGACCTTTGACAAGAACCTCAGCGATACGACGGAAACGATCACCGTTCCCGAACCGGCGAAAGTTGCGTATAAAGAAGATTACACCGTCGACCAGACACTGACGGCGACGAACTACACCTTCGTCGGTTGGGCCACCGATGCCAGAGCCGTTAACGCCGAAGCCGAATATAAGGTAGGGGATAAGATCACCGCCGATAAAATTTCCGGCCCCATCACGTTATACGCCGTTTGGAAAGCGAATTTCAATACCGTGACCTACCATGCCAACACCGGCAGCGAAACCACGGACAGCGCCGTGACCGTCCCCGTCGACTCCACGAAATATACGGAAACGAACAAGACCGCGACGATCATGGGCGGCGGCAATCTCGCTTCCACCACGGCGAACGCCGCGACGATGACCGACTCCCTGATGAAGAGAGACGGCTACGCGTTCCTCGGCTGGGCGACTTCTGAGGAAGAAGCCAAAGCCGGTACCGTGAAGTATAAAGTTGGCGATACCGTCGAAGTGACGGATGATCTCAATCTCTACGCCGTATGGCAGGCCAACAACACGACGGCCGCGAACACCACCACCGGCACTACCACAAATGCCACTACCACGACTCCGCAGACAGGGGATAACGATCATCTCTATCTCTACACGCTGATGGCGATCCTTTCCCTTCTCGGTATCGCGTATTTGGCCTATGACCAAAAGAAAGAGCAGGCTTAATCATTAAAAAGAAATCCGGCATCAATAAAAAAATAAATCTGTTTTTCATCATCCTTCTTTCCGGCGTGTTCCTATTCAGCGCCGGAAAGATTCTTTTCATCGCCTGGGGCTATCATCAGGCCAGCCGCCTCTATTCCGAGGCGGAAGAAGCCTATGTCGCTCCGGAACAGGATGATACCGGCTTTTCCGTCGATTTCCCCGCGCTGAAAGCGGTGAATCCCGAAGTCATTGGTTGGCTCGTGATTGACGATACGGCAATCAGTTATCCCATCGTTCGCGGTACGGACAACGATAAGTACCTGAAAACGGCCTATGACGGTTCGCCGAGCCGAAACGGCAGTATCTTTATGAACTGCTACAACGCGGCGGATTTTTCCGATCAGAACACGCTGATCTACGGTCACCACATGCGGGACGGCTCCATGTTCGGCAAACTGCCGGATTTTAAGGACCCGGCGTTCCTCCAGTCCCACCGGACCTTCAGCATCTATGTGGAAGGGGGCGAGCTCCGCTACGAGATCTTCGCCGCTTATGAGACGTATTCCGCCAGCTTTGTCTATACCGATCACTTCAACTACTCCTGGGATTTTTATGAATTCGCTCAGAAGTGCAGGAACGCTTCCATCATTGATCTCGGCGTGGAGCTGACCGAAAACGACCGTATCGTCACACTCTCCACCTGTAATTCCCGGAACAACCGCGCCAGCCGCTTTGTGGTCCAGGGAAAACGGATCACGGAGTAACAGCCGCGCCGCGCCCTTTAAAACGCAAAAAAGCCTTTCGGTTTATTTCACCGAAAGGCTTTTTCAATGGCTTTTTTCGTTATTGATTCGCGGTTTTGCTCCGTTTCAGCGCCCTCATGCGGTCGGCGTGATCGAGCAGGCGTTTGCGGATGCGGTAATGATCCGGCGTCACTTCGAGGAGTTCATCGTCGTTCATGAACTCGATGGCCTCCTCCAGGCTCATGCGCCGGGGCGGCGTCAGCCGCAGGGCTTCGTCGCTGCCGGAGGCGCGGGTGTTGGTCATCTGCTTCTTTTTGCAGACGTTGACGGTCAGATCCTCGTTCTTCGGGGAGAAGCCGACGACCATGCCGGCGTATACCTGTTCCCCGGGGCCGATAAAGAGGGTGCCGCGCTCCTGGGCGTTAAAGAGGCCGTAGGTGACGCTTTCCCCGGACTCAAAGGCCACCAGCGAGCCGGTGCCCCGCTGCTCTACCTCGCCCTTGTATTCGTCGTAGTCGTAAAAGACCGAGGTCATAATGCCTTCGCCCCGGGTGTTGGTCATGAACTCGTTGCGGTAGCCGAAGAGCCCGCGGCTGGGGATGATGAATTCCATTTTGACGCGGTTCCCCACCGGCTGCATGGAACGGAGTTCGCCTTTGCGCTGTCCCATGCTCTCCATGACGGTTCCCATCGTTTCCTCGGGGACGTCGATGACGAGCTCTTCATAGGGTTCCAAGACTTTGCCCTCGACGTGTTTAAAGAGGACTTTCGGGGTGCTGACCTGGAATTCGTAGCCTTCCCGGCGCATATTCTCAATCAGAATCGAGAGGTGCATTTCCCCGCGGCCCATGACACGGAACTGGTCGGTGTTGTCGGTTTCTTCCACCCGCAGGGACACGTCTTTCAGCAGCTCACGGAAGAGCCGTTCCCGCAGCTGGCGGGAGGTGACGAATTTACCCTCCCGGCCGGCGAAGGGGCTGTCGTTGACGGAAAAAGTCATTTCCACGGTGGGTTCGCTGATCTTGACGAAGGGAAGGGGATCCGGCTGATTTAAGGCGCAGACGGTGTTGCCGATGTTGACGTTCTCAATGCCGGAAAAGGAGACGATATCGCCGGCGGTGGCTTCCTCCACCGGGGTGCGGTCGAGGCCATCGATTTGATAGAGCGCCGTGATCTTCGCTTTGTAGTTTACCGCGGCGTCGTGGTAATCGCAGATGGTGATTTCCTGATTCTGTCGGATGGTGCCGCGTTCCACGCGGCCCACGGCGATGCGGCCGACGTATTCGTTATAGTCGATAGAAGAGACGAGTACCTGAAGGTCGCCTTCGGGATCGCCTTCGGGAGGATCAAAATAGTTAAGGATTTTCTCAAAGAGAGGGGTGAGATCCTCGGCGGGATGATCGAGGTCTTCCATGGCGATGCCCTGACGGCTGGAACAGTAGATAAAGGGACTGTCCAGCTGGTCATCGGAAGCGCCGAGATCCATCAAAAGCTCCAGCACCTCGTCGACGACTTCGTCGATTCTGCGGTCGGGGCGGTCGATCTTGTTGATGAGGACGATGACTTTGTGATTCAGCGCCAGGGCGTGCTCCAGCACGAACCGCGTTTGGGGCATCGGCCCTTCGGAGGCGTCGACCAGCAGAAGGACGCCGTTGACCATTTTCAGAACGCGTTCGACCTCGCCGCCGAAATCGGCGTGGCCCGGCGTGTCGACGATGTTGATTTTAACGCCTTTATAATTGGCGGAAGTGTTCTTCGCTAAAATCGTGATCCCGCGTTCCCGTTCCAGGTCGTTGGAGTCCATCACGCGCTCTTCCACCACCTGATTCTCGCGGAAGGTGCCGCTCTGTTTCAGCATTTTGTCCACGAGGGTGGTCTTGCCGTGGTCGACGTGGGCGATGATCGCGATGTTTCTCAAATCTTCTCTCTTCAAATCCTTCACCATTTCTTTCTCGTCATGTTATTCGCAATTACATATTATACACTTTTTTCGCCGCGATGACAACGGTTGATTTTTGATTTTGACGCAAAATTCCCTCCATCCTTTGGGATGGAGGGAACGTATTTGCCTTGGCAGGGAGCTTTTACAGTTCCAAATCAAGACCGGATGTCTTCTGGGTGAGGATCTTTTCGACGAGGGAGACGATCTGAGCGCCGGCTTCTACCGGGGGAATGCCGCCCTTGTGGATGTTGGAGATCATCGTGCGGTCGGCTTCGACGGTGGCGGCGACGGGCTGATAGGTCAGATATGCGCTCATCGATTCCGCGGTGCCGAGACCGGGGCGTTCGCCGATGAAGAGCAGGATCAGTTCCGGTTTCAGGATTTCGCCGATGCAGTTGACGATGCCGACGCGGGCGTTCTTCACAAAGATATCTTTGCCGAGGTTGTAGCCTTTGGCTTCGAGACCGGCTTTGCAGGAGGAAAAGACATCCTCAATGTTGGAGTCGATGGCTTTGGCGCTGAGGCCGTCGCCGACGACGATCTGGATCTGGGCGCCGGGGGTGGCTTCCGCCTTCATCTTGGCGATACTTTCGTCGGAGAGAACACGGCCAAGGTCGGGACGGGTAAGATATTCGTCTTTATCGGCGACTTTCGATTCCAGCTGGATGAAGCCGAGGCGGTTGATGATGGCTTCGTCGGCGTAGCTCATGACGGCGTCCTGCGCGACGGCGTGGTCGGCGCGGAATTTCAGCATGGTCTGGGTGAGGGGACGGGTCCCGGCTCTCCAGACGCCGATCCGGGCGGAGGTGGCGTTCATCATATCTTCATACGCGCCGCGGTTTTCCGGATCCGGCACGTTCAGCGGGTTGCCGATCTGGGAAATATCCGGCACTTCACCGGTGGAGGTGTTGCCGTTGGCGCCGAGGGGCGCCTTTTTGTTGATTTCCGCCATGACCGAAGAGACGATCCTTTGAATTTCCTGATTATTCATATCACTACCCCCTTACATAATCGACGACGCGTCGCCGGCTTTTTTCGTCAGCTTGCCGTCTTCCATGAAACCGTATTTTTCCATCCAGCATTCAAATTCGGCCAGCGGACGGGTGTTGGAGATCGCTCTCAGAGAAGCGATATCGTGGTAACTGGAGGTCTGATAATTGAGCATGATATCGTCGCCCATGGGAACGCCCATGAAGTAGTTGCAGCCCGCGGTGGTCAGCAGAACGGCGAGGTCTTCCAGGTCGTTCTGGTCGGCCTTCATATGGTTGGTGTAGCAGACGTCAACGCCCATGGGAACACCGGTGAGCTTGCCCATGAAGTGGTCTTCGAGGCCGGCGCGGGCGACCTGTTTGCCGTCGTAGAGATATTCGGGGCCGATGAAACCGACAACGGTGTTGACGAGGAAGGGCTGGAAGCGTTTGGCGAAGCCGTAGCAGCGGGCTTCCAGGGTGACCTGGTCGGCGCCGTCGTGGGCTTCGGAGGAAAGTTCGCTGCCCTGACCGGTTTCAAAGTAGTTGACGTTGGGGCCTTCGGCCATGCCGCGTTCGAGCATCAGCGCTCTGGCGTCGGCGATGGTCTTGCCTTCGATGCCGAAAGCGGTGTTGGCCGCTTCGGTGCCGGCGATGCTCTGGAAGATGAGGCCGGTATGAGCGCCGTCTTCAATGGCTTTCATCTGGGTCGTTACGTGCGAGAGGACGCAGCTTTGGGCCGGCAGGTCATATTTCAGCATGTATTCTTCCACGGCGTCGAGGAGACGTTTGGTCCCGACGGGGTTGTCCTCAACGGGGTTGATGCCGATGACGGCGTCACCGATGCCGTAGGTAATCCCTTCGCGGAGGGAAGCCAAAATACCGTCGACGTCATCGGTGGGATGGTTCGGCTGCAGGCGGACAGCGAGGCGGCCTTCCTCACCGATGGTGGTGCGGCAATGGGCCGTGACGCGGAGCTTCTGCGCGGCAAGCACCAGGTCCATGTTGGACATCAGTTTGCAGACGGCGGCGACCATTTCCGAGGTCAGCCCGCGGCTGATGCGGCGGATATCGGCGCCGGTGACATCCAGATCGAGGATGTATTCGCGGAGCGCTTCCACAGTCCAGTTTTTGATTTCGTCGAAGATCGTTTTGTTGACGTCGTCGATGATGATTCGAGTGACTTCATCCCGTTCGTAGGGGATGACCGGGTTGTTGTACAGGTCTTCCAGCGTCATCTGGCTGAGCACGGCTTTGGCCGCGACGCGTTCTTCCACGCTCTGGGCGGCGATCCCCGCCAGGGTGTCCCCGGATTTTTCTTCGTTGGCTTTGGCCAGCACGTCCTTGACATCGCGGAACTGATGGGCGTGGCCGAATAATTTAGTACTTAATCGCATCTCTCCACCTCTTCTTTTTGACTTAATCAAACATAAGTTGTCTGTTTTTTTATGTTTGTATTCGTTTGGCGCGAATCACACTGTGTCATAAAGAAAAAACTTACCTATTCTATATTCTACCTTATTATGTTTTTTCCTGCTTTTTTAATTAAAAAAATGGAAAAATTTTTTAAAAATTTTGTTTTTTTGTTTTCCGGATCACGTCCGTTCGCGGACACGCCGCCGGGCGGGATCTTTGCGTTTTCCGCCGAAAAAACGGGGGAACGGCGGTGAAGGAACGATCCCCTTCAGCGCCGCTGTGATCCCGGTCTTTATTCGTTATAGAGATTTTCGTGATGATAGCCGCTGTCAAAGCCTTCTTCCTCAAGCTCTTCGGAAACGCGGGCGCCGCATGTCTTCATCAGGATCTTGACGAGAACGAAGGTGATGATGAAGAAGTAGGCGCCGGAGATGAGCGCCGCCAAACACTGTTTGCCCAGGAGGGCGAAACCGCCGCCGAAACGCAGTCCGGCAATGCCGCCGGTGAGGGCGGGATCGGCGAAAACGCCGAGGAGCAGAATGCCCAAAAGGCCGCTCATGCCGTGGAGCGCCCAGACGTCCATTGTGTCGTCCCAGTTCCTGGCGGTGCGGAACTGTACGCAGCCATAGCTCATCAGGCCGCCGAGAATGCCGACGAGGAACGCCGTCTGCGGGCCGACGTAACCGGCCATCGGCGTGACAACGATGAGCCCGGCGAGACCGCCGAGGAGTCCGTCGAGAAGGGTGACGGATTTGGAACGGCCATAAGCGATGAGCGTCCAGGCCAGCATCGCCGTGGCGCTGGCGAGGAACGAGTTGGACATGGCCAGCGCCGCGGTGCCGTCGGCGGCCAGAGCGCTGCCGCCGTTAAAGAAGAACCACCCGGCCCATAAGATCGCCGTGCCGATGGCGACGTAAGCCATATTGAAGGGTCTGTAATCCAGGTCCTTTCTGTTGCCCAGGGCGATGACGGCGGCGAGAGAGGAAAAACCCGCCGACATATGGACGACGATGCCGCCGGCGAAATCCAGCGCGCCGAGGCCGTTGGCGAGCCAGCCGCCGCCCCAAATCTGGTGCGCCGCCGGGGCGTAGACCAGGACGCTCCAGAGGATCAGCAGCCAGATGTAGGCTTTAAAGGAGAACCGCTCCGCCACGGCGCCGGCGATGATGGCCGGGGTGATGATGGCGAAAGCCAGCTGGAAACAGAAGAACAGCACAAAGGGGATATTGTCGCTCAGGGGATTCGCCTCGACGGAGACGTTGTTCATCAGCGCGTAGGAAAAGTCGCCGCAGATGCCCGCGACGTCGCTGCCGTAGGCGATGGTGAAGCCGCAGACCGCCCAGACGACGGTGACGACGCCGATGGCGATGAAGCATTGGATGAACATGCTCATGACGTTCTTTTTCCGGGCGAGGCCGCCGTAAAGCAGCGCCAGCCCCGGCGTCATGAAAAAGACCATGGCGGTGGAAACGATTATAAAGGTGATATCACCGGTGTTCATTGTTGCCCTCCATAAATTTCGTATCTGTTTTTTTTAAAAAAGAAAAGACTGTCTGCTCGTCAACGACAACAGACAGCCTCAGATCGCCGACAAAAGACTCTTTCGCGCCGGGACCGTTTGTTTCATACGGTCAGCGCGTTCCCGCTGTATCGCCGCGCCGCGCGGCGCCGCTTTTTTTTGAGGTTGAGTCTTTTTCGATTCTCTGGATGTTTCACTTTATTTGCTGCTTTGTTTCCTTTTTCAGTTTGTTCCGAACTTATTTTTTATAGTAATAGCATTTGCCGCAAAGTCTGGGCATGCAGGTATAAGCGTCGTGATTTTCCGGTTCGAAGGAATAGCAGTCGCCGCCGTCGTTCGGTTTCTTTTCCGTTTTGTAATAAGCGCACATCGCCGTTTCCTTCGTTGTTTCTTTCGCTTTTTTGCTTTCTGTGTTGGCCATTGTATGACACCCTCCTTAAAAGAATCGTTTTAAAAAAACTTTCTTACATAAAAATTCGCCGTAAATGAGAGATATCCTCTTTTTCTTTTAGAAAAAGTGAGAAATCGACGAATCAATCAAAGCTTTTTCGCATCTGCTCAATCATCATGGCCGCCTCGGCTCTCGTCGCCGTTTTTTTGGGGCGGAACGTCCGGTCGGGGAAGCCGTTGATGACGCCCCTTTTCGTCAGGGCGATGACGTCTTCTCTCGCCCAGTGAGAAATATCGCCGCTGTCGGTAAATTCCTTCCCGCCGCTGCCCTCAGCGGCGCCGGGGGCGAAACCCCGGATGTAGCGCATCAAAAAGCAGCAGATTTCTTCCCGGGTTACGTTATCGTGGGGACAGAATTGGTCAGCCGTTTTCCCAAAAGCCAGGTTGTTTTCGGCGGCCCAGTTGATCGGCTCGGTGTACCACTGGTCGGCGGGGACATCTTTGAATTTGGAAGCGCCGTCATAGTCGTAGAGATTGGCTCCGGCGACCCCGGCGAGGATCTTGATGAACTCCGCTCGGGTGATGGTGGCGTTGGGGTGGTAGAAGTGGTTGCCGCGGCCGGAGACGATCTCGTCGGCGCCGAGGCTGTAAACGGCGTTGGCGAACCAGTCGCCGCCGTAGACGTCGCGGAAGAATTTGATCTCCGCTTCGCTGCCGGGGAGGGGATAGCCGCCGTTGACGTCGGCCTCGTCATAGTTGAAATACTGGCGGTCTTCGTTGAGCATCAGCAGGAAAGCGCGGGTCTTCATGAAATCGCCGTCTTTCGCGATGATGTTCCTGTCGGAATTCCCGCCGGAGACGCTTTCCTTGGCGTAGAAGCAGTGGAGCGCGGAACCGTCGCCTTCGGCGACAATGCCGCCGGAGGGCCGTGTGCCGCTGATGGCGCCGGTATTGTAGCAGTTGACGATATCGGTGCCGCGCGCGCTTTTCGCGCAGATCCCCGCGGCGCCGTTTTGCGGGGAGGTCACCGCGGCGACATTGCCGCACTGACCGATCTTGCCGCCGTTTTCCGTTTTCGCGGCGATGCCGCCGACGAGATCGCCGCGGACTTCCGCCCGGTTCAGACAGCCGAGGATCCTGCCGCCGCTGTTGACGGCGCAGACGCCGCCGGCTTCCGGACCGGTGACGGCGCCCTCGGTGACGCAGTCCATGATTTTGCCGCGGTTGATCTCGGCAATGAGGCCGCCGCCGCTGATTTCCCCTTGGGCGCTGACTTTTTTGACGACGCCGGTTTCACTGACGATGCCGAACAGGGGCTTTTTCAGACCGCGGAGGGTGTGGCCGCCGCCGTCGAAGGTGCCGTTGTATTCCTCGGTAATCGGAGCGAAATCGGCGGGAACGTCGATATCGGCGGTGAGATAGCCGTTGGCCGCGTCGAGACCGCCGTTGACGGCGTCGCGGAATTGGCTCAGTTCTTCCTCACTGCCGATGGCGAAGCTTGTCGTGTCGCTCATCACCTTTTCCAGCAGCGCTTCGTAATTGACGAGGCCGTAACCGGAGCGGATGTCGTAGCCGGGGGTTTCCAGGTCGGTGGCGGTCTGGCGGAGGTCGTTTTGGAACGCGTCGGCATCGAGGCCCGGTTCATAGGAGCGGGCGATGGCGGCCAGCGCCGAGACGAAGGGCGTCGCTAAGGACGTACCGTTGGCGCCGCCGTACAGTTTTCCCGGCGTTTTATCGGAATTCGGGTTGACCAGCGTGACGATGTTCGCCCCCGGCGCGGAAATAAAGACCGATTCGTTCCGCGTGGAAGTCGGTTCGATGCGGAGGCTTGCGTTCATGTTGGCGACGCCGATGACGCGGTCGAATGCCGCCGGATATTCCAGGGGGGAATCTTTGACGCCGGCGTTGCCCGCGGCGGCGACGAGGATCGCGCCGTTTTCATAGGCGTAATTGACAGCTTCTTCCACAATGGCGCTGTAGCCGCCGCCGAAGCTCATGGAGATCACGTCGGCGTGGTAGACGTCGACGGCGTCGTAGACGGCGGCGGTGATGTTGGTGTCTTCGGCGATGTTCTCGCCGTTGGCGTTCTGCTCAAAAATGCTGAGTACGATGATGCGGCAGCCGTCGTAGACCCCGGCGATGCCGATACCGTTGTCGGCGGCGGCGCCGATGACGCCGGCGCATTCCGTGCCGTGGGTCTCATAGTCGAAGGAGGTCTTCCCGCCGCCGACGTAATCCCTGCCGCCTTTGACGCTGCCGGCGTCGGGGTGGTCGAAGGCGTAGCCGGTGTCGATGACGACGATGGTGGGGGTGGCGTGGTCCTTTGTTTTCAGCAGGTTCCAGGCGTAGGGCATGTTCAGGGCGTCAACGGCCCATTGGCTGCCCTGAACGAGAAAGGGATCGTTAAAGGAAGCGGAAAGGGTATAGTAGACCGGTTCCCGAACGTCGTCGACTTCGGGAAGATCTTCCAGTTCCCCGGCGTTTTCCGCCGGTGCCGTATAGATGCCGTGCTCTGCTTCGGTCACGGGGATGAGGTCGTATTCTTTTTCGATTTCCCGGGAGATCGCCGCGCCGTCTTTCAGCGTGACGACACAGTTATCCGTCTCGGCGGCAATGCCGACGGGGCAGATCAGACAAATCGCGGTGATGAGAGGAATCAGCAGCTTTTTCATGACAAAAACCTTCTTCTTCGGTCGGATAATATGCGCTAACAGGCTGTTTATAGTAACAGTGTACCATAAAAGCGCGCCGAAATAAAGAGCGAAACCTCTTTTTTTTCTGTCTTTTTTGTGTCAGGCGAAGGGGGAGAGGAGGGGAAAAGAAAACGCGGCGGTCATGAAGACCGCCGCGCCGGATGGATTTAAATTTGATCGGAAAAAGCGGAGCCGCCGATGAATTCCCGCAGGAGGGAATTGGGCGGTACCTGCGCCGCGTCGATGGGGAGCATCAGATCGAGAATGGCCAAAAGGCGCTTGGCCTCGTTGTAGGCCTGCTGATCCGGGGTGATTGCCATCAGCGCCGGTTCGATGAAGGGCTTCAGCACCGCCATTTCGTAGATGAGGGAGGTGTTGCAGAAGAAATCGGCGTTTTCCCGGTAGGGCGTGATGTTGATGTTCTCGCCGTGCTGCACCGATTCCCAGCGCATGATCGTTTCCGCCGGAGAGGTGTTGCGGGTAGCCTTATCCCGGGTCATCCGCCGCAGCAGCCGGTTGTCCGTGCTGGAAATGGGGTTGTAGCGGTCGAGGCTCAGCTGGGTCAGGACGCTCATAAACAGACGGCGTTTGTTTTTGGCCGGGATATTGCCGGCGATGCGTTCGTTGAGGCAGTGGATCCCCTCGATGACGAGAATCTGACGCTCGTTCATCTTCATTCTGCGGGTCTCTTTTTTGCGCTCACCCTTCATGAAATCGAAGATCGGCGTTTCCGTCACGTTGCCGTCGATGAGGCTCTTCAGGTCCTCGTCAAGGCGCTGCAGATCGACGCATTCCAGCGCTTCAAAATCGTAATTGCCGTTTTCGTCCACCGGCGTGTGCTCCCGGTCGACAAAATAGTCGTCGGTGGCCAGCGTGACCGGCTCAATGCCGTTGATTTTGAAGAACATGCTCAGTTTGTGGGAGAACGTCGTTTTCCCCGAGGACGAGGGGCCGGCGATGAGGAGAACGCGGATATTCTCGATGTCGTCAATGATCTCCCGGCCGATATCAAAGATATTCTGCATCTGCATCGTTTCCGCCATCTCGATGAGCTGGGAGACGCTGCCGTGGCGGATGGTGTGGTTCAGCTCGCCGACGTTGCTGATTTTCAGCGACTCGGCCCAATGGTCAAAATGGAGGAACAGGGAACCGATGCGCTGAATGGACAGGTTCGGTGCGATGGAATTGGGGTTTGCCGCTGTCGGCGCCCGCAGGATAAAGCCGCGGTCGAAGGCGGTGAGGTCGAAGATCGGCAGCAGGGAGCAGTTGGTGACGACGGTGCCGTGAAAGCCCTCAACGGTGGTGTCGATTTCGTAGAAATTGAACTTGTCTTTACTCGAGGCGGCGACGACTTCCTCCTGCATGCGTTCGCCGCGCTTGTGATAAAGGGCCTTGGCGTCTTCCAAAAAGATGGAGCGGTGCTCGATGGGCACGGCCTCGTCGATGAGCCGCTGCATCTCCGCTTTCAGCTCCAGCCGCATCTCGTCACTGAATTTTTTTCTGCCCCGGCTTTCGCAGTAGCTGCCGTCGCCCAGCGTGTGTTTGATGTAGAGGGTGCGTTCGGGAAAAATTTTGTTGTGGGCGGCCACCAGCATCAGCCGCTGGCTGTTTCGGTAGATGCTGCGGCCGAGATTCGTCGTCAGGTCGATCCAGGCGAGGTCGCAGTCGACGACGATGGTGTAGTAGAGGCCGCGGACGTAGCCGTTGACAAAGGCGCCGACGACGGGAATTTCCATGGCGCCGAAGGACGCCAAAATGGAGGAGAGGCGGCTTCCGTAAGGAAAGATGTATTCCTTGCCGTCGATGGTGATTTTTACGGACGTATCTTTTTTCATTTCATCACAACCATTCTTTCGTGAGATTTGCGCTCTCAGTCTTTTTCCGTGGTTTCGGGCGGGTTCAGCCCCTTGAGCTCGTCAAGGACGAAGAAGCCGTCTTTGCGGATGAGCACGTCGTCGAACCAGATCTCGCCGCCGCCGTATTCCTTCGTCTGGATCAGTACCAGATCCCAGTGGACGGCGCTCTCATTGCCGTTGAAGGCGTCGTCGTAGGAAGCGCCGGGGGTGAAGTGGATGGAACCGGCGATTTTCTCATCAAAGAGGATATCGCCCATGGCGTCGTGAATCTGGGGGTTGAGCCCGAAGGAGAATTCGCCGACATAACGGCTGCCCGCGTCGGTGTCGAAAATGGCGTTGCAGCGCGCGCTGTCGTTGGATTCGGCCCGGACGATCTTTCCGTTTTCAAAGGTCAGCGTCATGTCCTTAAAGACAAATCCGTCATAGGGGGAGGGGGTGTTATAGCGGATGGTACCGTTGACGCTGTCCTTCACCGGGGCGGTGTAGACTTCGCCGTCGGGGATGTTCTTTTCGCCGTCGCACTTCACGGCGGGAATCCCCTTGATGGAGAAAGTCAGGTCAGTGCCGGGGCCGGTGATGCGGACTTTGTCCGTCCGTTCCATCAGTTCCTTTAAAGGATCCATGGAACGGGACATCTTTTCGTAATCCACGGTGCAGACGTTGAAGAAATAATCCTCAAAATCTTCCGTGGACATTTCCGCCATCTGGGCCATGGAGTCGTTGGGATAGCGGAGGATGACCCACTTTGTTTTCGGCACCCGGATTTTGCCGTGGACCGGTTCCCAGAGCAGCGTCGACTGGAGTTCGTGCTGGCGGGGCGGGACGCTCTTTAGGGTGTAGCTGTTGTTCGTCGCCCGGACGCCGATGTAGGCGTCCATTTCCTTCATGCGCAGTTCTTCCCATTGACGCTGGGTCGTGAAGGATTCTTCCGGAGCCTGTTTCAGAATGGCGGCGTTCAGAACGGGGTTCTCCACGTTGATAAAGGGAATGCCGCCGGCTTTATAGGCTTCCTCGATGATGTCTTTGCAGAGATCGGCGCAGTCGCCGATGCAGTCGATGAGGACTTTCTCTCCCGGCTGAAGGTGAGTGGAATATCGAATCAGTAACTGAGCTAATTTTTGACTTCTGGGGTCTTTCATGGTGTGCCTCCGATCAAAGTTTTGGTAAAGGAAGGGCTGAGTCGTTCAGCGCTTCCTTAAATATTATACCATAAAACAAGGTTCATAGTCCATTGTTTTTAAAAACCGCCGAAACCGCGGCTCAGGCGGTTTTCGGCGGCTCGGGGGGAGCGTTCGCGGAGGGCTTTATCTTCTGTCCATGCGGATGATTCTTGTGGCGACGCGGTTCGTCAAATCCTCGCTGTGGGAAACAATGGCCATGCCGATCTTTCTTTTCTCCGTCTCGGCAAGGAGAAAGCACCAGATCTGACTCTGGGTGATGAGATCCAGCATGGTGCTGATTTCATCGGCGATGAGAAATCGGGTCCCGCCGCCCAGCGCGGCGGCGATGCAGAAACGCTGGATTTCTCCGCCGGAAAGCTCTCCGGGAAAACGGTGATACCAGTCCTTTTCGATTCCCAGCCCCTCAATGACGGCGGGGTCGAGATCGGGACACTGCGCCAGGGTATCCCCGATGCGGATCGCGGGATCGACGGCGCGTTCCGGATGCTGCCAGATCATTTGCACCGGGCAGTATCCCTTTTTCGGCAGCGGTCTGCCGTCGAGGAGAATCTGGCCGGACCAGGGCTCCTCATAACCGGCCAAAAGGCGGCAGAGCGTGGTTTTGCCGAATCCGCTGGGGGCGGAAAGGGCCACGCGCTCCGTTTCCCGGACGGTGAGGCTGACCCGGTTCAGAATGGGTCTGTCTTTTTCGTAACCGAAGGTGATGTCTTTTGCTTCAAGCCTCATTGCTTTTTGCCTCCTTGCCGCCGTTTATTTCTTCACCGCCGGAGAACCGGACACAGCGGACGGTGCCTCCGGCGGCGGCGCGGAGGGGAATTTCCCCGGCGCATTCCGGACCGGCCAGACCGCAGCGGGGAGCGAAGGGACAGCCCGCGGGCATGTCCTTTACGTAAGGCTGAACCCCGTCCAGCGCCTGAAACCCCCGGCGGGGAAAGGCCCGCCACAGCGCCTTGGTATAGGGGTGGCGCAGCGTTTCCTCCCTTTCAAAGTCGCTGACCAGGGCTTCCTCCACCGTCGTTCCGGCGTAGAAAACGGCGATGCGGTCGGCCACTTCCAGGGCGAGCTCTATATCGTGGGTGATGAGCAGAACGCCGTTCCCCTCATCGGCGAAGGAACGGAAATCGGCCATGGCCTTTTTGGCCAGGGGCAGATCGAGACCGGGAGTGGGCTCGTCGGCGATGATCAGTTTGGGGCTTTCCATCAGCGCCGAGGCCAGCAGGATCCGCCGGGCCATGCCACCGGAAAGCTCAAAAGGATACAGTCCGGCGGTTTTCTGTTTGAGGGAGTAATCGCCGAAGAGACGTTCCTGTCTTTTGATTGAATCCTCGTCGCCGCGGCTGTGACGCACCTGGGCTCCGACTTTCATCAGCGGATCCAGATAGCTGACGCTTTGCGGAACGAGACAGATTTCTTTGCCCCGGAGCTCGCGGATGCGTTCCGCCGTCAGCAGTTCTCCCCGGAAGGAAACGCGGCCGCGGACATTGGCGTTTTTGGGCAGCAGGCCCAGTACGGCGTGGGCCAGCAAACTTTTCCCTGAACCGCTGGAACCGACGACGGCGACGATTTCGCCTTCTCCTACATTGACGCTGAGATTGGTGATAACGTTGAGCTCCACGCGGCGGAGACCTTTTTCGTACTGTTCAAAGGAAATGCAGAGGTCTTCGATGTTCAGTATTTCTTTTGTTTTTTCCATACGGGACCTCCTTAATCCTGGGCGCTGAACGGATCGATCAGTTTGCGGAGATTGCCGCCGGCAGTGTCAAAGAGAATGACCGTGAGCAGCAGCGCGACGCCGGGGAAAACGGCCAGCCACCACATGCCCATCGACAGGTAGCTCATGCTCTCCGAGAGGATGTTGCCGATGCCGGGCTGTTCCGGCGGCAGACCGAAGCCTAAAAAGGTGATGGAGGCTTCGTGGAGAATGGCGTGGGGGAAGAGAAGGATCAAACCGACGAGGAACTGGGGAAAAATGTGGGGCAAAATGTGTTTTACGGCAATCTGCCAGCGGGATTGTCCCATCTTCCGCGCGATTTTTACGTAGTCCTCTTCTTTGATCTGTAGAATCTCCCCGCGCAGCACCCGCGTCAGGCTGGGCCAGTGACTCAAAGCCACGGCGACGATGACGCCGACGGTGCCTTTGCCGAGAGCGAATGAGATGAGGATCAGCAGCAGCAGATGGGGGATCCCCATCAGCAGGTCGACAAGCCACGTAATGACGGCGTCGACCTTGCTGCCCAGCGTCGCCGCCATCGTCCCCAGAATCAGGGCGATGACGGCGCTGACCGTTGAAGCGCCGAGGCCAATGAAAATGCTGATGGAGAGGCCGCGGAGCGTTCTGGCCAGCATGTCGCGGCCGAGCCAGTCGGTGCCGAAGGGATCGGCGAAGGAGGGCGCGAAATTTTTCTGCGTGAAATCCGTCGTGACGGCCGCGTCGCCGCAGAGGACCCCGGCGACGGTGATGGTCAGCAAGAACCCGACGGTGAGGACGAGCACGGCGATGGTTCTTTTTCTCAGGCTGAACCGGGCCTTTTTCGCCCTTTGCAGAACGGGGACGGCGTGAACGTCATTCATGAAGCATAGACCTCCTTATCCTCGGGTCGATGACACCGTAGAGAATGTTGGCGATGAGGTTGCCGGTGAAAACGAGAGCGGCGCTGATGACGGCGATGCCCAGCAACATCGGCACATCGCCGGAAAGACCGGCGGAAACGGCGGCGTTCCCCAGGCCGGGGTAGGAAAAGACCTGTTCCACCAAAACACTGCCGCCGAAAATTTCACTGAAGGAGGCGAACTGCAGGGTAATGGCGGGGAGCAGGATATTTCGTAAGCCATGGTTCTTTAGGATCTGCCTTGTGCTTTCGCCGCAGGCCCTGGCGTAAACGATGTAATCAGCTTCCATGACGTCGATGACTTTTTCCCTGGTATGCAGCGCGATGTTGGCGACGCCGATGACGCTCAGCGTCAGCGCCGGCAGAATCAGGTGACGCGCCGTGTCAAAGATGGATACCTCGGAGGCGTCTACACCGATGGGGACGCTGAGCCCGATGGGCAGCCACTGCAGCCACACGGCAAAGATCATCAGCATGATCAGCGCCAGCCAGAACGAGGGCGTGCTGGCGAGGAGCAGGGAGTAGCCTTTAATCAGCTTGTCCGCGGCGCTTCCCCGGCGCATTCCGGCGATGATCCCCAGGATGAAACCGAGGATACCGGAGATGATCCAGGCGGTAATCATCAGTGCCATGGAGTTGATGAATTTGACGCCGATGACGTCAGCGACGGGCTGTCGGTAGATGAGGGACTGGCCCATGTCGCCGCGGACGAAATCCCCGAGCCAGTTGAAATAACGTTCCCAGAAGGGGGTGTTGACGCCAAAATAGTCGTTGAGTTGCTGCAAAGCTTCTTGGCTCATATTCGCCATGCCGACTTCGCCGACGTAGGCCCGGACGGGATCCACCGGAGAGGCCGAGACGAGAATAAAACAAACGACACTGATGGCGATGATGAGCAAAACAGCTTTGGCGATGTTGACGCCGATGAATTTTCCGATCTGAATTCCCATATGATATCGCTCCGTTTTGGTGGGTGTTTTTTGAGTCGATGGAGAGAGGGCGGACGCCTCCCGGCGGTGATGAAACGCTGTTTTTCATCCTGGCCTTGATTTCGGGCCGCTGTGGGAGACGTCCTTCTCTCTCTTGGAAAACGTGAAAAGAAACCTTTATGGGCTGAAGGAGGCGGCGCGTCAAGATGAAGGGAGATTCATTTCACTTCTCGTCGTGAGCTGATGGAGGAAAAACGGTTCGCCGCGTTCTTTTGTCCTTTGCCGAAAGGGCGTCTTTTCACGCCTGTCATTTTTGCTTCGCTTTGGTCAGTCCCAGGACCAATTGTGGACGTTGTTTAAGATGGTCCAGCCGTAGCCGTGAGGATGGATCTTATGGTCGACGACGTTCAGGCCGTCTTTGGCGAAGTAGAGGTGCTGAATTTCGCAGATCCAGATCCAGGGACTGTCGTTATCGGGGCTGACCTGATTCTGGGCGGAGATCCAGTAGGGATACGACGCTTCGACGCTGTCGGCGGCGAGGGCTTTTTCGATTTCGGCGTTTACTTCCTCGTTGCTGTACATGGCGCCGTTCACGGTATCCGTGTCGCTGTAATAGTGGCTGATGACGCCGGAAGGAGAGTGCATCCCGGCGCCGAAAACGTGGGGCGTTTCATAATAGAGCGAGGAAATCTCATCCCAGCTTTTACCGACGGGCGTAATGGCAATGCCGACTTTTTTGGCCATTTCGACAACGGCCATGGCAATACCGGTGCGGGCGGAATTGTTGGCCATGTAGAGCAGCTCGAATTCGGCGGTTTTGCCGTCTTTTTCGTAGATGCCCTCATCGTTTAAGGTCCAGCCGTCGTCTTCCATGATGGATTTCGCCTTTTCGGGATCGTATTGGACGATCATGTCGGGGTTGTCCCAGGGTTCGCCGAGGCAGTCGCTGTAAGCGGGGGTGCCGTAGCCGTAGAGGACGTCCTCAACAATGGCGTCCCGGTCGATGGCGTAAGCCAGGGCCTGCCGGATGGCGCGTTCACAGGTGACGTCGTTGCCGGCGGGATAGCTGATGCCGTCTTTGTCTTTGGGGGTTTCGGCGCCCGAGGGAACGCAGGGCATGTTGATGCCGCGGATATCGACGGAATCAAAGGCGATGAGTTCGTATCCCTTGACGGGAGACTGGGAATAAGCCGGTTCGGTATAGGCCAGATCGACCTGACCGCTTTTGGCGGCGGCGTAGGAGGCTTCCTCATCCATGAAAACGACGGTGACTTTGCTGATGGCGGGCTCTTCGCCGTAATAATCGGGATTGGCTTCGAGAATGAGCTGTTCGCCCTTGTTCCACTGTTTCAGAATGTAGCGGCCGGAACCGACGGGGTTTTCGCCGTAGTTTTCGTCGTAGGCGTGTTCGGGGACGATACCGACAACGGCGGCGACGTAACAGAACGCGGAATAGGGTTTGTTGAGATGAAAGACGACGGTGGTGTCGTCGGGCGCCTCAACGTTGTCCAGCATGGAAAGGTCGGTTTCCGTGGCCTGCTTCATGGCTTCGTTGTAGGTAAATGCGACGTCGGAGGCGACGAGAGGTTCGCCGTCGGTGTAGGTGATGTCGTCGCGGATCTTAAAGGTCCAGGTGAGGCCGTCATCGGAAATAGCATATTCCGTCGCGGCGTCATAGCCGATGGTGATGTCGTCTTCCGTTATCAGCAGAGTGCTTTGGAAGAGGGGATCGTGGGTGTGTTCCCCGGCGGCCCAGCCCATGATCGGGTCGAAGCCGGCAGCGGGTTCGGATTCGGGGTCCATCGTAATGACGACGGAACTTGTGTCGGTGGTGTCGCTGTCACTGCCGGAATCGCCGCTGCCGCAGGCCGCGAAGGCGAAGGGCAGGGCACAGGCGACGGCGGTGACCAGCAGGGTTTTCAATACTTTTTTCATTTTTTTCTCCTGTTAAAACCTTTTTCTTGACTCTTTGCTTCCTTTTTTCTCGTACTCGCCGCGCGGCCCTGCCGCGTCCGGCGTCCGGCGGTCCGCCTCCCGTCGTCGTAACATCGAAAAGAGGCGCCGTGCCGGCGGGTGTGTTGTTTTTTGCCGGGGCGCGCCGTATGTGTCTGCGGCCGCCGGTCTCTTTGGGATGTGCCGCCCGGTTTTTTGCGAAGCGCGGGCGGGATGTTCTGCCTCCTTTCCGGGGTAATCACTGTTGGAAAATAAAACAAAAAAGCACGCTGAAAACAGCGTGCTTCCATAACACTTAAAAGCATTTCCTTATACTCAATACATTGCAGTTCCTGATCTCTTGTTTCCGGCCGTACGGTCAGAGCGGAGAGTCCGCGCGTTTTTCGGCGGCGGCAGTCTTTTCCTGCGAACCGGCGGGAAATACATTTTCCCTCTTACTTCAGCCTTATTATAACGATGGCCGGGTTGATTGTCAAGAAAAAGTTTTTTTCGCGGTCTTTGATTTTTTTCGCGATAGATATTGGCATTTGCCTGCGGTTGTGATAAAATATGAGTTGGTATATCAGATTTATAAGCGAATTGTTCTTATACAGCGGCGTCAGCAGACAAAAACAGAGGAACGCGCCGCGCTGAAAACAGCAAAAGAGGTATGAAATGAAACTACATTCCAATCGCAGATCTTATGAAAAACGGCGCCGCCTGCCGAAAAACGCCGAGAGCAGGAACCCGAAAGTGCTCATCGGCTCCCTGGCGGCGATCGTCATCAGTGCCGTCGCCCTCTGTATGGTCGTCATCATCGGCATCGTCGGTTTTTCCTCCGGGGGAACAAAGACTGTCTCCGGCACGGTCAGCACCTCCGTCCCGGTTCACGCCTGGTTCTTCACCGGCAGTGACGAGGGAAAAACAGAGAACGACTCCTTTACGATGGACGGCGTATACTTCCAGGAAGACGGCGTTTCTTATCTTCCCGTCGACGGCGCCGCCGCCGCGCTGGGCGGCACGGCGGTGTACGACAAGGATAAGGGCACGGTGAAATTCAAGAACATCGGCAAGCGCGCCAAAGTGACCGTGGGCAGCGACGCGATGAAAGCCTCCCTCTTTAAACGGGTCACGCTGTCCGCGCCCGTCATGGAAAAGGACGGCGTCGTCTACGTCCCCGTCCGCGATTTCTTTGAGGGGCTCAATTACGGCGTTACGTATTCCTCGCCGAGCAAACGATTGGATATCTTCGCGAAATCCTCCGGCAAGGATCAGCCGCCGACGGCGTCCTTTACCACCGATAAGGATACCTATAACGTTGGGGAAAAGATCGCCTTTACCGTGGACAACAGCTCTCCCCAGGGCTATGAGATCGTAGAGGAAAAATGGGAAAACAAGGCCGACTGGTATTTTGAAAGCGGCGAGGTGACCATCGCCTATTCCGTCAAGGACTATCGCGGCAACTGGTCGGAGACCGTCTCCAAGACCATCACCGTCGAGGGGGAATACGAAGCCGCCGCGACCGTGCCGGTGCTTTCCTATTACTACATCACCCCCAACAGCGACAACATCTCCAAAGTCGTGAAAAAAGAGAAGAAGACCAAAGAAATGCAGCCGGATCCCAACGATCCCACCGGCGTAAAGCAGATTGAGGTGGAAAAATCCGAGTGGTACAACGAAACGGTGAGGGGGCCGTTCTACGGTGATGAAGACGTGATCTCCCTCGATCAGTTCCGGGACGAAATGGAAATTCTCGCCGATTCCGGATGCAATCCGATCACCGTCTCCGAATGCCTCGATTACCTCGATTCCGGCGTGATGCCGCCGGTGAACAGCGTTATCATCCTCTTTGTCAACGGTTACGAATCCACCTATCGCCAGGCTTATCCCGTGCTGAAAGAATACGGTTTTAAAGCCAACATCGCGGCGTCAGTCAAACTGACGGAAGAACGTTCCGTCTACGCCGACGGCGTCGCTGCCGGCGTCGACGGCGCTCAGGATCAGCTCGATGAGTTTGACGACGGCTGCCGCTTCCCCTATCTCACCTTCGCGGAAATCAACGAAATGGTCAGCGAAAGCGGTTTTGAGATCGGCGCCGTCAGCTACGATTCAAATCGCTACGGCGATAACGCCGCGCTCCTCGCCGCGCCCACCGGTGAGGAAAGCGAGGAAGAATACGAAGAGCGGGTCAAAGAGGACGTCGCTTCGGCCAAGGCGGCCCTTGATAACGGCATCGAGAGCGAAAACAGGGAATTCTTTGTCTACCCCTATGGCGAATTTTCCGATTTCCTCGTTGATACGCTGAAAGCCAACGATTTTACCTCCGCTTTTACAGAGGACGCGGAGCGCATCACCGACGAATGGTCCCGGTTCTATCTGCCCCGGTTCCGTATCACCCAGTCGACGAACAGCGGCAGGTTCGGGGATCTGATTTATTGATTGCAAAAAAAAAGAAAGAGCGTTTTCCTTTGTACGGAGAACGCTCTTTTTGATTGGGAACGATGTCGGCAAAAGAGGGATTTCCGCCGGTTGTGTATAGGTAACTCGAAAAAACCGTGTTACAATTTGAACAGGGAAACTCTGTTTCCCTTGTCTCAAACAAAGCAAAATGATTTCGGGAGGTATTTCTGATGCATCTTTACTGTAAAGCCGCCCTGTTTATCGGCGGTACGATTGCCGGGCCCGTCGCCGTGAAGCTCCTTGGCAGCCGGGACGCGAAAAAAGTTTACACCCACACCGCCGCCGCTGCCCTCCGCTGCAAAGAGCGGATCATGGGAGACGTGGAAAAAGTACAGGAAAACTGCGCCGATATCCTGGCCGACGCCAAAGCGATCAACGAGGAGCGCGCCAGGGAAGAAGAAGCCGTTTTCGTTGAGGACGAGTCCCTTTGCGAGGATATCGCCGAAGCCGCCGAAGCGGAATAAGAAAAAACACGATGTGCGGGTTGACGATGGTCAGCCCGCGTTTTGGAGAAGACAATGAAATTTCAAGTGATGCATGTTTCCCGGGGAATGATGCGTCTGAAGGCGGCGGTCCGCCGCATGAGCCTGAGAGAAGCCGATCTTTTGGAAGCCTCTCTGAAAAAGGTCGACGGCGTCGGCCGCGTCGTCGTCCATGAGCGCACCTTGGGCGTCATGATCTACGGAGAGAACGGCGTTCTCAATATGGATGCCGTCCGCCGGGCTCTCGCCGCTTTTTCCTACGCCAAAGCGGAACGGGAAACAGAGCTGATTTCCCATAACAGCCGGGCGCTGAACCGGGAATATAAGGAAAAGATCCTCTTTCACGTGATATACCGTTACGCCCGGCGCCTCTTTCTGCCGCTGCCGCTCCGCCGTGTCTATACGCTGCTCCGGGCGGTGCCCTATGCTTTCAGGGCGCTGCGCTGTCTGCTGAAAGGGGAGATCACCGTCGACCTGCTCGACGGCATCGCCATTTCCGTCTCGCTGCTGACCCGGGATTTCAGCACCGCTGAGTCCGTGCTCTTCCTGCTGAAATTAGGAGATTATCTCGACTGCTGGACTTATAAAAAATCCGTTGAGGATTTGGCGAAGAGCATGGCGCTGCATGTGGAAAAAGTTTGGCTGCGGACGGCAGACGGCGGCGATGTCCTCGTCCCGGTTTCAAAAATTGCCGTCGGCGACCGTGTCGTCGTCTCTTCCGGTTCCATGATTCCCCTCGACGGCGTTGTCGAGGAAGGCGACGTGACCGTCAACCAGTCCTCGCTGACGGGCGAATCGGCTCCGGCGGCGAAACGCGTCGGCGGGGCCGTTTTCGCCGGCAGCGTCGTCGAGGAGGGCCGCTGTGTCATTCGGGTCACGGAGCGATACGGTGAAAACAAATACGACCGCATCGTCCGGATGATCGAGGATTCGGAAAAGCTCAAGTCCGACGCGGAAAACCGCGCCGGTCATCTGGCGGATCGGCTCGTCCCCTGGTCCTTGGGCGGGAGCGCTCTGACGTATCTGCTGACCCGGGACGTGACAAAGGCCGTTTCCGTGCTGATGGTCGATTTTTCCTGCGCGCTCAAGCTCTCCATGCCGCTGAGCGTTCTTTCGGCCATGGGAGAGGCGGGACGCCATCGGATCACGGTGAAAGGCGGCAAATACCTGGAAAAAATCGCTCAGGGCAAAACGATCATCTTTGATAAGACCGGAACGCTGACGCGGGCCTGTCCGACGGTGGCGGAGGTGATCCCTTTCAACGGTCAGGACGAACGGGAGATGCTCCGCGTCGCGGCCTGCCTGGAAGAGCATTTTCCCCATTCCATGGCCAACGCTGTGGTGCGCGCCGCCAAGGAACGGGGCATCGACCACGAGGAAATGCACAGCGAAGTGGACTACATCGTCGCTCATGGCATCGCTTCCGACATCAATGGCGAGAAAGTCATCATCGGCAGTTATCACTTTGTCTTTGAGGACGAAGGCGTCTCCGTTGCCGACACGGATCGGGAGCGCTTTGCCGCGCTGCCGGATCATTTTTCTCTGCTCTATCTCGCCATCGGCGGCGTACTTTCGGCGGTAATCTGTGTCGCCGATCCGCTGCGGCCCGAAGCGAAAGCGGTCATCGCAGCCTTAAAAACCGCCGGATTTGAAAAAACGGTGATGCTCACCGGCGACAGCGCGCATACGGCCAAAGTCATTGCCGGTGAAGTCGGCGTCGATGATTTCCGCGGTGAGGTGCTCCCCGAGGATAAGGCCGCCTACATTCGCTCGGAACAGGCCGCGGGACGAACCGTCGTTATGATCGGCGACGGCATCAACGACGCGCCGGCGCTGTCTTACGCCGATGTCAGCGTCGCCGTCGGCACCGGCGCCGCCATTGCCCGGGAAGTGGCGGATATCACCATCAGCGCCGAGGATCTTTATGAACTGGTCCTTTTGAAAGAACTCGCCGACGGACTGATGCGCCGGATCCGCGGCAATTATCGTTTTGTCATGACCTTTAACGGCGCGCTGATCTTTTTCGGGGCGCTGGGAATTCTGCCGCCGGCGCTGTCCGCCCTGCTCCATAATTCTTCAACGCTGCTGCTGAGTCTCGGCAGCATGACGAAACTGCTGAAAAGATAAGATCGCCGCGGTCTCAGGGCCGCGGCTTTATTCATAAGCCCCCTCATCGTTCGCTATATTTGAAAGGGGAGGTAGCTTATGAAAAAATTACTCTGGACGCTCCTGTTGCCGGTGCTGTTTTGGTCCGCGCCCGCCGCGGCGGAAGCGCCGCCGGAAGTGAAGGCCGACGCCGCGCTGCTTTACGACATGGACGCTCACACGATCCTCTGGGAGAAGGAGGGCCAGCGCCCGATGGCGCCGGCAAGTCTGATCAAAGTGCTGAATCTGCTGACGGCGTCGCCCTATCTCGCCTTTGATGATGAAATCGCCGTCGGCCCGCTGACGGAAACGGTCTACAACGGTCAGCTTTTGGGGCTGAAAGCCGGCGACGTGCTCCGGGCCGAAGACCTCTTTTACGGCATGATGCTCTATTCCGCCAACGACGCGGCGGTGGCCGTCGCCGAGGGGCTCATCGGCGATATCCCGCTTTATGCCGCTTTGATGGACGCAAAGGCCTGGGCCCTCGGAGCCGTCCGCACCACTTCCGTCAACGTCAACGGCTATTCCGATGAGGATCAGAAGACCACCGCCTACGACCTCGCCGTCCTCGGCACGGCCTATATGGATGACGAGCGTCTCGCGCCTTTGGCCGCCGCCCGCTCCCATGAGCTTCGCTGGCTCTCCCCGGAAAAAACGCTGACGGTCAACAATATCAACCAATTCCTGAACGCCTACGAGGGAGCGACGGGGCTGAAAACCGGCACCACCAGCATGGCGGGGAAATGCCTGATCGCCGCCGCGGAGAAAGACGGCAAACGGCTGCTGGCCGTGGCGCTCAACAGCTCCGACCGCTACGGCGACTGTATGCGGATGATGAACTACGGCTATCGGGAAGACGGCACGCTGTCGGCGGAGATCTCCGACGACTTGGAGTGAGCGGGAACACGAAACGGTCACCGAAACCAACACGGTCTCTCTCTTGTGAAAAAAGGGGAAATATGGTATATTTTTCCTGAGGGAGGAAATCGAAACGCTCCCTCCGAAAAACCGAGAGAGAGGTGGTCACCGTGATAAAAAGAGTGATACCGGGCGTTTTTGTGATGCTGCTGCTTTTTGCCTTCGCCATGCCTGTCGCCGCCGCGGAGGGGGATTCGTCTTCCGCTTTTGACGCCGTCGCCGCGAAGCTTGCCGATCCCTTCATTGATGAACTGCCGGAGGATACCACCTTTGATTCCTGCTCCTTCTATTACGGCACGAGCGAGCAGGATCACGCCTACATTGAATATGACCGCTCCGAGGATCGGATCACCATCGGTACCATGCAGTATTATAAAAACGTCCTTATGCATACGTCCATCGAAATCCCCCGGGGATTCGACCCGAAGGGAGCGACGTATGACATCCGCGTTTTTTATCACTATGAATTTGATAATTACGAAAGCGATGTGGATGTGCTGGAAACGGCGGTTTACGCGCCGCTCTATACCTTCGCGGGCACGGAACGGTTCGTCGGTGACTACACAGGCGCCTCGGACAATCAGGACTTTTTGGAAACGGCGGCGAACATCAGTGTCGCCGACGCGCTCTACGGCGCCGACCTCATCATGGATCGCCTCCTGTCCCTCGATTGTACCGTCGCCGATTTTGGCTTTGCCGAATTTGAACAGGAAGCGACGCGGCAAAGTTTTCCCTTCCGCCGCTTCGTCGACGTGAAATTCAATCAGTATTTCTATCAGCCGGTCTATTGGGCCGTGGCGGCGAAAGTGACCGCCGGTACCGACGGCAATCGCTTCTGGCCCACCTTTTCCCCGGACGCCCCCTGCACCAGGGCGCAGTGCGTGGCTTTCCTCTACCGCGCCGCGGGGGAACCGCCGTTCCAGTATACGAACAATCCCTTCCTTGATGTCGGCAACGGCGGGGAATGGTACAGCGACGCAGTGGCCTGGGCCGTGGCGGAGG
>CADBQN010000082.1 GCA_902796855.1 uncultured Bacillota bacterium | reverse complement strand
TGTTCAGCGTAGGCGGCCTGCTGTTCGGCGATGGCCTGTTGTTCAGCGTAGGCGGCCTGCTGTTCGGCGATGGCCTGTTGTTCAGCATAGGCGGCCTGCTGTTCGGCGGCGGCCTGCTGCTGGACGTAGGCATCCTGTTGCTGGACGTAGGCGTCCTGTTGTTCCGCGGCGGTGGCCCCGGCGGCGTATGTTGCCGCCTGCGCCGGATTCGGTTTCTGCCACGGTTTGGGCAGGACTTCCGGTTTATGCCACGGCGTGGAGAGGTCTTTGTCCCATGGTTTCGGCGTCACCGGCGGTTTCTGCCACTGTTCCGGCGGTTCGGCCCCGCCGGAAGGCGGCGCTTCTTCCCCGCCGAGGGGCGCTGCGGCGACGGTGGCGTCGCCGGACGGCGCCGGTTGTGAGGCGGCGGGAGCGATATCCTTCCATGATTTTGGCGCGGCGGTGTCCTGCCACTGTTCGGCGGCTTCCGCCGCCGTTTTTTCTTTGGCCGGGGCTTTCTTTTCGTCCCGGCGGACGCTCTTGATGCCGGCGTCGCGGTCGATGGATTCCTTCAGTTCCTCAATGCTCGTTTTCAGCCACGGTTTTTCCGCCGCGGCGGCTTCGTCGTGATGATAGGAGGAAACGTAGGTCTCCTCGTCGTCTCCGTTTTCGGCGGCGGCCGCGGTTTCGGCGGTGCGGCCGTTGGCGGCATCGGCTTCCACTTCGGCGTGGAGCGCCGCCAGGCTCGCCTGGAGCCACGGCTTATCGCCGTTCTTCGCGGCGGCCTCTTCCTGATCGGCGGCGATGGATTCCTTCAGCGATTTCAGACTGGCCTCAAGCCACGGTTTTTCGCTGTTCTTCGCGGCGATTTCCGCTTCTTTGGCGGCTTCCTTCGCCGCTTCGGCGGCGGCCGCGGCCTCCCGGTCGATGGCCGAGGGGATCGGCGCCGCGGCTTTGCTGTCCTCTTCCACTTCGGCGTGGAGCCGTTCGAGGCTCTTTTTCAGCCACGGTTTTTCCGCGGCGGTGTCGCCGCCGCTCTTTTTCGCCGGGCGGAACTCGTCGTCTCCCTCTTTCCAGCCGGAAACGCCCTTGCCCTTGGGGATCTTGATCTCCGGCAGCGGCTCGGCGAAGGAATAGAGGGGCGATTCCTCGCCGCTTCCGCCGTCGGCAAGGAGGTCTTTATCGGCGGCAAACCCGGAGACGCCGGCGCCGGGGGGCAGGGTGACGGGAGGCGGCGCCTCGATTTCCACCAGCTCCCGCGGGGGCGTATATTGATAGGGTTTCTTTTCGCTCAGATGGTAGGGATCGTCCTCGTCGTCGGGGTCCTTCCAGCCGGAAACGCCCTTGCCTTTGGGGAGCACGATCTTGGGTGCTTCCTCGGCAAAGGTATAGGGGCCCGCTTCCGCTTCGGTGGTGCCCCGGGCCTCGGCGGCCGTTTGTTCCGGCTCGATTTCGGTGAAGTTGACGTATTCGCCGTCGGCGGTTTCCGTTTCGTCCGTCCCGTCGTCGTCCTCGTCGTCGTCGACGGCCCAGGCGGGCAGACCGGCGGCTTCGGAGCGGGCCTCGATGTCCAGCGGCGCTTCCGGGGGGATTTCCGCCGCCGGTTCGCCGCCGTCATCTTTGGCAAAGTCCGGCGTCTGGTCGATCTCTTCGGGCGGGACCGCCGGTTCGCTGTGGCCCCGGGCGGCGGCCGCATCTTCCGGCGCTTCCGCTTCCGTTTCCTCCGCTTCCTCCATCACGGCCCAGGCCGGGAGTTCTTCGGGGAATTCCTCCGCCGGTTCGGGGGCCGGTTCCGGTCTCGTTTCTTCCGGCTCCGGCTCCGGTTTTGTCGGTTCGGGCTCCGCGGGGAAGGGCGTTTCCGTTTCCGGCGCCGGTGTTTCCGCGCCGAAGAGAGAGACGCCGTATTCCCCGGCGAGGGTCGCGAAGACCTGTTCGGTGATGTAGGGCGGCAGCTTCGGCCCGAGGACGACGTCGCGGATGTCCGCGGCGAAAAGGGCGAAAAGCTGGGCGGCGCTGCGCTGTTCCTGCCATGTATAGTGCCAGGTCAGCGGCAGTTCGTCCACTCTCAGCCGCGCCGATTCGGCGATGGTCTCAATGAGGGCGATGACGTTGGGCAGGTCGCCGCACATCCCCAGGTCGATGATCCGGGGGACGGTCTCGATCTCGCCGTAGTTGATATCGTTAAAGCGGTATTTCGCGCATCCCCAGGTCAGAACGATGGCGT
The DNA here is from genome assembly GCA_902796855.1 of uncultured Bacillota bacterium. GTDB lineage: Bacteria > Bacillota > Dehalobacteriia > UBA7702 > UBA7702 > UBA7702. Next base: position 4,121 of record CADBQN010000082.1, on the reverse strand, counting down.
CGTCGGGGGCGCGGCGGATCATCTCGGTATAGGCGGCGCGCTGTTCCTCATGGCCGTCGCAGCCGCCGATGACGTAGATGCGGTGGAGGTTTCCTTCGGAAAGCGCCGCGGCCAGTTTATAGCCGACGGTGCGGAGCGTCTTTTTGCTGAAGCCGGTGCGCACCGTCGTGCCGCCGTTGATCCCCGGGAAGGGGATGGCTTCCGGCGCGCCGCCCAGCTCGATGCTGCGGATCAGCGCCGGCGTGAAGTCCTCTTCCAGGTGGGGGCAGCCGGGGAGCCGCGCCGTTCCCGCGGTGAAAACGCGGTCGGCGTAGGAGGGCAGCGGCATGGCAGTACAGCCCGAGGTGAAGACGACGGCGGCGGGAATGCCGTCGAACTCAAAGGTCTGGTTCTGCCAGCCGGTGCCGTAATGGCCCTTAAAATGGCGGTATTTTCTGAATTCCGGGTAAGCGTGGGCCGGCAGCAGCTCCCCGTGGGAATAGACGTTGACGCCGCTGTCCTTTGTCTGTTCGAGGAGTTTGGCCAGAACGGAAAAATCGTGGCCGCTGACGATGATGAAGGGCCCTTTATCGATGATCCGGGGGACATCCACGGGGCCCGGCGTGCCGTAAGCGGTCTGCCGCGCCTTTTGGGCCTGTTCCATAGCGCGGAGCGCCACGCCGCCCAGTTCCTTGAGGATGTCGTAGTAATCTTCTTTGAAGTGATTCGCGCCGAGGGCGATGAGGGCTTTATGGAAAAAAGCGGCGGCTTCTTTGTTCTTGCTGCCGAGGGCGAGGCTTTCCCGGGCGTACAGCGCCACCCCGCGGATGCCGAAGAGCAGCAGGGATTTGAGGGAGCGGATCTCCGGCGTTTTCTGCCAGATCCTGCGGATATCGTAATCCTCGGGCAGTTTCAGCGACGTATTGTGCGCGCCGAACTTCGGGATGAATCTCGTTTTCGCCGCGCGGATCTGCTCCGTCAGCTCGTCGAGATAGAGGTCGTCAAAATCGGTGTGGGCCGCCGTGGCGGCGAGGCCCTCGATGATGAGCCTTCCCACCGTTTCGTCGATGGATTTATGGTTGGAGGCCTTTGCCAGGCCGATGAGGGCGCCGGTGAGCTCGTCCTGACGGCGGGAGGTCTCGGCGGTCTTGCCGCAGCCGCCGATGGTGTCGTTGCAGCAGACGCCTTTTTTCGCCAGCCCGCACTGGTAACAGAGCATTTGATTTTCCATAAAAAATCACTTCCTTCTCAATCTTACATTCTACCCTATTTCGCGCTGTTTTGCAAATCCCGCCGCGCTGTTTTTTTGTCCGGCGGCGGGGAATACCGGGCGGCGCCGGGGAAAACCACGCTGAAGCCGGGAAAAATTGGCATTGATTTTTTTAATATTATGCTTGACATTATACTATGTGTAGTGTAGTATAATGCGTAAGGAGGTATGGAGTATGGATGTTCAACTGAAACGCGGACTCCTCGATATCTGTGTTTTAAAATGCCTCGCCGACGAGGATTCCTACGGTTATAAGATCGTCCGGGATCTCTCCGCTCATATGAAGATCTCGGAATCGACGCTGTACCCCATTTTAAAACGGCTGGAACAGAACGAGTTCCTCACCGTCTATATGATGGAGCACAACGGCCGCCTGCGGAAATACTACCGCGTGACCGCCGCGGGGCGAAAGCGGATCGACGATTTCCTCGCCGAGTGGGACGAGGTGGAGACCATCGTCGCCTATATCAAAGGAGGTTCGGGAAAATGACAAAAACAGCATTTCTTACTGAATTAGAGCGGGAGCTCGCTTCCCTGCCCGCCATGGATCGTGAGCGCAGCCTTCGCTATTTCGATGAGATGATCGCCGATCGGGTGGAGGAAGGCTTAACTGAGGAAGAAGCCGTTGCCGGTCTCGGAAGCGTGAATGAGATCGCCGCGGAGATCTTAAGCGAAGGCGGCGGGGAAGGCGATACGCCGCCGCCGAAAGAGGAGAAGACCTTCCACGGCTGCCCGCTGTGGCTGGCCATTCTTTTGGCGGCGCTGGCGCTGCCGGTGTGGCTGCCCGTCGTCCTCTCCCTGGCGGTGACGGTCTTCTGCCTCTATCTGATCCCCTGGTGTATTCTGCTGGCCCTCTTCTGCACCGCCGTCGGCTGCGCTTTGGGCGGTGTCGCCGGCGCGGTGCTGGCCTTCGTCGTCCTGCCGGTCTCCGGCGTGTACAACGCCATGATGCTGCTGGGGATGTCGCTGTTTTGCTGCGGTTTCGGGATCCTGCTGATGTTCCCCGTGATCTACGGCACTGTCTGGCTGGCGAAAGGTACGGCCTGGTGCTTTAGAAAGCTCGGCAGCGTGAGAAAGGAGAAAAAAGCATGAAAAAGAGTCGTAAAATAGGGCTGATCGCCGCCATCGTCCTGATGGTGGTCGGCGCCGGTATTTCCGTCATCACCTTTGCCGCCTCGGGCTTTGACCCGGAAAAGTTTCAGCCGGGACACGCTCCCGAGGAGCAGAGCGTCGATATCAGCGGCGAAGCCATCGATACCCTCGTCGTTTCCTATCTCGATTTTGACGCCTCCTACGGTCTGGAGATCATCCCCTCGGAGGACGGCGATTTCCATGTCACCTACGCCAGCCGCACCGATGAGACGCTGGTGACAGACGTAAAAGACGGCGCGCTGCGGCTTTCCTGTGCCGAGACAAGCGATTGGCGCCGGCACATCGGGTTTGGGTGGCGTGTTAACGTCAGCGAGCGGTCTCCCGTTCAGATTGCCGTTCCCGCCTCCGTGGCCACGGTGGATCTGCGGGAAACCGCCGACATCATCACCTGTGAAAAACTGAATCTCAGCGGCGACCTGCTCTTTTACTGTTCCGCCGTGGATCTCCGCGTCAGGGACTGTTCCGTCGCCGGGGAACTGCGCGTGGAGGGTGACGCCGGCGACGTCACCGCCGAAGGGGTCTCCGCCGGAACTTTCACGGCGAAGATCGACGCCTCCCTGCTCTCCCTGGATAACGTCAGCGGTGATGTCTTTGAGCTCCGCGCCGATTACGGCGACATCCGCTTTTCCGAGCTCTCCGTCGGCAAATCGCTGGCGGTCATCGCCGACTGGGGTGACGTGAAAGGCACCGTTGTCGGCAAATCGTCGGATTTCACGATCCACTCCAAAACGGATTTTGGCGACAATAACCTGAGCCCCCTCCGCGGCGACGGCGCGAAAACCCTCATCATCCGCACCGACGGCGGTGACGTCGATATCTCCTTCCTCGGCGATGAGGATGGCAGCGGCGCCATTGTTTTCAACGGCGATGACGGTGATGAGGACGAAGACGATTTCGATATCGAATAAATCCCCATCCGGGGAAAATTGTTTCGCGAACAAAAGAATTCGGTCGGCGCCGCTCTTTCTGTGCTATAATGAAAGCACCAACCGAAAACCATAAGAAAAGAGGTCCTGACCGATGAAAAAGATTTTGATTCTCGACTTTTCTCCCCGCAAAAAGGGGAACAGCGCCGCGCTGACATCGCTGATGGCCGAGGCCGTGACCGCCTCCGGCAGCGAGGCCGTCTGTTACGCCATCCGCGACATCGACGTGAGGCCCTGCAAGGCCTGCGGCGCCTGTAAAAAGAAGGACGTTGCCTTCTGCGCCCAGAAGGACGATTTTACGGCGATGATGCCGCTGCTGGACGAATGTGACGGCGTTATCGCCGCGGCGCCGATCTATTTCGGCCACGTTCCCGGCCCCGCCAAATGCTTCGTCGACCGCTTCTACGGCTTTTTCAACCCGATGGTGGATCATCCCCTCTTCACCGTTAAGGAATCGAAAAAGCTGGCCGCGGTCATGCCCTGCGGCGGCGGTGACCCCGCCGCTTATGAGCCTGTCGCCCAGTGGCTCGGCGGTGCCTTTCGCACCGTCGGCGTCACCGAGACAAAGAGCCTCATCGAAAACGGGCTCAACGATCTGTGGGACGACGGCGACGAAAAGCGGCAGGCCCTGGCGGAAAAAGCGAAGGAACTCGCCGCCTGGGTCGTGGAATAATTCAGTCAGTGGAAAAAGCGCCCCGCCGCGGGCGCTGAAGTGAACCCCAAAAGTTAGACAAAAGATTTAATTAAGCGACCTGAAGGGTCTGGTATCTGTGTTGAGCAGGTGTCAGGCCCTT
>CADBQN010000081.1 GCA_902796855.1 uncultured Bacillota bacterium | reverse complement strand
TTATATGGAGTTACATCTGCCGCCAAACAGGCCTTTTCCCGCGAAAGCCATGCAGGTACAACACAACAAAACCCGTTGAACAGGGATTTCCCGTAAAACCAACCTTTCATTGTGTAGGGACAGGTCTCCCGACCTGTCCGCGCGGCAGAACACACCTTCAACGGTACATCCTCCCGGCGACACGCCTCTTCACGAGAGAAAAAAACAACGTCACCGCAGGACTCCATCAACAAATCAACGCCTACCGTCGCGGGCGCACAGGAGAGCGCCCCCTACATTATACGACGTTACATCTGCCGCCAAACAGGCCTTTTCCCGCGAAATCCGCGCCCGTACCTCGTTACAAAACCCCGTCAAACAGGCTCTTTCCCGCGCATCCCCCGCTCAGCAGAGCGCCAGGGCGGCCCGGACTTCTTCCACGTCGTCAAAATGGTGCTTTTCGGTGCCGACGATCTGATAATCCTCGTGGCCCTTCCCGGCGACGACGACGATGTCATCGTCGTCGGCCATCAGCACGGCGTCGCGGATGGCGTCGCGGCGGTCGCAGCAGACCTCATATTCGCAGCCGCTCTCCTTCACGCCCTCTTCCACCATGCGGATGATGCTCATGGGGTCCTCGGTGCGGGGGTTATCCGACGTCACAAAGGCGTAGTCGGCGTAGCGCCCGCCGATCCGCCCCATGATGGGCCGTTTCGTCTTGTCGCGGTCGCCGCCGCAGCCAAAGACGAGGATCACCCGTTTCCCCGGCAGTTTTTTGGCGGTCTCAAGGATGTTCTCCAGGCCGTCGGGGGTGTGGGCGTAGTCCACGATGACGGTGGGGCCGAAGCGCCCCTTGACCTTCTGAAAGCGCCCGGCGACCTGTTTCGCCGTGGCCAGGGAAGAGAGGATCATGCCGGTGGGCACGCCCTCCCCGGCGGCGATGGCGATGGCGGCCAAAGCGTTGTAGACGTTGAAATCGCCGATGAGGCTCATTTTCGCTTTAAAGCGCCCCTCTTCCGTCACCAGCGTAAAGGCGGTGCCTTCGGCGGTGACCTCAATGTGCTTGGCTCTGAAATCGCAGTCTTTGCCGAGGCCGTAGGTAACGGCGGGAGCGGCGGAGACGGCGAGGAAGCTGTCGCGGTAGGGGCTGTCGCCGTTGACGACGCCGCGGCCGTCGCGGTCGAGGCTCTCAAAGAGGATCTCCTTGGCGGCGAGGTAGTCGTCAAAGGTCTTGTGATAATCGAGGTGGTCCTGGGTCAGGTTGGTAAAGGCCCCGGCGCGGAAGCTGATGGCGGCGCAGCGCCCCTGCTTCAGCCCGTGGGAGCTGACTTCCATCACCAGATACTCACAGCCGGCGTCGGCCATTTTCCTCAGGTAGCCCGAGAGCTCCAGGGAATCCGGGGTGGTGTGGGTGGCGGGGTAGACGTCGTCGCCGATGATGATGTGGTTCGTCCCCATCAGCGCCGTCTTTTTCCCGGCGTCGTTCAAAATGTGGCGCACCAGGTGGGTGGTGGTGGTTTTGCCGTTGGTGCCGGTGACGCCGATGATCTTCAGTTCCCGGTGGGGGAAGCCGTACCAGGCCTCGGCGAGGCGCGCCAGGGCGACGCGGCTGTCGTCGACGACGAGCTGGGGCACGTCGGCGGTGACGGGTTCCTCGCAGACGATGGCGGCGGCGCCCTTTTCCGCGGCGGAAACGGCGTAGTCGTGACCGTCGGCGTTCTCCCCTCTCAGGCAGAAAAAGACGGTGCCTTCCCCGACGCGGCGGGAGTCGTACTGTAAATCGGCGATTTCCGGATCGTCTTTTGTCTGTTCGTATCCGGCGGCGGCAAGCAGTTCATTCCATTTCATACCGATCTTTCCTCCAAAAACAGATTCCTATATTCCAATGAAGATAAAACGTCGATGTCAAAAAAGAGTTCAAAAGATATTATAGCAGACAACGCGAAAAATGTACACCGTCCGTCCTTCAGGGAGCCGGGTCGCGGCCCATCCGCGCCCGCCCCGCGAACAAATAACGTCAGGCAGGCCTTTCCCCGCGAATCCGCGCAGGTACAACATCACAAAGCGCGTTGAACAGATATTTTCCCACAAAAGCGGCCTTTCATTGCGCGGCGCGGCACAACAAACCGCCAACGGCACAACCCACCGCCGACACGCAATTCCGCGCAGGCACAACGTCACAAAACCCGTTGAACAGGCCTTTTCCCGCATAAACCAGCATAGATTGTGTAGGGACAGGTCTCCTGACCTTTCCGCGCGGCAGAACATACCTTCAAGGGTACATCCTCCCGGCGACGTACTCCCTCACGAGAGAGAAAAACAACGTCGCCGAACGGCTCCATCAACAAAGATTCGCCTCACCGTCGCGGGGCGCACAGGAGAGCGCCCCCTACATTATATGGAGTTACATCAACCATTAAACAGGCCTTTCCGCCGCGTCAATCCAGCGTATCCTCTTCCCCGGCGGCCTGCTCAAAGACGACGGTGATCACGTCGCCCCGGGTCATCGGCTCGCCGGCGGCGGGGGTCTGGGCGACACAGCGCCCCTTCCCCTTGGGGATAAAGACCAGCCCCAGCTTGGAGCAGATCTCCTCGCTCTCCAGCATCGCTTTGCCGGTGAGATCCGGCACAGAGAACGACGACGCGGCGGCAGCACCCATGGTCAGCAGCACGGTGGTGCCTTCGCTCACCTCGGCGAGGATCGCCGGCGTCTGGGCCGTCACTTTTTGGCCGCTGCCGCTGAAGCGGACGTTCAGCCCGGCGTCGGCCAAAACCGCGGCGGCTTCTTCCCGCTCAAGGCCGGTCACCGCCGGAACGAGAACGGTCGCCGCCGTTTCGGGGAGGTCAGGCTCTTCCCCGGCGGTCTCGGCTTCCTTTTGCGCCTTCTCGATCTCCTCTTCGCTGAGCTTCTGCTCCACGCCGAGGTAAACGAGGGTATCGGCGAGGATGCGCTTACAGACCGGCGCGGCGATGGTGCCGCCGTATACCGGGTAGCTGCCGGGCTCGTCGATGACGACGAGGCAGACGACGCGGGGGTCATCCATCGGCGCGGCGCCGATGAAGGACGCGACATATTTCGATTTGGAGTAAGCGCCGTCGACGAATTTCTGGGCCGTGCCGGTCTTGCCGCCGACGCGGAAGCCGGGCAGATAGGCCTTGCCGCCGGTGCCGTTGGCCACAACGCTTTCCAGCACGGCGCGGACGCGTTCGGAGGTCTCGGCGCTGATGACGCGGCGGACGGCCTTCGGGGCGATCTCGCCGCTGCCGGAAATTTCCTTCACCAAGTGGGGCTCCATCAGCGTGCCGCCGTTGACGGCGGCGGAAACGGCGGTGATGAGCTGCACCGGCGTAACGCCGTAGCCCTGACCGATGTACATGTTGGCGATCTCCACCTCGTTGACGCCGGTCTTCTCGTCGTAGGCGCGAAGGCTGCCGCTGCTCTCCCCGGGGAGGGGGAGGCCGGTGAGGGCGCCGATGCCGAAGCTCTTTAAATAGCGGTAAAAGGTCAGGGGATCCTTCCGGTCGATCCGCCGGCCCACCTCGACAAAGGCGGGGTTGCAGGAGTTCTCCGCCACCTCCACAAAGGTCTCGCTGCCGTGGGGCGTCCGCGCCCAGCAGCGGATCTTCACCCGGCCGACGCTGATATAGCCCCGGTCATAAAAGGTGTCCGTTTCCTTCACGGCGTTCTCTTCCAGAGCGGCGCTGATCGTCAAAATCTTGGCGGTGCTGCCGGGCTCATAGAAGTCGCTGACGGCGGTGTTGCGCCAGAGGGCGCTGTCGTAGGCGCCGTAGTCGTTGGGGTCGTACCCCGGCCGGGAGGCCAAAGCGAGGATCTCCCCGGTCTTCGGCTCCATCACGACGGCGGTGGCGCCTTTGGGGTCGACGGAGCTGTTCATCACGGCGTCGAGCTCCCGTTCGCAGAAGAACTGAATATTCTCATCGATGGTCAGCGTCAGGTCGCTGCCGGAAACGGGCTTCTGATAGGCCCGGACGGAACCGGCGATCTCCCTGCCGTGACTGTCGTAGCTGGCGAGAACGGCGCCGTCGCTGCCGGCGAGAACGTCGTCGCGGATGGCCTCGATGCCCTCGAGGCCCTGATTGTCGATGCCGGCAAAGCCCAGGACGTGGCAGGCCAGGATCCCCTGGGGGTAGACGCGCTTCGTCTCGGCGGTGAGACCGATGCCGGGAAGTTCCAGGTCGCGGAGGCCCGCGGCGACATCGTCGTCGATCTTCCGGGCGATCCACTCAAAGGAGCGGCCCGAAGTCAGTTTGGCGCGGTAGTCCGCCTCGTCTCCGCCGAGGAGCTCCGCCAGGGCCGCCGCGGTCTTCGCCGCGTCGTCTGCGCCGATCTCGGTGGGCCGGGCATAGACCGAATCCGCGGTGACACTGAGGGCGAGGATCTCGCCGTTGCGGTCGCGGATGGCGCCCCGTGGGGCTTCCACCGGGATCTCCCGCAGCTGCTGGCCGCGGCCTTTTTCCGCCAGTTCTTCCCCGGCGGCGACCTGGAGCCAGCAGAGCCGAATCAGAACGGCGGCAAAGAGCAGAAAGAAGAAACAGAGTATCAGCGCCGCGCGGCGCCGAAAGCGAAACGGAACACGATTTCCCATCAAGCGGTCATCCTCTCAAAGTCAAAACAGGGAATTCGGGTCGGCCGCCGGAGCCCGGCGGCAGGAAACAGGACACGACGTCCCGCCGATATAAACGCGTCAAACAGGTATTTTCAAATAAAAACAAACATAGGCCACGCCGGGTCCATCACGCGCCCGCGCCGCATCACAAACCCCGTCAAACAGGCCTTTCCCCGCGAATCCGCGCAGGTACAACATCACAAAACCCACCAAACAGGCCTTTTTATATAAAACCAATCTTTGATCGTGTAGGGATAAATCCGCGCGGAAGAAAACTCCTTCAACGGCACGACCCACCGCCGACGCACTCCCTCACGAGAGAAAAAACTACGTCGCCGAACGGCTCCGCCAACAAAGATACGCCCACCGTCGCGGGGCGCACAGGAGAGCGCCCCCTACATTATATGGAGTCACATCTGCCATTAAACAGGCATTTCCCCGCGAAAGCCATGCAGGTACAACGTCACAAAACCTGTCAACAGGCCCTTTCCAAGAACAAACCAACACAGATCGTGTAGGGATAAATCCGCGCGGCAGAAAATACCTTCAACGGAACGACCCACCGCCGACGCACTCCCTCACGGGAGAATCCAAACACGTCGCCAAACGGCACCGCGCCCAACGGCGCGCCCTTCACGGGCAAGGCACAAACATCAAAAACGCCGCGAATCGCGCCATTTCACGGTAAGATCCGCGCCACGGCGGCGAAGAGCCCGCCGGGGCATTCCTCTTCCTCATCGGCGCCGTCATCTCTATCCGCGCCGCCGTCGGTGAGGGTCACAAAATCATCCTCTCCGGCCCTGACCATGCCGAGGTCGTTCCCGGCCACGGCGGCAAGGCGCTCCGGCGAGGTCAGCGCCGCGATCTCCCGGCGCAGGCCGCCGTTTTCCGCCTCGGAGGCGGCGATCTCCGCCCGCAGGAAGGCCAGGTCTTCCCCGGCGGCGCGGATCTGCTCATCGCCGTTGAGGCAGAGCAGGGAAAAAATCAAAAAAGTCACTCCGAACAGGGCCGCGGCAAAGGCGGCGCCGTAAAACCGCTTCATCTGCTGTCATCTCCTCGCTGTCGTTTCGTGAAGGGCTTTCGGGTCAAATACGTTTTAAATCCTCACCGCCACCCGGAGCTTGGCGCTGCGGGCCCGGGGGTTTGCCGTCAACTCCGCCTCACCGGCGACGATGGGTCTGCGCGGTTTGATCTTCACCAGCGCCCGCTTATCGCAGGTGCAGACGATCTGTTCCGGCGGGCAGACGCAGTCCGCCGCCAGATAGCGCATGGTCTCCTTGACGACGCGGTCTTCCAGGGAGTGGAAACTGATGACCGCCAGTTTGCCGCCGGGGCGGAGGTGTTCCGCGGCGACGGTCAGCGCCGGGGCGATGATGTTCAGCTCGTCGTTGACGGCGATGCGCAGCGCCTGAAAGGTCTTTTTCGCCGGGTGGTGGCCTTCGCGCCGGGCGCCCTTGGGGATGGCGGCCTTGATGACGCTGACCAGCTCCCCGGTGGTCTCGATGGGGGCTTTGGTCCTGGCCTCGACGATAAAGGCGGCGACGCGCTTCGCCCAGCGTTCCTCGGCGTTGCGGTATAGGATCTCCGCCAGCTCCGCCTCGCTCATATGGTTGACGAGGTCCCGGGCGGAGACGCCGCCGCCGTCGCGGTTCATGCGCATATCCAGCGGCGCGTCGTGCTGATAGGAAAAGCCCCGTTCGCCGTGGTCCAGCTGGGGCGACGAGATCCCCAGGTCAAAGAGGAAGCCATCGGCTTCTTCCACGCCGCGGTCGGCCAATATTTTTTCCAGATTCGAAAAGTTATCCCAAACAAAAACGGCCCGGTCGCCAAAAGGCGCGAGCCGTTGTCGTGACGCCGCAAGCGCTTCCCGATCCTGATCGATGCCGATCACCGTCGCCGCCGGGCAGGCGGCAAGGAGCGCTTCGGTATGCCCGCCGCCGCCAAGGGTACAGTCGACGTAAACGCCGTCTTTGGCCGTGACCAGTTCCGTCACGGTCTCCCGAAGCAGCACCGGTTGATGAACGAACTGACTCATACTCTTTCACTCCGACCTTATTTCCACGCGCCGTCCTCCGTTCCAGCGGGAAGCGGCGCTCTCAGATTTCAAACAGTTCCATGCCGGCGCTGATATCCATATCCTCGGCGTTTTCTTCGCAGTAGGCGGCCCAGCGTTCCGCCGCCCAGATTTCCAGCCGGTTGGCGACGCCCAGGACGACGACGTCCATTTTGTCGTCGAAACCGGCGTATTCCCTGAGGGGCGCCGGGACGAGGACGCGTCCCATGGCGTCGATCTCGCCGTCGCCGGCGGAGGAGAACATCTGCCGTACAAAGGAGCGGCCGGCGGCCTTGGTAAAGTTCTCGTTGTGATAGACCCGGTCCTCAATGCGTTCCCACTCTTCCAGCGGGTAGGCCATGAGGCAGTGATCGGGCCCTTTGGAGAAGACAAAGCGTTCGCCGAGGCCTTCCCGGAACTTGGCGGGGATGCTCATCCGGCCTTTTTTATCGATGGTGTGGCGATATTCGCCGCGGAACTTTGCCGCCATGAGCGCCCTCCTTTCCCGGGTTCAAAACTCAAAAAATGTCAACAAGACAGCGCGCCCGAAGCGCCCCTGTCTGCCATCACTTACGGTTCCACTGTGATTCTACGCGCCGCGCCGCAGCGGTATCACCGGCGGCGGGGTTTTTCCCGGGGGGAGATCGGCGCCAAAAAAGCCGATAGAAAAAAAGAAGGAGTCCGAGGGAGCTCCGGGAAAGCCCCCTCCCCTCGCAGAGTGCTGCTCCGTTTCAGTCAAACGACGCAATCGCAGTTTTGTCATTCATTTCACACTTAGGAGCAATTTGGAGCATTTTGGCAGTTCCAAAAGGTATGTCTCTGTCTGTCCGGCCGCCGGTCTGTCCGGTCTGAGCCGAAGGGTGTCTGCCGCCTTCGCGCGGCGTGTTCCTCCCCCGCCGTTTTCAGTCTTGGGGAGGAGAGCAGTTTTGCGGTTTTTCTAACGCGGTTCTTTCATTTTCGCTTCGCTTTTGCTCTCGAAGCTTTTATTTCCGGCCAAAGGAGCGAAAAATGGGAAGGGGGAAGACCGAACGCTGTTTTTCCGCTCAATCCATTCCACTCTATGCCACTTCATGCAACTTTGAACCACTTTTCTATATATTAACCCATAACTTCGGATTTGTAAAGCGTTTTTTTTAAAAAAACGGAAAAAATTCAAAAAAAACCCATGCAAGAACGCTTGTTCCCCAAAAACACGCCCGCCGCCCCCGTCGCGCCACATCACAAAACCCGTCAAACAGCCCTTTTACACAAAAACCGCCTCCGATTGTGTAGGGACAGGTCATGCTCTGCATCGTCTGTCCTGGGATGGAGCCTGCGGCTCCCTCTCAGGTCAGCCAGACCCGACCTGTCCGCGCGGTAAAACATATCAATAATGGCACAATAAAACGGCGACGCACATACTCACGAGAGGACATTATACGTCGCCGAAAAACCCGTTTCCAACTCAACGCCCTACCGCGCGGGAAGGTCAGGAGACCTTCCCCTACATGATATGACGTTGCATCTGCCGCCAATCGAGTCTTTCCCCGTGAAACCTACATAAGTACCACATCACAAAACACGTCAAACAGGCCTTTTACACGAAAACCGCCTCAGATCGTGTAGGGACAGGTCTCCCGACCTGTCCGCGCGGCACAACCTACCTTCAACGGCACACCCTCCCGGCGACACGCCCTCTCACGAGAGAAAAAACCACGTCGCCGCAAGGCCTCGCCTCCAAACCAACGCCCCACCGTCGCGGGAAGGTCAGGAGACCTTCCCCTACATGATATGACGTTGCATC
>CADBQN010000080.1 GCA_902796855.1 uncultured Bacillota bacterium | reverse complement strand
GCCGTGGGTCATCGACGCCGTCATCGCCAGCACCATGCCGAAGCAGTGGAACATCGGCACCTGGATCATCATGCGGTCGGCGGTGGAGAGCCCCATGCGGTCGCCGATGCATTTGCCGTTGTTGACGACGTTGTAGTGGGTCAGCATCACGCCTTTGGGGAATCCCGTCGTGCCGGAGGTATACTGCATGTTGCAGACGTCGCCGCCGCGGACGTTGGCGGCGAGGCGGCAGACTTCTTCCAGCGGGACCATATCGGCGCGTTCCATGGCCTGTTCCAGGGTGAGGCACCCCGGCTGGGAAAACCCGGAGGTGATGACGTTCCGGAGGAACGGCAGCTTTTTGCTGCGGAGCGGCTCGCCGGGCTTTGTGTCTTTCAGCTCGGGGCAGAGCTCGTTGATGATGGCGGCGTAGTTGGAATCCAGCGCCGACTCGATCATCACCAAAGTGTGGGTATCGGATTGTTTTAACAGGTATTCCGCTTCGTGGATTTTGTAGGCGGTGTTCACCGTCACGAGGATCGCCCCGATTTTTGTCGTTGCCCAAAAGGTAATGTACCAGGCGGGGACGTTCGTCGCCCAGATGGCGACTTTGCTGCCGGGGGTCACGCCCAGGGAGAGCAGCGCCCGGGCGAAATTATCGACGTCGTCGCGGAATTCCTTATAGGTGCGGATGTAATCCAGCGTCGTATAGCGGAAAGCGTACTGGTCGGGAAATTCCTCCACCATGCGGTCGAGAACCTGGGGAAAGGTCTCGTCGATGAGGTCTTCCTTTTTCCACACGTATTCGCCGGTGTGATCGTGGTTGGCGTAGAGCTGCCGTTTTTTGCTGTGGGGATCGCCGAAACGATCCATATAGGTGATGAAGTGAGCGAAAATGGCTTCGGGGTCGTCGACGCCGTCGAGCCATTCCTTTTTCCATTCCACGGAAATGAAATCGTTGTAGTTGATGGAGGAAAGGGCGTCCATGATCTCATCGACGGGGAGCGTCCCCTCGCCGATGACGCGGAACGCGCCGTCGTCGGCGGAGTCGCGGAGATGGACGTGGCGGATGTAGGCGCCGAGGTTCTTGATGGTGTCCGCCGGGGATTCACCGGCTTCCCGGTAGGGATGGTGTACGCTCCAGAGCACGGCCAGTTCGTCCCGGGCGAAGTAGTTCATCAGGTCGCGGAGGCGGCTCGTGTCGGCAAAGATATCGCACGTTTTGACGAGGATCTTGACGTTCATCGCCGCGGCGGCGGTGACGAGCTCCCGCAAAACGGAGATGACGCGTTTTTTATCGTCCCGGCGGGCCCGGACGGCGATGTAGGGGACGCCGAGGTTCGCCGCGGTGCGCATCAGTTCCAAAATATGTTCGCGTTCGCCGTCGTCCTCGGCAGAGAGGTCGAGGGAACTGTCGAGACAGGGGATTTTCAGTTTTTTGTTGTGGAGCTTCCTGGCGGTGACGGCGGTGCGGGATTTATGGAAGGGGCCGCCGGGGCCGGTGAGGGCGTCGTATTTGCCGATGTTATAGACCTCGATGCCCTGAAAGCGGAGTTTTTCCGCGGTGGCGATCATATCGTCCCAGGTGAGGTATTTCCACCCGCGGACGGAAAAGGAGAGGTTCATGGCTTAGTCCTCCTCATAGACGATTTTGTTCAAAGCGTTGACATAGGCGCGGATGCCGCTGCCGATGATGTCGGTGGAGATGCCGCGGCCGGAATAGAGTCTGCCGTCGTCGCGGAGGCGGACAATGGTCTCGCCCATGGCTTCCCGGCCTTCGGTCACGGCCTGGATCTGAAAATCATCAAGTTCATAATGGTGGCCGGTGATCTGCTCGATGGCGAGGAAGGCGGCGTCGATGGGGCCGTCCCCGGTGGAAATGCCTTCAAGGAGCGTATCGCCCTTCCAGAGCTTGATGTGGGCCGTGGCGGTGATGATGTTGCCGCTGTTCAGCACGTAGCTTTCCACCCGATAGGTCGGCGGCACCTGCATCGCCGCGGAGGCGACGATGGCTTCCAGCTCCTTGGAGCCGACGACTTCCTTTTTGGCGGCGATGCGCTGAAAGGCTTCGAACACCGAGGCGCCGTCCTCTTCGGAGAGGTCGTAGCCGAGGCTCCTGACGGCGGCGAGAACGGCGGAGATGTCGTCCTTGCCGCTGAGGGCGCTGATTTTTTCTTCGTCGTCGCTGACGCCGTGATCGAAGGGGGATTTTTTGCTGCGGAACGTGCGGCAGATATTGCGGATCTGTTCCACGTCGCGGTGGAGCTCCGTCCGGCGGATCCCGGTGGAGACGCCGAGGCGCTCGCCTTTGACCTCAATGATGTTGGCGATGTTTTCCAGCGAGGCGGTGTCGTCGCCGCAGGCGGCGGCCTTTACTTCGCCGACGCCGTTCTGGATCGCGGCGATGACGCAGGCGTCGGCCATGGCCATGGTGTTGTCGCAGCGGAGGCCGAGGGTCACGCCGTTCAGCGCGGGAACGGCCTTTCTCAGGCTGTCGATGAAGGCGACGCACTCATCGGGGAGGAATTGACCGGCGGTGTCGCGGAGCGTCACGACAGTGGCGCCGGCGGTGATGGCCGCCTCAATGGCCCTGACGATGAAATCCTTTTCGCTCCTGGTGGCGTCGTCGGCGATGAACTCGACGTCGTCGGTGTGCTTTCTGCACGCCGCGACGATGTCGCTGATGGCGGCAAGGACGGCGTCGGGCTTTTTATGGCAGATATATTCCATCTGGACGGGGCTCACCGGCACCGGCACCTGCAGGCGGAAGCGGCGCGCTTCGCTGAGGGCGGCGGCGGTGACGGCCACATCGTCGGCGCTGAGGCCGACGGGCACCGCCAGAACACTGTTTTTCACCGCGAGGGACAGGGATTTTAAAAGGAGACTGTCGGTCTCGCGGTTTTCGATGGCATCGGTTTCGATGACCGGTACGTTGAGGCGGTCGAGAATGCGCCCGAGGTCGATTTTTTCTTTGAAGCTCAAAGCGAAATCTTCACTGCTGCCGGCGCGCTTCATCGTGACGTCACAAATGGAAATGGGATTCATGATGGGTATCTACTCCTTTTTTTATTTGAAAAAATTAAAAAGTCCCCGGAGCCTTTTGGCTCCAGGGACGACATATCTGCGCGGTACCACCCTGCTTACCTTCTCCTCGCGGAAGAAAGGTCTCTCTCGAACTCCATCAAGTTCAAAGCCGGTAACGGGGCGTCCGTGCTTTGTTACTTGCGCTTGGGCGCGTTCTCAAAGCCCGCTCGGGAAGGAGACTGCTTTTGGATGGTTCCGACCGCCTCGCACCCACCGGCGGCTCTCTGTGCTGTTTCCATCGGAAGCATAATTCCGTCAAAGCGTTTTTGTGATATTGGGATAATCATATCACAGTAAAAAATGTTTGTCAACAACTTTTTTATTTTTTTTCAAAGCGGTCAGCGCGGCGGCGTTATTCGCCGCAGGCTTCCTCGCAGAGAATCAGGAGGCGCTTTTCGATCTCCTCGACGGCCATCTTCCGCTGTTCCTTCGTTTCGCTGCAGGCGGCGGCCTCATAGAGCTGTTCCCGTTCCTTTTTGATGGCTTTCAGCCCGTCGACGGCGAGGGCAAAGCCCATGTAGCTCATGGCAAAGCGGTCGGCGGCGAGATCGGCTTCGGCGGGCTCGCCGTTTTTCGGCGCCGGCGTTTCTTCGCCGTGCTCCTTCGGGAGCAGATCCCGGTGGTGGATATGACCGATCTCCCGATAGAGCTTAAAGAACGCGTTGGCGTCCTGGCGCTGGAGCTTTTTCAGAAAATCGGCGCTGATGATGATTTTGTATTCCGGCGTTCGCGGCGGGGAAAAGGGGAGCAGCGTAGCGAAGACCTCGCTCATCTCATATTTCGCCACCAGAGCGTCGTCAAGAAGGATCTCGCATTTAAAGGCCTTCTTTTCCGGGAGCACTTCCCCGACGATGGCCTTTTGGGGCACGGCGGCTTCCCTGGTCAGGGCGATTTTATAGTTGCCTTCGTTTTTCATGATGGTATTCCTTTCTGTTTCGGTTTCAGATCGCGTCAGCGGCGGAGCAGCTCGGGACCGACGCCGCGGCACTGCACAATGTCGAAGGCGCCGCTTTTCAGCAGCGACATCGGCGTTGCGGGGAATGTTCGGGAGGAGGCGGTGACGCCGATTCCGGCATAACAGGCGGCAATCAAATGGGCGCACTGTGTTTCGTCGGTCTCTTCGCCGCGGCCGAAGCCGCCGGCAAAAAGACTGTAGCGATCGCCGAGAAATTCGGTTTCGGCGCGCTCCGCGGCGGCGGCGCCGGCCTTGGCCGGTGTCATGCCCGCGTCGGCGGCGGCCTCCTCGCTGAGGCGGAGCTGGAGCACGGTGGGATAAAACCCCCATTTGGCCGCTTTCGTCACGGCAACGGGCCGGCCGATGGCGACGGCCTCGGCGATGGTCTCGTCGTCGAGAACGATGGCGCAGTGACCGTGGCGGTAAAAGAGCGTGTGGGTGCTGAACGTCAGCAGGACGTCGCCGGGGCGGAGGTCGTAAAAGACGAGGGCGTCCTCGCTCCGGAGCACCGTTTCCATCATCGTCACGCCGGTCAGGGGGCGGCAGTCAAAGTCGGGCCTTTGATGGAACCGCTTCTGCTCCGAAAGGAGGGCGGCGTCACCGCCTGGCCGGGAGCGGAGCAGATCGACGGTCTCTCTGCCGAGTCCCGTTTCTTCCAGGAGCAGGCGGTAGTCCTCTTCGGAAAGAGCTTCTTTCTCCGTCAGCGCCGCGATGCTCCGCTCCGTCTTCGGTACGGTTACGGCGCGGCTCTCACAGAAAAAGAGGAGAACGGCAAAGAAACACGCGGCGGTGGTCAAAAACAGGACCGCGCGGCGGAAGGGCGCTCGCTGATCTTTCATGGCTCACGCTCTTTCGTCTCGGAGCACGGAGAGGCGTCCTTTTTCGGCGCCGCGGACGGTGAACCCCCGCTCCTCACAGCGGCGGATTACGGAAATCAGCTCCGGGCCGATCCGCTCCCCGGCGGCTGCCAGGGGGCTCCCCGGCGGATAGAGATAGATCGTCTCTCCGGCGATCCGGCCTTCGGCCTCTTTGAGCGGAACGGTCTCCTTTTTCCGGATCAGCGCTTCCGCCGGGAGCATTACTTTTTCGGGGAGTTCCGCCGTGACGGCTGGGAACGCGCGCTCCCCGCGGAACGGCAGGGCGCGGCGGAGTTTTTTCAGCGCGGAGCCGAAACGGAACAGATCCTCGTCGCTGTCGTAAAGGGTGGTCATCGCCACGATATAGCCGGGAGCACTCATTTCAATCTCCACCCGGAAGTCGCGGCGGAGCGCCTGATGCAGGGCGCCCCCGCTGTAGCCGCGAAAACCGAGGACGATCTTGCTTGTGTCATAAGCGGTCATCGCGGCGCTGTCCTTATCCAGGAGCACGCACTCGCCCAGTCCTTTCACGGCGTTCCGCAGCTCCGTGAGGGAGCGGAGGAAGCGCTCTGTTTGCCGCGCTCCGTCGGTTTCCATGATCCGGAAACACTCGACGGCCGAGGCGAGGAGAAGATGAGACGGGCTGGAGCTCTGGAAGGCCTGCAGCGCGAAGCGGAGGCGATCCCGCGGGATCATGCTCCCACGGAGATGGAGCGCGGCGGTCTGCGTCAGGGAAGGGAGCGTCTTGTGGAGGCTCTCGATGACGATATCCGCGCCGCATCGCAGCGGGTCCGCGGGGAAACCGTCGCTGAAGGGGAAATGGGCGCCGTGGGCGGCGTCGACGATGAGGGGGATGTTGTGCCTGTGGACGATTTCGGCGATGGCGGCGACGTCGGAGACGACGCCCTCATAGGTGGGGGAGACGATGAGCGCCGCCTTGATGGAAGCGTCTTTCGTCAGCGCCGCCTCGACGTCGGCGGGATCGACGCCGCCGTCAACGCGGAGGGGGGAGATCTTCCCCGGGACGATCCACACCGGGTTGAGGCGGTGGATGGTCACGGCGTTGAGCGCCGATTTATGGCAGTTCCTGGCCAAGAGCAGGCTGTCGCCGGGATCGGCCGCCGCTGTGACGGCGCTGAGGATGCCGGCGGTGGAGCCGTTGACGAGAAAATACGTCTCGTCGCTGCCGCGGAGCGCGGCGGCTTCCGCCATGGCTTCCCGCAGGAACGCGCCGGGGTGATGCAGATCCTCGGTACCGACGGTTTCGGTGACGTCGCACCTGCCAAAGCCGCCGAGAAAACCGGCTTTGCGCTTGTGCCCCGGCATGTGCATGGGCAAAAGATCGGAATTGCCGTATTGGCGGATCAAATCGAAATAGGAGCGCATTTTCGCGTCATTCCTTTCCTTGGTTCATTCCCCGCCGCCGTCCTCCGCCGCCCGGGCGTCTCTCGCCTCGCTCACTTTGAGCATGACGGCGTTTTCGACGCGGCGGCGATGGAGCTCGCAGCCGTAGCGGTAGACACCGTTGAGGTCCCCGGTGGCATGGTAGGCGTTGGCGGCGCAGCCGCCGGAGCAGAAGAAGCGGGCAAAGCAGTCGTCGCATTCGGCGTGGGCGTAGACGTCGCGGCCACGGAACCGTTCCCGCAGGGCTTCATTGTCGATGCCGTGAAAGACGTCGCCGAGGCGGAACGACGGGTCGCCGACGAACTGGTGGCACGGATAGAGATCCCCCTCCGGGGTCACGGCCATGTATTCGGTGCCGACGCCGCAGCCGGCGACGCGTTTGACGATACAGGGGCCGCCCTGAAGGTCGATCATATAGTGGTAGAAGGTAAAGGGGCGTCCCGCTTTTCTGCGCATGTCCATTTCCTCGCCGAGGAGGTCATATTGGCGCAGGAGCACCGGCAGCTCCTCCTCGCCGAGGGCGTAGGGCTCGTCCGGGGCGGAGATCACCGGCTCCATCGAGAGCTCCGTAAAGCCCAGGTCGGCCATGTGGAGGATATCGCTGACGAAATCGGTGTTCGCTTTTGTGTAGGTGCCGCGCATATAGTAATTCTTCCCGCCCCGCTTTTCGACGAGACGTTTGAACTTCGGCAGAATCAGGTCATAGCTCCCTTTGCCGTTGACGGTCCTGCGGAAGCGGTCGTTGACCTCTTTGCGCCCGTCGAGGCTGAGGACGACGTTGCTCATTTCCCTGTTGCAGAAATCGATGACGTCGTCGTCGATGAGCAGGCCGTTGGTAGTGAGGGTAAAGCGGAAATTCTTGCCGTGTTCCTTTTCGACGGAGCGGGCGTAGGCGGTCAGCTCTCTGACGACGTCGAAATTGACGAGGGGCTCGCCGCCGAAAAAGTCCACTTCCAGATTGCGGCGGCTGCCGGAGTGCTCCAGAAGGAAATCCAGCGCCCGCCTGCCAGTCTCAAAGGACATCAGCGCCTGTTCGCCGTCGTATCTTCCCTGTCCCGCGAAGCAGTATTCGCAGGCCAGGTTGCAGCTGTGGGCCACGTGGAGGCAGAGCGCCTTGATGACGGGCTCTTTTTCGCGCAGTTTCGCGGCGACGCCGCGGAAGCGGTCCTCGCTGAAGAGCAGCCCCCGCTTTTTCAGTTCCTCAATTTCCTCAAACACTTCATGGACGTCGTCGGCGGTGACATCGCCGTACTTTTTTGTGATCTCGGCGGTGATCTCCTCCTTCCCCTTATGGGGATAGGCGGCGATGATGTCGCGGGCGACTTCGTCCACGTCGTGGACGGCGCCGGAATTGCCGTCGATGACGATGTGGAAACCGTTTTTCTCAAATAGATGTACCATAGGGATTCCTTTTTTGTCGTAAAATAAAAATCGCCGCTCTCTCTCTTGCTGAGCGGCGCGGCGACTTCCGTTTTTCGTTTATTCGCAGTCTTTCAGTTGTTCGCACTGCTGATTGGCGATACCGCAGGAGGTCTTGCACGCCGACTGGCAGGAGGTCTGACATTCGCCGCAGCCGCCTTCCGTCGCGGATGCCGTGAGGTTCCTCGTTTCCAATGTGGAAATTCTCTTCATTACTGCACCTTCTTTCCTGTGGTGTGATTTCGTACTATCATTATACCTTTTTTATACCATTTGTCAAGGAAGAAACCGCCGTCGCGGGGACCGTAAAAATGTCGCAAAAACGGATAAGATAATCCCATTGAAGAAAGACCGCAAAAGCGGTATAATAGAAGCCAAGAGCAGTGTTTCGCCGCCTGGGCGGGAACACACGACAAAGAGATCCTCAAGGAGGTAAAAAAAGATGGAAGTTACTGTCATTGGTGACATCAGCGAAGAAGAAAAACAGGCTTATATCCGCCGCGCCGAAGAGACCCATCCCGATCGTCTCATCGCCGCCATGGACATCAAGGCCGACGGCGAGTTTGTCGACCTGACCTATCATTTCGCGGAAGAAGCCGTTCCGTTCCAGCGGATCCGCCGCATCACCGGTTATCTGGTCGGCGATATGTCCCATTGGAACAACGCCAAAAGGGCCGAGGAAGGCGACCGCGTAAAGCACGACTGCTGCGGCCATTGAGGGAGGAGAAAAGCTGATACGCTCCTCGTAAGCGTTTTTTAACAAAAGAGAACATGACACGGCCGGAAAGCGCCCCGGCCGTGTCTTGCCGAAAGGATCTCCTCGGATCGGATCTTGTCCGAGCCGGGGAGGTCTTTTTCTTATTTGTTTTTATCGGTGCGCACCGTGACGACGACTTCGCCGTCGGCGGTCTTGGTGGCGATGAACTCATCGCCGGAACCGGGGGTGATGATCTCGGTGTTGCTCCGCGCGGCGGGAGCGTCGCTGTTCATAAAGCCGAAGAAATTCCCGGCGGGGGCTGTTGCTGCCTGGGGCGGATTCGGATCGGACCATCCCGAGGTACCTTTTCCCTGGGGGAGGCTGACTTTCGGCGTCTGCGGAACGCCGTAGCAGGTCTGGGAATAGTCGGTCTGGATCGGCGGCGGCACCTCGTGATAACGGGAGCCGGAGACGCCGCCGTTTTGCGGCAGCGGCGCCGCGTTGGGCATCGGCGGGGCCTGACGGATCACGTCCATCGGGCTGGCGGCGGGCTGTTCCGTGCCGGGAACGAACGTCGTCTGGCGGAATCCGGAAACGCCGCCGCCGGCGGGGAGCACGGCGGGTTCCTCGGCGGCATAGGGATAGGCGGCGGGGGCTGTCTCAGCCTCCCGGCGCAGCCGTTCTTCTTCCTGATAGAGCCGGGCGGCATGGGCGGCCTGTTCGCTCTGGGCGGCGCGCATCCGCGCGGCCTCTTCTTCCAGCTGCCGCCGGTAGCTCTCCTGGGCGGCCCGGGCGGCTCTCAGCTGCTGGGCCTGCTGTTCCAACTGCGCGGCGTAGGCGGCCTGTTCCTGGCGGCTGCGCATCGACTGATGGCGGAACTGCCGTTCCTGCTGCTGCCGGATCTCCCGGATCCGGGCGGTTTCCTGCTCAATGCGGGCGGCTTCCGCTTCCTGTCGGCGGCGGGCTTCCTCGATCTGATAAGCCTGCTCCCGGAGGACGGCGGCATAGCGCTCCTGCTCGACGCGGGCGGCTTCGATCCGGGCGGTCTGTTCCGCCAATTCGTTCCGGGCGGCCCGGAGCCGCTGTTCCTCAGCGATGGCCTGCTGCTGTGCGTAGGCGGCCTGCTGTTCGGCCATGGCCTGCTGCCGCGCGTAAGCGGCCTGCTGTTCGGCGATGGCCTGTTGTTCAGCGTAGGCGGCCTGCTGTTCGGCGATGGCCTGTTGTTCAGCGTAGGCGGCCTG
>CADBQN010000079.1 GCA_902796855.1 uncultured Bacillota bacterium | reverse complement strand
TCTTGTTTGATATTCCTTTTGGCATATAACAACACCCCACTTGTTAGTAGTATACCATACTTGTCTAACAAATGGGGTGCAGTTCAACAGCGGACGGGGCTGATTTTTTGACAGAACGAACCTCAGCGGTTTCCCGAAAAGGCGTCTTTCATTTTGTCGAAGAAATTCTTATGGGATTTTTCCGCCTTTTTCGCGGATTTCACGTAGTTTTTATCGGAAAGCGTTTTGTCGAACGCGCGCAGCAGATCTTTCTGATCCTCTGTCAGATCGCTGGGAATGACCACCCGGACTTTGATGCGGTGATCGCCCCGGCCCTTGCCGCGGAGATGGGGAATCCCCTTTCCCTTTAAACGGAAGACCGCGCCGTTCTGAGTCCCCGAGGGAATCTCAAAGCTGACGTCGCCGTCGAGGGTCGGCACGCGGATTTGGTCGCCGAGGGCCGCCTGGGCGTAGGTGATGTCCTCATCGGCGTAAACGTCGTCGTTGACCCGTTCGAAGAGCTCGTGGGGTCTGACAAAGGTCTGAACATAAAGATCGCCGGAGGGGCCTCCCTTGGCGCCGCAGTGCCCTTCCCCGCTGACCCGAAGGGTGTTGCCGTCGGCCATGCCGGCGGGAACGGAGACTTTGATGGTATGTTTCTTCCTGACAAAACCGTTGCCGTTACAGGCGGAGCATGGCTGTTCAATGATGGTCCCCTCGCCGTGGCACTGGTGGCACGGACGCACACTCTGCATCTGCCCGAGGGGCGTGTTCTGCACAGTGCGTACCTGACCGGTGCCATGGCAGGTGGGGCACGTCTTTGGCGTGGAACCGGCGGCGGCGCCGGTGCCGTGGCACACGGAGCACTCATCCCGGCGGTTCACGGTGACATCCTTTTCAACCCCGAAAGCGGCTTCCTCAAAACTGATGGTGATGTCGGCGGAGATATCCTCGCCGCGGCGGGGACGGTTCGGATCGGCTTTGCGGCCGCCGCCGCCACCGAAAATGGAGTCAAAAATATCGCTGAAACCGCCGAAACCGAAATCCTCAAAGCCGCCGAAGCCACCGCCACCGCCCATGCTGCCATCGACGCCGGCGTGACCGAACTGGTCGTAGCGGGAGCGCTTGTCACTGTCACTCAGGACGCTCGCCGCCTCGTTGACTTCTTTGAACTTCTCCGCGGCGTCGGGATCGTCGGGATGAAGGTCAGGATGATATTTTTTCGCCATTTTTTTATAGGCTTTTTTAATTTCTTCTTCCGAAGCCCCTTTGTCGACACCGAGGACTTCATAATAATCGCGTTTATCAGCCAAGATCGTTTCCCTCTATCTCTAAAAATGATGCTTAATTTCTCTGAAACGGATAACGCCGCGGATCGGGCCTGCCCGATCCGCAGCTTTTTCGGTCATGTGAATACGATTTTTTAACGGTTAACGGTTGTTATCCTTGTCATCGTCGACAACGGTGTAATCGGCGTCCACAACGTCATCGTCGGGAGCGCCGCCCATGTTGGGATTGCCGCCCATGTTGGGGTTGCCGGCGTTTTCCTGGGCGCTCTGAGCGTAGATCCGTTCGGACACTTTGTGCAGGACTTCGTAGAGACCGTCCAGCTTCGCTTTGATGGTGTCGGTATCGTCGCCTTCCAGCGCCGTTTTCAGGTCGGCTTTGGCTCTTTCAAGATCGTTCTTTTCCGCGTCGGTCAGTTTGTCGCCCATTTCCTTCATGGTGTTTTCCACCTGGTAGACAGCGGCGTCGGCGTTGTTTCTGATTTCGATCTGTTCTTTTCTCTTTTCGTCTTCTTCTTTGTATTTATCGGCTTCGTCCATCATACGCTGAATGTCTTCATCGCTGAGACCGCTGGAAGCGGTGATGGTGATGGTCTGGACTTTGCCGGTGCCGAGGTCTTTGGCGCTGACGTGGACGATGCCGTTGGCGTCGATGTCAAACTTGACTTCGATCTGCGGCACGCCCCGGGGTGCCGGGGGAATATCCGTCAGCGAGAAGCGGCCCAAGGTCTTGTTGTCGGCGGCCATGGGGCGTTCGCCCTGGAGCACATGGATCTCAACGGCGGGCTGATTGTCGGCGGCCGTCGAGAAGACCTGGCTCTTCGACGTCGGGATCGTGGTGTTGCGGTCGATGAGCTTCGTGTTGACGCCGCCCAGCGTTTCGATGCCGAGGGACAGGGGCGTGACGTCTAAAAGCAGAACGTCCTTGACTTCGCCGCCGAGAACGCCGCCCTGAATCGCGGCGCCCAGCGCGACGCATTCGTCGGGGTTCACGCTCTTGCTGGGTTCCTGATTGAGCAGTTTCTTAATGGCTTCCTGAACGGCGGGAATACGGGAGGAACCGCCGACGAGGATGACTTTGTCGATGTCACCGGCGGCAAGACCGGCGTCGCTCAGGGCCTGACGGGTCGGGCCCATCGTTTTTTCCACGAGATCTCTGGTGAGCTCATCGAACTGCGCTCTCGTCAGGGTGATATCCATATGTTTCGGGCCGTCGGCCGCGGCGGTGATGAAAGGCAGGTTGATGTTGGCGGTCATCACGCCGGAGAGGTCGATTTTGGCCTTTTCCGCCGCTTCTTTCAGACGCTGCATCGCCATTTTATCGCCGGAAAGGTCAATCCCTTCGGCCTTTTTGAATTCCGCGACGAGGAAGTCGATGATCTTCTGGTCGAAGTCGTCGCCGCCAAGGAGGTTGTTGCCGTTGGTGGCCTTGACCTCAAAGACGCCGTCACCGAGTTCGAGGATGGAAACGTCGAAGGTGCCGCCGCCGAGGTCGAAAACGAGAACGGTGCTGTCCTCGCCTTTATCGAGGCCGTAGGAGAGCGCCGCCGCCGTCGGTTCGTTGATGATGCGGAGCACGTCGAGACCGGCGATTTTACCGGCGTCTTTCGTCGCCTGACGCTGTGCGTCGGAGAAATAGGCGGGAACAGTGATGACAGCCTGGGTCACGGTATCGCCGAGATACGCTTCGGCGTCGCTCTTCAGTTTGCCCAGCACCATCGCGGAAATTTCCTGCGGCGTGTAGTTTTTGCCTTCGATGTGGACTTTATAATCCTTCCCCATCTGTCTTTTGATGGACATAACGGTTTTATCCGGGTTGGTGATGGCCTGACGTTTGGCCACGGCGCCGACGAGACGTTCGCCGTTGTTGGAAAAAGCCACGACGGACGGGGTCGTTCTGGCGCCTTCCGCGTTGGGGACGATGACCGCTTCGCCGCCTTCCATAACGGCGACACAGGAATTGGTTGTACCTAAGTCGATACCAATAATTTTGCTCATGAATAGATTACCTCCGTAACTGTAGCATATTTAAAAATTTAAAAATTATTTCCGTTGTTATTGTGAAACTTTGACCATGGCGGCGCGCAGAAGTTTATCGTGGAGCTTATAGCCGGGCTGGAGCACCTCAAGGATGACGCCGGCTTCCGTACCTTCCCGTTCTTCCTGCATGATCGCGTCGTGGAACTTGGGATCAAAAGCTTCGCCGACTTCGCCGGCTTTGCTGAGACCGGCCCGTTCCAGAATGTCCATCAGCTGCCGCTGCACCATGACGATGCCTTCCAAAACCGGGCTTTCCTCGGCGTGAACCAGCGCCCGGTCAAAATTATCCAGCACCGGCAAAAGATCGCCGAGAAGATCCGCCGTGGCGTTCTGCCTGAGATCGTCCTTTTCCCTTAACGTGCGGCGGCGGAAATTGTCGAATTCCGCCTGGAGCCGCAGATGACGGTCGTCCTTTTCGGCGATTTCCTCTTTGAGGGCCTCGATCTCCGCTTTCAGTTCTTCCGCGTCGGGAGCGGCTGCTTCCTCGGCTTCGCTTTCGGCCGCGGCTTCGCTTTGGGCGTCTTCCGTTTCCGCCTTGTCTGTTTCCGCGGCAGTCACGTCTTCCGAAGCGGCTTTTTCAGCCTCGACGGCGGCCTCTTCCTTTACGTCTTCACCGCGGGTTTCGCTGACGGGTTCGTCCGTCTTCATTTCATTCTCGATTTTCGTTTCTTTTGCTTTTGTCACGTTTGCCTCCGTTATTTTTTCGGGTTGTGATCCAACACACTTGACAGATGTTTCGCCACCTCACGAATGAGCGACGCGCTCCGGGCGTATTCCATGCGGGTCGGCCCCAAAATACCGATGTTCCCCACGGTATTGCCGTTGATGCTGTACGTACAGGTCACCATGGAACAGCGGTTGATCTCGTCATGACTCAGCTCATCGCCGATGGTGAAATTCATGCCGATGCCGTTTTTCCCGTGCAGCAGTTCTTTCAGAATATCTTCTTCCTGTAAGAAGGAGAGGATCTCCTTCACCTTGCTGACGTCGTTAAACTCCGGCTGGCTCAGGATGTTCAGCGTGCCTTCCAAAAAGACTTTTTCCTCGCCGCTGCTCTTCACGGCCTCGCTCATCATGTCAAAAATGCTGTCGACGATATCCAGTTCCTCTTTGAGCTCACCGGAAATCTCCCGCATCAGCGTCGTGTTGACGTCCCCGATGTTGCGGCCCTTGAGCTTGCGGTAGAGGGTGTCGCCGACTTCTTTCAGCCGTTCCTCGGAAACGGGAACGGGAAAATCAACGGTGCGGTGATGCACGAGACCGACGTCGGTGACGAGGACGAGCACCGCCTGGAACGGCGAGACCGGGATCAGCTGAAGTTTTTCCAGAGCGCCGGTGCTCTTGGTCGGCGTCATAATCATCGTCACGTAGGGCGACAGTTCCGACAGCACCTTACAGGTCTCATGATACAGCTGATCGAGACGGTTGAAGCGGTCGGTAAAAAAATCGCGGATAACGTCCTTTTCCCCGGCGACGAGGTCATCCTCGTCCATCAGGTGGTCGACGTAATAACGATAGCCCTTATCCGACGGCACGCGGCCGGCGGAGGTGTGGGGCTGTTCGATCAAGCCAAGCTCTTCCAGATCGGACATTTCGTTCCGGATCGTGGCGGAGCTGACGCCGAGGTTGTATTTTTTCGCTATGGTACGAGAGCCCACCGGATCCGCCGTGCTGATGTAATCCATGATAATGGCTCTCAACACCTTCTGTTTTCTCTCATCCATGATACGTTCACCTCTTTTGTTAGCACTCATCTCTATCGAGTGCTAAATAAAGGATATCATTATATAACGGAAATGTCAATAGGTCATTTTCCGTTAAATCAGCGCCGAAAGGACTTCATTATTGAGTAAAACGCCCTTGTCCGTGAGCTTGAGCTGGCCTTCTTCTACCGTCAGGAGCCCCGCGTCAAAAAGTTTGACCATTTGACCTTTTTTTTGCGCAAAATAGTCGCTGCCGTATTTTTTGGCGAAAGCGGCGATGTCGAGCCCCCAGATCATCCGCAGCGGCAAAAAAATCTCTTCCTCGCGGATCTCGTCGGCGGAGAGATTTTCCCGGGAGGCCCAGGGGAAAACACCGGACTCCACTTTCTCCCGGTACCGTTCAAAATCGGACTCGTTGACGGTCCGAAGATCGCCGCCCGTCAGCGACGAGGCGTTCAGCCCGAGGCCGAGATAATCCTTCCGCAGCCAATAGGCGGTATTGTGGCGGCAGGGATAGCCGATCTTCGCGAAATTGGCGATTTCGTAACGGGGGAAACCGGCTTTGTCGAGAAAATCCATGGCGAAAAGCTGCATATCCGCGTTGAGATCATCGGAGGGGAGCTCCAACTCCCCTCTTTCGGCGAGACGGCCCCAGGCCGTCAGCGGCGACAGTTTCAGACCGTAGGTGGAAATATGGGTCACCGGCAGGGAAACCGCTTTTTCAAGGCTCTCACGCCATTCGGCGAGGGTCTGCGAAGGCAGGCCGTACATGAGATCGATATTGATGTTCTCAAAGCCGGCGCCGACGGCATCTTCGACGGCCCGGGAAATATCCTCGCTGTTGTGGACGCGGCCCATTTCTTTAAGATGGTGATCCTGAAACGACTGGGCGCCGAAAGAAAGACGGTTGACGCCGAGGCGCCGCAGCTGCTTCAGACAGCGACGGGACACCGTTTCGGGGTTGCACTCGACGGTGATTTCCATCGAGGGAGCGAAACCGAAGGTATCGCGGAACGACGAAAGGACGTCACCGATCTGGGCCGGCGTCTGCAGCGACGGCGTGCCGCCGCCGAAATAGATCGTCAGCAGTCCGTCTTTGGGGCGCTCCCCGCGGTGGAGGGCGGCTTCCGCTTTCAACAGCCGCAAATAAGCCTCCCGTTGTTCCGGGGAGGCTTCAGCCGACACAAAGTCGCAGTAACGGCACTTTTTGACGCAAAAGGGAATATGTACATAGAGAAAACGCATGTCCCGATACCTCTGTTCGATCAGTTTTCCAGTTCCAGCACGGCCATGAAAGCTTCCTGGGGAATTTCCACGTTCCCCATCTGCTTCATCCGTTTTTTGCCTTCTTTCTGCTTTTCCAAAAGCTTCCGCTTCCGGGAGATGTCGCCGCCGTAGCACTTTTCGATGACGTTTTTGCGGAGAGCTTTCACGCTCTCCCTGGCGATGACTTTGTTGCCGATGGCGGCCTGAATCGATACCTCAAAGAGCTGCCGGGGAATGAGCTTCCGCAGCTTTTCCGTGAGCTGACGGCCGCGGCGATAGGCGTTGTCCTTATGGACAATGGCGGAAAGCGCGTCGACGAGGTCGCCGTTGACGAGGATATCCAGCTTCACGAGGTCGCTTCGGCGGTACCCGGCGAACTCGTAATCGAGGGAGGCGTACCCTCTCGTTCTCGATTTCAGCTGATCGAAAAAGTCGTAGATGACTTCGGAGAGAGGCAGATCGTAGGTGAGCATCACCCGGCTGGTGGAGATGTATTCCATGTTGCCGAAGACGCCGCGGCGGTCCTGCACCAGCTCCATGATGGAACCGATGTAATCCTTCGGCGTCATGATCGTCGCCCGGACAAAGGGTTCTTCCAGGTGATCGATCTTCTGGATTTCCGGCATATCGCTGGGATTGGCGATGTGGTAGATATCGCCGTTGGTCTGATAGACCATATAGTCGACGCTGGGCGCCGTCGTGATCAAATCGAGGTTGTACTCGCGCTCAAGGCGCTCCTCGAAAATTTCCATATGCAGGAGCCCCAGGAACCCGCAGCGAAAGCCAAAGCCCAGCGCGGCGGAGGTCTCGGGTTCGTATTCCAAAGAGGCGTCGTTCAGCGCCAGTTTATCCAAAGCGTCTTTCAGATTGTCGTAATCATTGTTCTCAATGGGATAGATCCCGCAGTACACCATCGACATGGCTTTTCTGTACCCCGGCAGCGGCTCCGCCGCCGGCGAGGCGGCGTCGGTGACGGTGTCGCCGACCTGGGTATCCTTGACGTTTTTGATGCTGGCGGCGATGTAGCCGACGTCGCCGGCGGAAAGACGGTCCACCAGCTTGGGCTGGGGCGTAAAAATCCCGACTTCCGTCACGTCGAAGGATTTTTCCGTTCCCATCATCGTGATCCGCGTGCCCTTCCCCACTTCGCCGTTGACGACGCGGACGTAAGGGATCGCGCCTTTATAGGAATCAAAGCGGGAATCGAAGATCAGCGCCTGCAGATCGCCGCCGCTGTCCCCTTCCGGCGCGGGGATGCGCTCCACGATGGCTTCCAGCACGTCTTTGACGCCCTCCCCTGTTTTCGCCGAAACGAGGATCGCCTCGTCGGCGTCGATGCCGATGACCTCCTCCAGCTGTTCCAGAACGGCGTCGGGGTCGGCGTTGGGCAGGTCGATCTTGTTGAGCACCGGAATCAGTTCCAGATCGTTTTCCAGCGCCAGATACGTATTGGCCAGCGTCTGCGCCTCGATGCCCTGTGCGGCGTCGACGACGAGAAGCGCCCCTTCGCAGGCGGCGAGGGAGCGGGAGACTTCGTAATTAAAATCGACATGTCCCGGCGTATCGATGAGATTCAGCTCGTATTCTTCGCCGTCGTCGGCCTGATAGAGCATCCGCACCGCCTGGAGCTTGATGGTGATGCCCCGTTCCCGTTCCAGCTCCATGCTGTCGAGGATCTGTTCTTCCATATCCCGTTTGGCGACGGCGCCGGTCATTTCCAGGATGCGGTCGGCGAGGGTGCTCTTGCCGTGGTCGATGTGGGCGATGATGCAGAAATTGCGAATGTTTTTTTGATTCATTTGTATTTCATTTCCTTTGGTGGGATATATAACCGAATGCGTTCAGGATCGTTTCAGTTTCCGTTTGATCCGTCCCGTCACCGTTTCCATTTCGGGCATCCGCAGCAGCTTCGCCGCGATCAGAAAAACGACCATACCGACGATGCCGCCGGAAAACAGCTGTACCATCTGGGCCCACTTGCTGGCCACGCCGAGGATCTGTTCCGAGGCGAAGGAAACACCGTAGGCCGCGGCGGCCATGGCGGCGGAAGCGATCAGCGTTTTCGCCGCGGAAAGGAGGATCTCCCGAAGGCCGATTCGGCCCAGTTTTCTCTTTAACAGCAGGAAAAGGAAGAGCATATTGCAGATCCCCGCCGCGGAATAAGCCAAAGCGAGACCGCCGTGCTGCAGATACCGGATCAGCACAAAGCTCAGAATCAGATTGATGGCGACACCGGAAACGGCGACGATCACCGGCCTTCTCGTATCCTGCATCGCGTAGAAAGCACGGTTCAGCACCTGGATACAGCCGTAGGCGAAAATGCCGATGGCGTAGAAATAGAGGGCGAAGGCAACGGCTTCCGTATTGTCGCCGGTGAATTTGCCGATTTCATAGAGAAAGCGGATAAAGGGAACGCCGAGGACGACAAGGAGCAGGGAAAACGGAAACATTATAAAGAGGATCGTCCGAATGGCGTAGGCGAAATCCTTGCGGAACTCGTCGTGCTTTTCCAGGGCGGCCTCCCGGGAAAGCACCGGAAATACCGCCATGGCGATGGAAACGCCGAAAATCGATACCGGCAGCTGCATCAGACGCTGCGCCGTATTGAGCGCCGAAAGGTACCCCTGGGGCAGAAACGAGGCCAGGCCCGAATTGACGAACAGATTGAGCTGAACGGCGCCGAGGCTGACGAAGACCGGGAGCATCAGCAGAACCATGCGCCGGAACCCCTCGTTGGTCACGTCGAAGGAAAAATGATAACGCATACCGATCTTGCGCAGGGCGACGGCCTGGACAAAGAAATTGCCGAAAGCACCGGCGACGACCCCGATGGAGAAAGCGGTAATGCCGTAGCCGGGATAATGAGACTCGATCAGGCCGCTGAAAGCGGCGCCGACGACGATGATGCCGACGTTATAGAGAACGGAACCGACCGCCGTCGGCGTAAAGATCTTATACGCCTGCAAGATCCCCTGACAGATCCCGGCCATCGCCATGAGCACCGCCTGGAGCAGCATGATCCGGGTGAGCACCACGGTGAGGCGCAGCGTTTCCGCATCAAAGCCGCGGACATAAAAGCCGATGAACTGGGGCGCGAAAATATAGGCGATGATGACGAGGAGCAGCAGCAGACAGGAAATTACGTTGATGACGACACTGGTGAACCGCCAGATCGATTCCTTTTCGCCTTTGGCGATATAGGACGAGATCACGGGAATGAAGGCGGCGGAAAGAGCGCCGCCGACGAGGATCATATAGATGCAGTCGGGGATCTTAAACGCGGCGTTGTACGCGTCGGTAAAATGATTCTGACCGATCTGGGCGTAGATGATGACGTCGCGCAGATAGCCGAGGATGCGGGAAACGATCATCGCGATCATGACGATCATCGCCGACCGGGCCACGGAATCCCCTTTGACCTCAACGCCGGTTTCCTTTTTCTTTTCCGGCAGCGCGTCGGCGGCAGCGGCCGCGGCGGTCTTTTCGCTTTCGGCCGCGGCCGTTTCCGTCTTCGCGGCGGCGGAAGCGGGTTCCATAGAATAATCCGTTTTTTCTTCAGACATGAATTTACTCCGGGACATAATAATCTAAGATATAGTATACACCATTTTATGGGAGGATTCAATGAAGAAACGGAACAAAAAAAGATCACCGTCCCGTGACCGAAAAGAAAAGCGGATTGTCAGAAGAAGCAAAAGCGATTATAATAGGTTCATGAGCGAAACAACCTTCGATATCATTTATAAAATCACCAAACGTATCCCACCGGGAAAGGCGGCGACGTACGGCCAGATCGCCGCCGCGGCCGGCATGGTCCGCGGCGCCCGTATCGTCGGTTACGCGATGGCCGCCTGCAAAGACCCGGAAGTCCCCTGTCACCGCGTCGTGGATCGCTTCGGCGGCACAAAGCCGGCTTTCGATCACTTCTTTAAGGGAACGCAGCGGGCGCTTTTGGAAGCGGAAGGCGTCGTCTTTACCGAAGCGGGAAACGTCGATTTGGACCTTTGCCGCTGGACTCCGGCGGAAGACCCACGCTGAACCCGGGTCAATGGCTGTCCAGATAAGCGGCGATCCCCTTCGCGGCGAGTTCGGCGCCGTACAGCGCTTCTTCTTCCGTATTCAGTTCCGTGCCGACTTCCAGGAGAAGGCATTTCGGAGAAAGATGCTGGTTATAGCGGCTCTTTTGGACACGGACACCGCGCAGCAGTTTCGGGCTGACTTGGTCGAGACAGGCGCCGAGAGCTTTGGCGTTGGCCCAATTCTCCTTCCAGTTGGGGTGCTCCAGCTTTACGTCGCTGCCGACGACGAGCAGCAGCGAAGCGGCGTTCCTCCCGTCGATTTCAACGGTGGTCGCTTCCTTTTTCAGACCGGAATCGCGGTGAAGATCGATGACCAGCTCCGCTTCGGGATAGGCCGCCATCATCTCCTCGGCGGTCTTTTTGGAATTGGTATAACTCTTGTACCAGTCCGGAGAGTCGTGGACGTTGTCGCTAACGGCGGCGCCGACGCCGTACCGCTCCGTCAGCGTGTCGGCGAGGCGGTGGGCGGCGGCGAGAATCTGACCGCGGCCTTCCGCATCGGGGCCGCCGCCGGCAAAGGACTCCGCCGTGTGGGTGCAGTAGATCAGCACCGACGTCTTCGCGGGCTTTATTTCCTCCAAAGCCACTTCCCCGACGTCGGAAACGCGGACCAGCGCGGAACCCATCGCCGAAACGATGCCGTCCCGAGAGACGGTCTCGCCGTAAAATACCGGGATTTTCCCCTTTTTGCCATCGCTTTTACCGTAGGAGACTTCCCATTTTTTCAGGCTTTCCGCTTTTTCCGCCCCGCTTTCGGAAAGCGGCGGCAGAAGGGCGGCGACTTCGGGACATGCGGCAAGGTCGCCGTCGCAGAACAGGATCGTCCGCAGAACGGAAACGAAGGGAAGATGATACGAACGGCCGCCGTCGTAGTTCAGACCGAGGGCGGCGCCGAAACAGAAAAAAAGGGCGAAAAAAAGAAGATATTTCAATTTCCCCGGAGCGCGGCGGCGCAGGGCATACCGACGAAAGGACATAGTAACAACCTCCTGAAACCAGTATATGACGGAACCGAAAGAAGTATGACCGTTCAAAAACGGGGAAAACGTCCTTGACAAGAAAAAGTTATGGCGTTATAATGTTGGCATTGAAAGCAAAGGCGCTTCATTGATTTGAGGCGCCTTTGTTTTTTTATTTTCTCCGAGAAAGGATGATCCGCCATGGACGAACATAATCTTTACGATCCCCGCTTTGAGCATGACGCCTGCGGCATCGGCACCGTCGTCGATATCCGCGGGCGAAAAAGCCACCGCGCCGTCGACGACGCGCTGCGCATCGTCGAACGGCTGGGGCACCGCGCGGGGAAGGACGCGGCGGGAGAGACCGGCGACGGCGTCGGCATTCTGCTCCAGATCCCGCACGACCTGTTCCGCGAGGAGATCCCCTTTTTAAAAGGGTTCCGGGAGAGGACTTACGGTGTCGGCATGTTTTTCTTCCCCCGGGACGATCTCGCGCGCTCCCGGTCTCAGAAAACACTGGAATTCATCGTCGCCAAAGAGGGCATGACCTTTTTGGGCTGGCGGGACGTTCCCGTCCGCCCGGAAATTCTGGGGCAGCGCGCCAGAAGCTGCATGCCGCGGATCTGCCAGTGCTTTGTGAAGCGCCCGGAAAACGTCGGTGAGGACATCGATTTCGACCGCCGTCTCTACGTCGCCCGCCGCGTTTTCGAGCAGAGCGACGACCAGACCTATGTCTGCTCCTTCTCCTGCCGCACGCTGGTATACAAGGGCATGTTCCTCGTCGACCAGCTCCGCCGCTTCTACGACGACCTCCGCGACGAGCGCTGCCGTTCCGCCATCGCCATGGTGCACTCCCGTTTTTCCACCAATACGATGCCCAGTTGGGAACGGGCGCACCCCAACCGCCTGATCCTGCACAACGGTGAAATCAACACCATTCGGGGAAACGTCGACCGCATGCTGGGCCGCGACGAGAGCATGTCCGGGGAACTGCTGGACCGGGAATTCGACAAAATCCTGCCGGCGGTGGACGTCGGCGGCTCCGACTCCGCCATGCTCGACAACACGTTGGAATTTCTGATGATGAACGGCATGGAGCTGCCGAAAGCCGTGATGATTACCATCCCGGAACCGTGGCGCCACGAACGGGACCTCTCCGCGGCGAAAAAGGATATGTACCACTACTACGCCACGATGATGGAGCCCTGGGACGGCCCCGCCGCCATCCTCTTTTCCGACGGTGACATCGTCGGCGCGACGCTGGACCGCAACGGCCTGCGCCCCTGCCGCTATCTCGTCACCGACGACGATTTGCTGATTCTCGCTTCCGAAGTGGGCACTTTGGAGCTCCCGCCGGAAAAGATCCTCCGCAAATCGCGGCTGACCCCCGGCCGCATGCTGCTGATCGACACCAAAAAGGGAAAAATCATCGAGGATGACGACGTCAAGAGCGATTACGCTTCCCGCCGGCCTTATGGGGAGTGGCTCGATCAGCATCTCGTCCGTCTGGAGGAACTGCCGATCCCCAACAAAGCGGTGGAAACCCACTCCCAGAAGGAACGGAACCATCTCTACCGGGCTTTCGGCTATCACTATGAGGAATTAAAGGACAACATCATCCCCATGGCCCTGAACGGCGGCGAGTCCATTGCCGCCATGGGCGCGGACATTCCCCTTTCGGCCCTTTCCGACAGGCACCCGCTCCTTTTCGGCTATTTCAAGCAGATGTTCGCCCAGGTGACCAATCCGCCCATCGACGCCATCCGGGAAAAGATCGTCACCGATACCGCCGTATATGTCGGCTCCGACGGCAATCTCCTTGAGGAAAAGGCGGAGAACTGCGCCGTGCTGGAACTGGAAAGCCCCATCCTGAGCGACACCGATATGATGCGTATCCGCCACATGAACCGCCCCGGGTTCCGCGTGAGAACCATTTCGCTCCTGTACTATAAAGCCACGTCCCTTAAAAAGGCGCTGGACCGCCTCTTTGTCAGCTGTGACCGCGCCTACCGCGAAGGAGCCAATATTCTCATCCTTTCCGACCGAGGCGTTGACGAGAACCACGTCGCCATCCCCTCTCTGCTGGCCGTTTCCGCTTTGGAGCAATACCTCATCCGCACCAGAAAGCGGACGGCGGTCTCGGTGATCCTGGAAAGCGCCGAGCCGCGGGACATCCACCATTTCGCGACGCTGCTGGGGTTTGGCGCGAGAGCCGTCAACCCTTATTTCGCCCATGAAGTCATCGGCGAACTCGTCGCCAACGGGCTCATCGATAAAGACCCTCACACCGCCATGGCCGATTACGACGCGGCGATCCTCGGCGGCATTGTCCACACCGCCGCGAAGATGGGGATCTCCACACTGCAGTCCTATCAGTCGGCGCAGATTTTTGAAATTGTCGGTCTCAGCGACGACGTCGTGGAAACGTACTTCACCCATACCGTCAGCCGCGTCGGCGGCATCGGTTTAAAGGAAATCGCCGAGGACGTGGAATACCGCCATCACCGCGCGTTCGATCCGCTGGATCTGCCCGTCGACGAGACGCTGGACGCCGCCGGCGTGCATTGTCTGCGTTCCGGCGGCAGTGAGGATCATCTCTACGATCCCGAAACCATCCTCACTTTAAGGGAAGCGGCGATGAACGGAGACTACCGGCGGTTCAAGGAATACACCGCCCGCGTCAACGACGAGAACCGCCCCCATACCCTGAGGAGCTGCCTCGCCTTCGCCTACGAAAAGGCCGATCCCATCCCCATCGACGAGGTGGAGAGTGTCGATTCCATTGTCAAGCGCTTCAAGACCGGGGCGATGTCCTACGGTTCCATTTCGGAGGAAGCCCACGAATGTCTCGCCGAGGCGATGAACGCCTTAGGCGCGCGTTCCAATTCCGGGGAAGGCGGCGAAGCGCCGGAACGCTTCAACACCGCCAAAGGTTCCGCCATCAAACAGGTGGCGTCCGGCCGCTTCGGCGTTACCGGGGAATATCTCCTCTCCGCGAAGGAGATCCAGATCAAAATGGCCCAGGGAGCGAAACCGGGAGAAGGCGGTCACCTGCCGGGGAAAAAGGTCTATCCCTGGGTGGCGAAAACCCGCAATTCCACACCGGGGGTCTCGCTGATCTCGCCGCCGCCGCACCACGACATTTACTCCATTGAGGACTTGGCCCAGCTGATCTACGACCTGAAGAACGCCAATCCCGCGGCGCGGATCTCGGTAAAGCTCGCCGCCGAAGCCGGTGTCGGCACCATCGCCTGCGGCGTAGCGAAAGCCGGAGCCCAGGTCATTCTGATTTCCGGGTTTGACGGCGGCACCGGCGCCGCGCCGCGGACCTCCATCCACAACACCGGTCTCCCCTGGGAGCTGGGCGTCGCCGAGACCCATCAGACGCTGATTCAAAACGGCCTCAGGGGCCGCGTGGCCGTGGAAACCGACGGCAAGCTGATGTCCGGCAGGGACGTCGCCATTGCCTGTCTCCTCGGCGCCGAGGAATTCGGATTCGCCACGGCGCCGCTGATCACGATGGGCTGTGTCATGATGCGCGTCTGCAACCGGGATACCTGCCCCGTCGGCATCGCGACCCAGAACCCGAAACTGCGGAAGTACTTTCGCGGCAAACCGGAGTACGTCATTCACTTTATGCGCTTCGTCGCCGAGGAACTGCGGGAAATCATGGCCGATCTCGGCCTCAGAACCGTCGAAGAGATGGTTGGCCGCACCGATCTGCTGAAAACGAGGGAAAGACCGGCGACGCGACGCGCTTCCGCCCTCGATCTCAGCCGCGTTCTGAACGTCGCCGGCAATGAGCACTTCGATCCCGGCAACGTATTTGATTTCGCGCTGGATAAGACGAAAGACCGGGCGGTCCTGATGAAGAAGCTGAAAAAGAAGAAACCGCTGGACGTCGCCGTCAGCTCTACCGACCGGACCTTCGGCGCTCTCTTCGGGAGCGCCCTCACAAAGAAGTACGGCAATACCTTGAACGAAGACGACTTCGTCGTGAACTGCAACGGCGGCGGCGGACAATCCTTTGGCGCGTTCATCCCCAAAGGGCTTACGCTGCGTCTCTGCGGCGACGCCAACGACTATTTCGGCAAAGGGCTCTCCGGCGGAAAACTCGCCGTTTTCCCGCCGGCGGAAAGCCGCTTCGCCGCGGAGAAGAACATCATCATCGGCAATGTGGCGCTGTACGGCGCGACGTCGGGAAAAGCCTACATCCGCGGCGTCGCCGGGGAACGCTTCTGCGTCCGCAATTCCGGCGCCGTCGCCGTCGCGGAGGGCGTCGGCGACCACGGCTGTGAGTACATGACCGGTGGGCGCGTCGTGATCCTGGGGCCCACCGGACGGAACTTCGCCGCCGGGATGTCCGGCGGGATCGCCTACGTTTTTGACGAGGATCACAATCTCTACCTGCGCGTCAATAAAAGCATGGTCGTCATGGAACCGATCAGCGGCGCCTACGACGCCAGAGAACTGAGGCAGCTCATTGACGATCACGTTCGTGAGACCGGCTCAGAGCTGGGACAGCGGATCCTCGACGATTTTGAGAACAAACTGCCGCTGTTCAAGAAAATCATCCCCAAAGATTACGCCGAAATGCTCCGGCGCATCGCCGCCTTTGAGGAAAAGGGCCTCACCCGAGAGCAGGCCGAAGCCGAAGCCTTTGACCGGATGAAGAACGAGAGGAGGTAAAGACCTTGGGAAAACCGACGGGATTTATGGAATACGCGAGAAAAAATGACGGCGCGAAAGCGCCTTTGGAACGGATCAAAGACTTTGCCGAGTTCCGGCTCTTCCTCAGCGAGGAAGAGCGCGGCAATCAGGCCGCCCGCTGCATGGACTGCGGCGTTCCCTTCTGTCAAGCCGGCATGGAGCTCCCCTCCGGCGCGACGGGATGCCCGCTGAACAGTCTGATTCCCGAGTGGAACGACCTGCTCTTTCAGGGGAAAACGCGCCACGCTCTTTCCCGGCTTTTAAAGAGGAACAACTTCCCCGAATTCACCGGCAGGGTCTGCCCGGCGCTGTGCGAAGCCGCCTGCGTCTGCGGGATCAACGGTTCTCCCGTTTCCTGCCACGAAAACGAATTGGCCATCATTGAGACGGCCTGGCAAAACGGCTGGATGAAACCGCGGGTTCCCGCCGTTCGCAGCGGCAGGCGCGTCGCCGTCATCGGCAGCGGCCCCGCGGGGCTCGCCGCCGCGGACCGGCTCAATAAACGAGGGCACAGCGTGGACGTCTTTGAGCGCGCCGATCGTCCCGGCGGTCTGCTGATGTATGGGATCCCCAATATGAAACTTGAGAAAAACGTCGTTGAACGCAGAATCAGACTCATGGAAGAGGAAGGCGTCATCTTCAGACCGGGATGCGAGGCGGGAACCGACGTCGAAGGCGGAACACTGCTTCGCGATTACGACGCCGTCCTGCTCTGCTGCGGTTCGTCCCACCCCAGAGATATCGAGGTCAAAAACCGTGACGCCAAAGGTGTCTGGTTCGCCGTGGATTTCCTCACCGCCGTCACAAAATCCCTGCTGGATCCGGCAGAAGGAAAGGCTTTGCCGGAGCTTTCCGGGAAAAACGCGGTCGTCGTCGGCGGCGGCGACACCGGCGGCGACTGCGTCGCCACGCTGATCCGTTTGGGCTGCGGTTCCGTCACCCAGCTGGAAATGACGGAACGGCCGCCGGTAAAGAGAGCGCGGGAAAACGGATGGCCCTATTGGCCAAAGACGCTGAAAACCGACTACGGTCAGGAAGAGGCCGCCGCCGTGTTCGGTTCCGATCCGCGGCGTTACCAAACGACCGTGAAAGAGCTGATTAAAGACGAACAGGGCACGCTCCGGGCCGCCGTGACCGTCTCCCTTGAGCGCGGCGGCGAAAGCGGGCAGCCGGTACCGGTCAGCGGCAGCGAAGAGGAGATCCCCTGTGATATCCTGCTGATCGCCGCCGGTTTCCTCGGGGCGGAAGAGAAAACCGCCGCCGCTTTCGGCGCGGGGCTCAGCGAAAGGGGCCGCGTGGAAACGAAAGAAGGTTCCTTCGCCGCTTCGGTGCCGAAATTATTCGCCGCGGGAGACGCCCGGCGCGGCCCTTCTCTCGTCGTCCACGCCATCAACGAAGGCCGCCGCGCCGCGGCGGAAATCGACGGGTTTTTAATGGGATATTCCGGTTTATCATAAAAGAAAAAAATATTCCGATTTTTTTCTTGCCTTTTGCCGTCAAATATGTTAAACTTATCTGGTGTTATGAACATAACAGTTTTATCGCTAACGAGGAGGTGAAATCATGCCCAATATCAAATCCGCGTCGAAGAGAGTGAAAATTTCCGAAATTCGCAGAATGCGCAATATGGCCCAGAAATCCAGACTGAAAACCGCCACCAGAAAATTTAAGGAAGCGGTGGAAGCCGGAAACAAAGAACAGGCCCAGCCCGCGTTAAAAGAGCTCCTCGCTCTGCTCGATAAAGCCGCCGGTAAAAAACTGATCCATAAGAATACTGCTGCGAGAAAAAAATCGAAAATGCAGAAGGCTTTTAATAAATTAGGCTGATCTCAAAAGAAAAAGGCACGGTCAAATAACCGTGTCTCTTTTTTTACGCTTTGGCCGTCAAACGACGGTAACAGCGGTCAAATGCCGCCGCAAAGGAGGCGATCTCCTCCTCGCCGGTCAGGTGGCTGAGGCTGATCCGCCAGGAGGAAAGGGCTTCCCTGCGGCTGCCGCCGAGAGCCGTCACGGCGGCGCTGGGCTCTCCGTCCGAACCGCAGGCGGAACGCACCGAAACGCAGACGCCCTCCCCGTCCAGAGCCTGCCGCATCACCGTTCCCCTCACGCCCTCAACGCCGAGGTTCAGGATGTGCGGTACGGCGCTGTCGGGACTGTTCAGCGAGACTTTATCATATCGGCTCAGCGCCGCGCGCAGCGCGGCGTTTTTTTCTTTCACCTCTTTAAAGCGGCTTTCCCGCTCGGTCTGCGCTTTGTTCAATGCCATCACAAAGGCGGCGTTCAGCGCCGCCGTCGGCGTACCGGCGCGGAAGGCGCCGTGGCCGCCGTGGAAGAGCGGAGAAAGCGCCGCCCGGCGGTTCCGGTAGAGCATGCCGCTGCCGTTCAGACCGTAGATCTTGTGGGCGGAAAAAGTCATCGTATCGATACGTTCCGGGGCAAGGGGCACTTTCCCCGCCGCTTGGGTGGCGTCGACATGAAAACGCGCTTCGGAGCGTTCCTTCACCAAGGCCGCGATCTCCGCGACGGGCTGAACGACGCCGAGTTCGCTGTCGACGGCGGCGACGGCGACGAGAGCCGTTTCCCTCTTTAAAAGCTCGGCAAGGTGATCGAGGTCCACGGTGCCGTCGCGGTTAAGGGAAAGATACGCGACGGTGAAACCGCGTTTTTTCAGATATTCGGCGGGTTCCCGGACGGACGCGTGCTCCAGCGGCGAAAGAATGATCTGCCCGCCCAAAACGTCGGCCGTCATCCCTTTCAGCGCCAGGTTGTTTCCTTCGGTCGCGCCGGAAGTAAAGAGGATCTCCCCGGGAGCGCAGCCGAGGAGCTCGGCGGCGTTTGCCGCGGTCTCTTCCAGCAGCGCCGCCGTTTCGCGCCCCGCCCGGTGAGCCGCGTTGCCGTTGCCGATCAGCGACGCTTCTTTTTCGCAGAAAAAGCGCAGAATCTCGGGATCCGCGGGCGTATTGGCGGCGTAATCGAGATAGATCATTTCCTGTCCCCTCTCCCGATTTACCGGGACGCGCAGATGGTGCCGCCGCCGACGACGATATCGCCGTCGTAGAGCACCAATGACTGCCCGTTGGCGACGCCGCTCTGAGGCTCGTCAAAGGTCACGGCGAGGCGGCCGTTTTCCATCACGGCAACGGCGGGCTGTTCCTTTTGATTATAGCGGAGCCGCGCCTTCACACGGATCGGCTCGGAGAGATCGTCAACGGAAATCAAATTGACCTCTTCGGCGTAAACCGTCTGTTTCAGCAGCGCTTCCCGGAACCCAACGGTGACGGTGTTCTTTTCGGCGTCGATGGCGGCGACATAAAGCGGTCTCGCCGCGGCGATGCCGAGACCGCGGCGCTGACCGACGGTATAGCGCACCGCGCCGCGGTGGCGGCCGACGACATTGCCGTGGATGTCGATGAAATCCCCTTCACGATAGGTCTTCCCGGTATAGTCTTCCATAAATCTCACGTAATCGCCGTCGGGAACAAAGCAGATATCCTGGGAATCCCGTTTGGCGGCGTTGACAAAGCCATGCTCCGAGGCGATGCTCCGAACGCTGTCCTTGTCGAGTTCCCCAAGAGGAAAGCGGATCTTTTTCAAACGCTCCGGCGGAAGCATGTAGAGAACGTAGCTTTGGTCCTTCCGCTCGTCGAGGGCTTTTTTCAGCAGCCAGCGCCCACTCGCCTCATCACAGAAGACGCGGGCGTAGTGACCGGTGGCAATCACGTCAAAGCCCTCTTCCTCGGCGAAGGAAAAGAGCTTGTCGAATTTCAGATGGCGGTTGCAGTCGATACAGGGATTGGGCGTGCCGCCCCGTTCGTACGTGCGAATGAATTTTTCAATGACCGCCTCTTTAAAATCGGCGGTGTAATCCACCACGCGATAGTCGATGTCCAACCGGAACGCGACATCGGCGGCGTCGTCAATATCCTTTTGGGAACAGCAGGTCGAATAGGCGCCGCGGCCGAGGTCCTCGTTGCGGTAGAGGCGCATCGTCACGCCGGCGCAGTCATAACCGGCCTCTTTCATCAGATAAGCGGCAACGCTGGAATCAACGCCGCCGCTCATCGCGATCATTGCTTTCATAGCTTCACCTTTGAATGAGGATTTTTTAAATCACATAGTCGTTTCCGGCCTCGTTCTGCATCAGATCCGCCACGGTGATCCCGGAAAAATAATCCTTCGTCAGTTCGTAGTATTTTTCCCAAATCGGCAGCGTGCGGCAGTCCGCGGCCCGTTCGCAGGCGGAAGCCTTGCCGCCGAGACAGGAGACCGGCGCGAGGTCGCCCTCGGCCAGGACGAGAATTTCCCAAATCGTGTACTGATCTGGATCCCTCGTCAGACGGTAGCCGCCGCCCTTGCCGTGAACGCCTTTGATGAGACCGTTTTTTGTCAGGACAGGCATCAGCCGTTCCAGGTATTTCAGGGAAATCTCCTGGCGTTCGGCCACTTCTTTCATGGGGATATAATCGCCGTTGCTGTGCTCCGCCAGGTCGATCATGACCCGCAGAGAATAACGGCCTTTTGTAGAAATAAACATTATCTTTACCTCCATATTGATTTTACAGCATCATCACGAAAAAGTAAATAGGGCGTTCTTGTCCAAAACTACTCGATTGATAGGGTAAAGATCGCAAAGCGAAGGAACCCGCCCCGTTCCTTTTGATCGGGGCGCGGTTCCCTCGCTGATTTTTCTGAAACCGCGTTTTCCGCGGCACAGCGGTCAATCGGCAAAAAGCGGCGTCGACAGATAGCGCTCGCCGGTATCGGGAAGGAGCGCGACGATGTTTTTGCCTTCGTTTTCCGGTCGTTTCGCCAGCTCAATCGCGGCGAAAGCGGCGGCGCCGGAGGAGATGCCGACGAGGATCCCTTCTTCTTTGCCGATGCGTTTCGCGGCGGCGAAAGCATCCTCGTTGGAAACGGCGATCACCTCATCGTAAACGGCGGTGTTCAGAACATCCGGAACAAATCCGGCGCCGATGCCCTGAATCTTGTGGGCGCCGGGCTGGCCCTTGGAAAGAACGGGGGAGGAAGCGGGCTCCACGGCGACGATTTTCACGTTGGGATTCTTTTCTTTGAGGTATTCCCCGACACCGGTCACGGTGCCGCCGGTGCCGACACCGGCGACGAAGATATCGACTTTGCCGTCGGTATCCTCATAGATTTCCGGACCTGTTGTCTCACGATGGGCGGTCGGGTTGGCGGGATTGACGAACTGACCGGGAATGAAGCTGTTGGGGATCTCCACGGCCAGTTCGTCGGCTTTGGCGATGGCTCCCTTCATGCCCTTTGTTCCGTCGGTGAGCACGAGTTCCGCTCCGTAGGCTTTCATCAGCTGACGCCGTTCCACGGACAT
Organism: uncultured Bacillota bacterium; assembly: GCA_902796855.1. GTDB lineage: Bacteria > Bacillota > Dehalobacteriia > UBA7702 > UBA7702 > UBA7702. The sequence continues at coordinate 31,517 of CADBQN010000079.1, read as the reverse complement.
CGTTTCCGGCATAACGATGATGATGCGATAGCCTTTGGCGGCGGCGACGGCGGCAAGGCCGATGCCGGTGTTGCCCGAGGTAGGCTCAATGATAACGGAATCGGGGCTCAGCTTGCCGGTGCGTTCCGCCTCATCGATCATCGCTTTGGCGATGCGGTCTTTGACGGAGCCGCCGGGGTTGAACAGTTCCAGCTTGGCGATGATCCGCGCTTTGAGCGCGTCGTTTGCTTCGATATGCGTCAATTCCAATAAAGGGGTCCTGCCGATGAGCTGATCGGCGGAAGATGCGATTTTAGCCATTTCATTTCTCCTTTCGGATTTCACTTCACGGCGTCAAAGCCGGCCTGAAGATCGGCAATGATGTCGTCAATATGTTCCGTGCCGATGGAAAGCCGCACCGTCGTCGGCTTGATACCGCAGGCAAGGAGCTCTTCTTCGGAAAGCTGAGAGTGGGTCGTCGATGCGGGATGGATCACAAGGCTCTTGACATCGGCGACATTGGCGAGGAGAGAGAAGATGCTCAGACTTTCGGTAAACTTTTTCGCCGTTTCAGCGTCGCCCTTGATCTCAAAGGTAAAGATCGAAGCGGCGCCGTTGGGGAAGTAGGTATCGTAGAGCTCCTTTTGCCTGCCTGTGGCCAAAGAAGGATGATTGACTTTTTCGACCTGGGGATGATTCTTCAGAAAATCGACGACTTTCAGTGTGTTTTCGACGTGGCGTTCCACACGGAGCGAGAGCGTCTCCAGCCCCTGCAGAAGAAGGAAGGAATTGAAGGGAGAGATCGTCGCCCCCTGGTCTCTCATCAGCGTGGTGCGGAGTTTAATAATAAAAGCGAGATCCCCGGCGGCTTCGGTAAAGACGACGCCGTGATAGGAGGGATTCGGCTTGGAAAGACCGGGGAATTTGTCATTGGCGGCCCAATCGAAATGGCCGCCGTCGACGACGACGCCGCCCATGACCGTGCCGTGTCCGCCGATGAATTTTGTGGCGGAGTGAACGACGATATCAGCACCGTGCTCAATGGGACGAATCAGATAGGGAGTGGCGAAAGTGCTGTCCACAATCAGGGGAATGCCGTGATCGTGGGCGATCTTCGAGATGGCTTCCAGGTCGATCACGTCGGAATTGGGGTTGCCAAGGGTCTCGGCGTAGAGGGCTTTTGTGTTGTCCTGAATCGCCGCGGCGAAATTTTCGGGATCCGCGGGGTCAACAAAGGTAACGGAAAGCCCCTGATCCTTTAACGTGTTGGCAAAGAGGTTATACGTCCCGCCGTAGAGATTCGTTGAGGAAACGATGTGATCCCCGGCGAGAGCGATGTTCTGAACGGCATAGGTGATGGCCGCGGAACCGGAAGCCGTGGCAAGAGCGGCCTTACCCCCTTCCAGCGCGGCAATACGGGTCTCGAACACATCGGAGGTGGGGTTCATCAGACGGGTATAGATGTTCCCGTTTTCCGTCAGGGCAAAGCGCCCCGCCGCCTGGGCGGAATCTTTAAAGACATAGGAAGTCGTGGCGTAAATCGGCACAGCCCGGGCGTCGGTGGCGGGATCGGCCTGTTCCTGACCTGCATGAAGCTGAATCGTTTCAAATTTATAATCGGACATGGTGTTGTTTTTCCTTTCTTATCACACGGCAGATCATGAGCCGTTGTTTTTTTTCAAATCCGTTTATCTGCATCGTTTTTCGGCGGCAAAGCAGACTGCCGCTTTCGGACACATTCGATAAAACCATTTTTCGTTTCGCATGATCGGTTCCTTTCAAAACAAACGCGGGAAGCGGCCGTAAAATCCAAACCGTCGCCTCCCCTAAACCAATGAGGTAAACCAGCCTGCGGTCAGTAAAATAAATACTACCTTCTATGTAGGTTAGTGATAGAATAACACGCTTTGCCGGGATTGTCAATAGTTTTTTTTGAAAAAACCGCAAAAAAATTCAAATAAAATGCCCCGATCAAGGTCGGGGCGCTAATTTACGATTTTCATAATGGTGGCGAAAAGTCCGTCGCCATACTCCCAGCGGCCGGATTTTACTTTATAATCACAGTCCAGCATCGCCGCGAGGGCGCCGCACAGCTCTTCGGCGCTGTAATTCCGCGCCGCTTCCATGCCCTTTTTCACACGGAAGGCATGGACGCCGGTTTCCCTGACGATGGCTTTTTCCGACATCCGCGCGGCGGAAAGATCCTTGATCCGCAAAAGGAGGCGAAAATAATTCACGAGATAGCCAAAGACCATGGCGTAATCGCCGGGTTTTGTCCGGTCGAGGATCGTCGTCAGCGTTTCCCTCACCTTTCGCTTTCGTCTGGCGCCGATGGCGTCGGAAAGCGCGAAGAGCGACGCCTCCGCCGAGCGGGAAACGACCCGTTCCACGTCGTTCGCCTCGATCCGCTCGCGCTCATCGGCAAAAAGGACGAGCTTATCCATTTCACCGCTGAGCAGGCCGATGTCGTCACCGACGTACTCCAGCAGCAGATCCGTGGCTTTCGGGGCAATTTTTTTGCGCTGCTTCGCCAGGTATTTGCGAATGTAGTCCGGCAGCTCATAACTCTTTTTCGCGGCGTACTCCCGGACGGTGCCGACCTCAGCCACGGCTTTCACCGTTTTCATCCGCTTATCGGCGGAATCACAGATAAAGACGAGGCACGTTTCGGTGTTCGGCCGGGCGGCGTAGGCGAGGAATTCCTCCACGCCGGGATCCGCTTTCTTTTCCTTTACCTCATCACCGCCTTTTTTCTTTCCGGAGAACCAAGGCGCCCGGTCGACGATGATCAGCCGCCTGCCGCCGAAGAGCGGCACTTCGGCGGCGGCGGCGACAATGGCGGCGAGAGACGTTTTTGAGCCGTCGAATTCCTCGGCGGCAACGCCTTCCTTCAAAAAGTATGAACGGAAGATGGAAACGTCCTTATGGAGCAGATATCGTTCCTCTCCATAAAAGAGGTAAATGGGCTTGATTTCCATAAAAACCTCACGGCTTCACGACGATATTGACAAGCTTATTGGGAACGCAGACGATTTTCACGACGTTCTGACCGTCGGTCAGCGTTTTAAAGAGGCCGTCGCCTTTGATGAACTCTTCCAGACCGGATCTGTCCAATCCGGCGGGCGCCATGGTCTTGCCTTTGAGCTTGCCGTTGATCTGGAGGACGATTTCAACTTCGTCAACGGCGAGGGCGCTTTCGTCAAAGGCCGGCCAGGCGCTTTCGATGATGGAATCGGCGTGTCCCGTCAGCTGCCACAGCTCTTCGGTGATGTGGGGAGCGAAAGGCGAAAGCAGCGTGATTTCGGCTTCGAGACCTTCTTTCAGCAGGGCGTCGTTCCGCTCCGCGCTGTCCGCGTAGGCGACGAGGGCGTTGTTCAGTTCCATAATGGCGGAAATGGCCGTGTTGAAGTTAAAGCGGTCGTTGATGTCTTCCGTCACTTTTTTAATGGTGCCGTGGATCTTGCGGCGGATATCCTTATCTTCCTTGGTCAAAGCGGAGAGATCATAGGCGCTGTCGGCGATTTCGGCGTTGGCCAGGACGAGGCGCCACACACGGTTCAGGAAACGGAAGCATCCTTCCACGGCGGCGTCGTTCCATTCCAGATCCTTTTCGGGCGGCGCGGCGAAGAGGATGAAGAGACGGGCCGTGTCGGCGCCGTATTTTTCAATGATGGCTTCGGGGCTGACGACGTTCCCCAGGGACTTGGACATCTTCGCGCCGTCCATCAGCACCATCCCCTGGGTCAGCAGATTGCGGAACGGTTCCTTTTCCTTTGTGAGGCCGAGATCATAAAAGACCTTCATAAAGAAGCGGGCGTACATCAAATGGAGAATGGCGTGTTCCACGCCGCCGATGTACTGATCGACATTCATCCAGTAGTCGCTGACTTCGCGGTCAAAGGCTTTTTCCGCGTTCTTCGGATCGGTATAGCGCAGATAATACCAGGAGGAGCAGACGAAGGTATCCATTGTGTCCACTTCCCTTGTGGCGTGGCCGCCGCAGACGGGGCACGTCGTATCAAGGAAACTCTTGCTCGTTTTCAGCGGGGAATCGCCGCCGGCGGTAAATTCCACGTCCGTCGGCAGGAGCACCGGAAGCTGATCTTCGGGGACGGGAACGGTCCCGCAGTGATCACAATAGACAACGGGGATGGGCGCGCCCCAGTAGCGCTGGCGGGAAATGAGCCAGTCGCGGAGGCGATAGTTCACGACGCGGCGGCCGAGCCCCGTTTCTTCCAGATAATCGGCAATGGCCTCAATGGCTTTTCTGTTATTGATGCCGTTAAAGCGGTCGGAGGAAACGAGGTTCCCTTCTTCCACGTATGCTTCGGTCATATCTTCCGGCTTGAGACCGGGGTTATCCTCGGGAGCGATGACGACTTTCATATCGATGCCGTATTTTTTCGCGAACTCAAAGTCTCGCTGGTCGTGGGTGGGAACGCCCATGACGGCGCCGGTGCCGTAGTCCATGATGACATAGTTGGTGATCCAGAGCTGTACGCGGTCGCCGTTCAGGGGATTGATGACGTATTTGCCGATGAACATCCCCTCTTTTTCCAGATCGCCGGAGGTGCGGTCCACGGTGGACAGGCTCTGCATCTTCTTTTTAAAGGCGTTGACGTCCGCCTCGTATTCCGTCCCCTTCACGAGTTCCTCAACGATGGGATGCTCCGGCGCGAACACCATAAAGGTGACGCCGTAAACGGTATCGGGACGGGTCGTAAAGACGGAGATCGTCTTGTCGGAATCTTCCAGTTTAAAATCGATTTCCACACCGGTGCTCCGGCCGATCCAGTTTTCCTGCATCGTCTTGACCTTCGCCGGCCAGCCGGGAAGCAGTTCCAGATCGTCCAAAAGGCGCTGAGCGTAATCGGTGATCTTAAAGAACCACTGCGAGAGGTCTTTCTTTTCCACTTCGGTGTGGCACCGTTCGCAGCAGCCGTCCACGACCTGTTCATTGGCGAGAACGGTGGCGCAGGAGGGGCACCAGTTCACCGCCGCTTTTTTCTTATAGGCCAGCCCGTTTTTATAGAGCTGGAGGAAATGCCACTGTGTGAATTTATAGTAATCGGGCAGACAGGTGGCGACTTCCCGATCCCAATCGTAACTGATGCCGAGGGATTTCAGCTGACGGCGCATGTTGTCCATGTTCCGAAGCGTCCATTCCACGGGATGCACCTGGTTCTTGATGGCGGCGTTCTCCGCCGGCAGACCGAAGGAATCCCAGCCCATGGGATGCAGGACATTATAGCCGCGCATTTTTTTGAATCGGGCGACGACGTCGCCGATGGAATAATTGCGCACGTGCCCCATATGGAGATTGCCCGAGGGATAGGGGAACATTTCCAAAAGGTAGTACTTTTCTTTTTCGCTGTCTTCCGTGACTTTAAAAGTTTTTTCTTCGTCCCATTTTTTCTGCCATTTCACCTCAATGGCCTGAGCTTCATACTTTTTTTCCATTTTTTTCTCCTATTTGCTCTCCCTTGGGAGCTTATTATGCTTAAATTACAACATCTTATTATATCTCAAAAAGAAAGTGATTGTCAATGAAAAGCGAGGGATCCGCCGCGTCAAAAAAAGCCGTCGGGCGATTTTTTATATCGCGCAGGACGGCTTTCTTCTCTCTCATTCTTTTTTCTTCAAAAACTCATATTTCCAGACCGCTCCCGCCTTGATCGTTGAGCTCTTCCCCGTCGCCGCGGATGACGATGAGGACGCTGAACGTCGTGTCGTTCAGGGTGTTGGAAAAGGTCACGACCGTCATGCCCTCGCTTTTTGGCGTGATGTTGATATCGCTCTGCTGATCGTAGATGCTCCGATCCTCGGGAAAAGCGACCGAGGCGCTGCTGCCCTTCGTATTGACGACGACGGAATATTGATCGTCATAGGCCGCGTGGATGCGGAAAGATTTCCCTTCGTCGGTCAGATTCAGCACGACGACGGGTTCTTCGGCATAAAAGAACGCGTCGCCGTAACCGGCGTTCTCATTTTCAAAAAAGGAAAGGAACTGTTCGCAGTCGGCCTCATATTTCATTTCCTTCGTCTGCAGTTCCGTATAAGCGGCGCGGAGCTCGCTGTTATCCTCGGCGAGATCGTTGGCGATCTTGATGACGTAAAAGCAGATCAGCGCCACGATCAGCAGCAGCAGAAACAGGAGAATGGCGGCAAATCCCGGCTTTCCGCTCCGTTTTTGAGGCGGCCTTTTCTTTGGGGGGCGCTCCGCTGCCGTTTCCGCGACGTTTTTTTCGGGAATACTCATCATAGCGTTTCCCCTTTCCTATTCTTCAGGGTTCATACGTTGGGATATGCTTCAAGTATAACCGAAACGAGGGGGTTTTTCAAGCAAAAAGGCGGCCGCGGCTGTTTCCGCGGCCGTCCGTTCAATATCGCATTCAGCGTTTCCTATCGGATGCTCCAGTTCAGCCCTTCTGTCTGCAGGTCGGACATCCCGGCAAAGATCCCTCCTTTGGTCAGCAGTTCCCGGGGCGTGCCCGTTTCGGCCACAACCCCGTCGGCAAGGACAACGATCCGGTCGGCCCCGGCGACGGTACGCATGCGGTGCGCGATCACGATGACGGTCTTATCCCGGATCAGCCGGGAAAGCGCCGTTTGAATCAGCGTCTCGTTTTCGGCGTCAAGAGAGGCCGTGGCCTCGTCCAGCAGAATAACGGGAGCGTCCTTCAAAAAAGCCCGGGCAATGGATATGCGCTGCCGCTCCCCGCCCGAAAGGTTGCTGCCGTTCTCACCGATGACGGTTTGATATCCCTCGGGGAGACGCGCGGCAAACTCATCGCAGTTGGCTGATTTCGCGGCGGCGAGAACCTCTTCATCCGACGCGCCTTTGCGGCCGACGCGGATGTTTTCCATGACGGTGTTGTTAAACAGTGTCACCTCCTGAAAAACGATGGAAAAGGCGGAAAGCAGCGCCTCAGGGTCAACGGAAGCGACATCGACGCCGCCGATACAGACCCGGCCCCGGTCGGCGTCCCAAAACCGCGCCGCCAGACGGGATACCGTCGTTTTGCCGCCGCCGGAAGGCCCCACGAGGGCGGTGACTTCTCCCTGATTCGCCGTAAAAGAGATATCACGGAGCACCGTTTTGCCGTCATCATAGGAAAAAGCGACGTTCTCAAAGGTGATATCATATCCCTTTGGCTCAAACAGGGACGCGCCCCGCTGTTCCGGAAAATCAGAGACACGGTTCATCCGTTCCACATTGACATCGAGAGCGTTAATGGCCGCCAGATTGATCAGCGTGGCGCTCATCGGCTCATAGAGGCGCGATGCCACCAGCAGAAAACAGAAAAACTGCATCAGCGTAATTTCTCCCCGGGTCAGCAGGAGACTGCCCGCAATCGCGACGGTGGCGATACCGAATTTCAAAATGATCTGCGCCGTCACGACGAACAGCGCGACGCCGAGTTCACTCTTGATCGCCCTGTTTTCCACCAGGTCGATTTTTTCATCGAGACGGTCGAGATAACCGTTTTCGGCATTGTTGCTTTTCAGATCACGGGCTGTTTCGATATACTCCTGAACGCCGTCCTGCAAGGCGATTCTCGCCTCGGTCTGACGACGGGAAAAATGATTTTGTATTCCTTTTGAGGTCAGCACGATGACCAAAGCGACGGGGATGGGCCAGACCGCCGCCAGCGCCATTTTCCACTGAAAGAAGAAGAGCCCGACACCGACGAAAAGCGTCGAAAGGATGCTTCCGTAATACTGCGGAATCTGATGGGAACCGGCGTGCTCCAACGTTTCGCTGTCTGACATCACGGTGGCGGTCAGGTCCGCCAGATCACGGCGGCCAAAAAAGGAAAGCGGCAGTTTCCGGAGCTTTTCCGCAAGCTGAACGCGGCGGACGGAACTTTCGGTATAAGTCGCGTAAAACGTGGCGTTATACTGCCAAAAGGAAGTAAGGAAAATCAACAGCAGGCAAAGGGCAACGCCGCCCCAACAGAGCAACGCATGCTCCCGTGAAACAGCATTGGCAAGGAGATCACCTGTCAGCAGATAGAGGAGACCGACGGGAAACATCAGCGCTAAATTGGCCGCGACAACGGCGACGATGGCGACGATCATATCCTTCGCCCCTTTTTCGGACAGGGCAAAACGTTTCATCAAAATCTTTTTCACGCTGTTTCACCCACTTTCCAATTCGCAGCGGTCTGATATTCGTCCCACATCTGCCGGTAAAGTCCCGTTTCCCGGCACAGTTCCTCATGACGCCCCTCCTGAACGATGCGCCCCTCCTCAAGGACGTAAATCCTATCGGCGCCCCGAATCGTCGAGAGACGGTGAGCAATGACAATGACCGTGGCGTCCTTCACCAATTCCGTGAACGCTCTCTGCATCAAAACCTCGTTTTCCGGGTCGGCAAAAGCCGTAGCCTCATCCAGAAGCACCACCGGCGCTTTTTTCAGCAGCGCCCTGGCAACGGCGACGCGCTGCTGTTCCCCGCCGGAAAGGTATGTCCCCTCACTGCCGAGGACCGTATCGATTCCCTGAGGCAATTTTTTGATGATATCCATACACTGCGCTTTTTTGAGGGCGGAGAAAAGCTCCGCGTCGGTGGCGTCGGGTTTTGCCAGCCGAAGGTTTTCCGCGATGGTTCCCTTGAGCAAACGGCTGTCCTGAAACACATAAGAGACGGTGTTCATCAGCGTTTCCTCATCGATTTCCCGCACATCGACACCGCCGACGCGAACAGAACCGCTCTCCGCGTCAAAAAAGCGGGCAGCCAGCGCCGCGAGGGTAGTTTTGCCGCTGCCGGAAGGACCCACCAGCGCCACAAGCTCATTTTTCGCCGCCGAAAGACTCACATGCCGAACGGCGGCGGAAGCGCTGTCGCCGTATCGAAACGTGACGTCGCGCAGCTCCACCGAGGCGTCCTTCGGCTTTTTTGAGACAAGGGGTTTTGGCAGCGGCTTCAGCTCCATGATATAGTCGACGCGGCGAACGGCGTCGTTGATAAGCATAACGCCTTCCGTGAGGAACATCAAACGATTCATCGTCGTGGCGATGATCGGTGTAAAAATGACGTAGAACAGGAAGGACGCCAGAATCTCCTCCGCCGCCTCTCCGTTAAGAAGCACCAGCGCCAAACCGGTAATAAAGGCGAAAGAACTGTGAATCAATACAGTAAAAGCCACCATCGCTCCGCGGCAGGACGTGGTGTAGCGCACACAGTACGTACCGTAATCATCGATGGCTTTTTTAAAGCGATGAAAGGAGAAAACGGTCTGTCCAAAGGTCTTCACCACCGGGATCCCACGGATATACTCAACCGCTTCATTGCTCATATTTTCCAGAGCGTTCTGATAGGCGCGAATATCCCCGGACATACGCGGACCGGCCATGCGTGACATGGCGAAGACCCCCAGGAGCATCGAAAGGAGCGAGACGGCGCCAAAGCGCCAATCGAAAACAAAGAGCAGCGCGATCATGGCGGCGGACGTTGCCACGCCGCCGGCCGTATCCGGAAGGTTATGCGCCAAAAGAGTTTCCGTCGCCGCGGTGGCTTCCATCACGGTGCGCCGTACTTTCCCGGTGCCGATGCGGTCGGCAAAACCGATGGGCAGCGTCTTGATGTGGCGGAGCATCGCTTTTTTCATGTTTCCGGCGACGCGGAAAGCCGCCAGATGGGAACAGATCAGGGCCGCAAGGTAAACGATCATGGACAGCAGCGTAAAGCCCAGCGCGAGCCAGCCGTTGGTCACAATGGATTCCGCCTCGTCAAAACGGGGATTGACAGCGATGACCTCCATAATGATGCGCCATAGGAATACAAAGGGCATCAGCGCCAAAACGGCGCTGATTGCCGAGAGCAGCCAGGAAACATAGGTCAAAAACCGATGGCCGCCGGCATAGCGCAGCAATTTTGAAAGCGCGGATCGCTTTTTTTCTTTGTTCAAATGTATCAACTCCTTTCTCGTTCGTCGATTCAACCATATTATAAAAGTTAAATTTCCGTCAGGAACAGAGGGTATCCAAAGCCATCATCAGGGTAAAGCCCAGCGCGAAGCAGACGGTGCCGATATTGGAATGGACGGAGCCGGCCATTTCCGGGATCATCTCTTCGATGACAACATAGATCATGGCTCCCGCCGCGAAACTCAGCAAAAAGGGAAGGATCGGCAGAAACAAGCCGGAAGCCGCGATGGTGAGCAGCGCGCCGATGGGCTCCACCACACCGGAGAGGACGCCGCAGAGAAACGTCTTCGGCCGGGACATTCCCTCGGCCCGAAGGGGCATCGATACAATGGCGCCCTCGGGAAAATTCTGGAGGGCGATACCGACGGAAAGCGCCAGCGCCCCCATGATCGAAATGGTGTCGTTGCCGTACATCCAGCCGGCAAACACGATCCCCACCGCCATCCCTTCGGGGATGTTGTGGAGCGTCACGGCGAGGACCAGCTTTGTCGTCGATTTCAGGCCCGTTTTCGGGCCCTCCTCACTCGTGTCCATATGCATATGGGGAATCAGCAGATCGAGGACAAGGATGAACATCATCCCGGTCAAAAACCCCGCCGCCACCGGCAGAAAGAACCATCGCTCCGCCGAGGCGGCCTGTTCCAGACCGGGCAGCAACAGACTGAAAAAGGACGCCGCCACCATGATACCGGAAGCAAAGCCCAAAAGTCCCTTCCGGGTCTTTTCCCCGATTTCTTCCCTCAAAAAAAACACGCAGGCCGCGCCGAGGCTCGTCCCGAGGAAAGGGATCAAGATCCCTTCCGCTGTCTGAATCCACATCGAACCCGTTCTCCTTTCTTTGAATCATTATGGCCGAACAAGGCCGCGGCCCGCTCAGGGCTTTTTCCCGACCACGGTATAGATGAACCCCCGCACCTGACGGCAGTCCACGACTTCAAAACCGGTCTTCTTCATCATCTTCGCGATGGAACGGCGATTTTGGGTACGGCAATCGCCGCTTCTCGTCAGTTTGAACAAAATATGATTGTCGATCATCGCGCCGACGCCGCCGATGCCGGTGTCGGAAAGGACATAGAGCCCGCCCCGCTTTAGAACGCGGAACGCCTCCCGCATCGCTTTTTCCTGATACGGATAATGATGGAAACTTTGGGAACAGGTCACGACATCAAAACTTTCGCTCCCGTAAGGGAGGTGATCCGCGGTGCCGACAACAAAAACAGCGCCGGGAATCTTTTTGTTTTTCGCCGCTTCGATCATTTTTTCGGACAGATCCAACCCATAAAAACCGCATTGTTTCTCCCGGGCCAGCAAGTCGATGAGATAACCGGTCCCGCAGCCCACGTCCAGCAGCTTTTCAAAGAAAACGGAACGCAGCAGAGACGCGATATCGTTGCAGCTGATTTTCCCCTCCCGCGAGTAATAGACAGTGTTCCGCTCATCGTAGACAGCGGCCTGACCGTTGAAATGCTCCCGGGATAGTTTTTCATAATCTTTCATTGTTTCCTCCGTTCTGTTTGAGCCTGAGATAGACTAACCTCCTTTTCCGCGTTTTTGGTCAAAGTTAGTTATATCTAATCACAGCGCAAAAAAGAAAGAACTTCATTTAGTTAAATGCTTCTAACTTCGTTCATTGTAACACAGGACGCTCCGCATGTAAAGAAAAAAATATTGTACGTTTCGCGTCGAAAAAGGCGCGGTTTCCAAGGCAAACAAAACAGCACTCCCTTTCGGAAGTGCCGCGGAGGATTGATGTAATCAGAAAGGAGGAACTTCTTTCGCGCTTTTGGCGGCTTCCCACTCAGTCCGCGCAGGCCGCGATGAACCTGCGGAACAGCGCCGGGCTTTCTTCATCCCGGCGGAGGCTGTATTCCGGATGCCACTGAACGGCCCAGACAAATTTCTTTCCCGGCATATAGGCCGCCTCGATGAGACCGTCCTCGGAAACGGCCATCGTTTTCAGATCCGGCGCGAGGTCACGAACGGCCTGATGATGATAGCTGTTCACCGCGAATTCTTCCCGGCCGACGAGGGAAAAGAGCGGCGTTCCCGCCGTAACGGAAACGGTGTGGATCGGACGGTCATAGGGCGCGGGCTGACAATGCTCCGTTTCAGAGGGATGCTGGGCGGTAAGATCCTGATAGAGCGTGCCGCCGAGAGCGGCGTTGATGATCTGAAGTCCCCGACAGATGCCGAAAAGCGGTCTGTCACGCCGCAGGATTTCCCAAAGCAGCGCCGCTTCCATATCGTCCCGCTCGGGGCTGGCAATCACCGTATCATAGGCCGTCGCCTCTCCGTAGACCGTGGGAGAAACGTCATAACCGCCGGTAAAAAGAAAGCCGTCACAAAGGTCGGCCACATCCTGAAGAAGCGCCCTGTCATCGCAGAGCGGGAGCATCATCGGGATACCGCCGGCGTCGAGGACGCCCTGAAAATAGCCGGGGAGCATCCAAAGGCTCTCCCGTTCCTGGTCCAGCAAAGGCGTGACGCCGATCACGGGTCTTTCGCCTTTTTCTCTTCTTTTACACACCTGTTCCATATCGCAAAATTTCCTTACCGTTTTCTCAATTCGCGTTTTCCGGGTCAAAAGCGATCAGGTCCTTTACGACCTCTCCGGCGATAATGAGGCCCACAACCGAGGGCACAAAGGACACGGAACCGGGAACGGCCCGGCCCGCCTTTTTTTCGCCGCTTTCCTCAACATATCGGGGAACGAGAGGCTTTTCCTCGGAGTAGACGACTTTTAACGCGTCGATCCCCCGCTTGCGGCAGGCCGCGCGGATGACCCGGGCTAAAGGGCAGACCGACGTTGCGTAGATATCCGCTACCCGGAACGCGGTGGGATCCAGTTTATTGCCCGCGCCCATCGAGGAGATGACCGGGACCCCTTCCCTCTTGGCTTTCTCGATCAGGGAGATCTTCCCCGCGACGGTGTCGATGGCGTCGACAACGTAATCATAGCGCCGAAAATCAAAGCGGTCTTCCGTTTCCGGCAGATAGAACAGGCGGTGCGCCGTTACCTCGCAGGACGGCGAAACGGAGGCGACACGCTCCGCCGCCACATCGACTTTCGCCATACCGAGAGTCTTTTCCGTCGCGATGATCTGACGGTTGATATTCGTCACGTCGACGGTATCGCTGTCAATGAGATCGAGAGCGCCGACGCCGCAGCGGGCCAGTCCTTCCACGACATAACCGCCGACGCCGCCGACGCCAAAGACGGCGACGCGGGACGACGCCAGCTTTTCCATGGCCGCTTTTCCCAACAGCATTTCAGTTCTCTCAAAGGAGTTTTCCATTCCGCAGGCCTTCTCTCTGCCGGTGGCATACCGGCGTTCCGCTCCGGCTCAAAAAATCGGAGCACCAGTAAAACACGGGGTTATTTCTTCTTTTTCGGCGGCGGCAGTTCCGCCGCCATTGTTTCCAGCAGCGTTTTCAAAAACGCTTTATCCTCGACCTCATCGACGAGGAGCATTTCCTTTGCCCCTTCATAGGGCAGTTCCCTCACGGCGTCGGGGAGCAGCGCGGAAGCGCCTTTCGTGACCTTGACGAGAAAGCGGTCGTCGTAAATGCCGCCGACGACACGGCCGCGGCAGTACAGGATATATTCTCCCATCATGGGGCGAAAAGAAATGTCTTCCGTTTCGGAAAGCTGTTCAAGTATAAAATCGAGATACGCTTTTGTCGATGCCATGGTCTGTTCCTCTCATTGATTTAAAAAATTCAGCACCCGCGCGTTAAAGGCGTCGGGGTTCTTCGCGGCAATAAAGTGGCCGCCCTTTATAAAAGCCAGCTCCGCGCCGGGGATGCTCCCGGCGATCAAACGGGTATGCTCCGCTTTGATCAGATCCCGGGTACCGGCAATGACCAGTGTTTTCTTTTTGATGGCGGCGAGCTCCGCCGCCTCGATAAAGGGGTCGTTAACCATCAGTCCCAAGAGCTCCCGTTTGGCCGCGGCGGTCTCCTTTTTTGAGGCAAACAGCCCGGCAAAGCGGAAGCCCCACTCAATGGGAATCTGCGCCCGCTTCTTAACGCCCTTCGGGTCGAGATTGCCGCCGTTCAAAATCAGTTTTTTCGTTTTTTCCGGATACTTCAGGGCAAAGACCATCGCGATATTGGCGCCGTCGGAAAAGCCGAGGAGATCCGCGGCGGCGATTCCCCGAACCGCCATAAAATCAGCGAGATCGTCGGCGAACTGCCGGATCGTAAAGGGCTTTTCGCCACGGGGCGTTTTTCCGTGCCCCCGTGTATCCAAAGCGATGACGCGGCGGCAGGCGGAAAACGCCGTTATCTGCGCCGAAAAATAGGAGCTGTCCTCACCGTTGCCGTGGAGAAGGATCAAGGGTTCGCCCTCGCCCCGTTCCGTATAATAATGAGTGATATCCGTCATTTGTTCTGATTCCGTTCCGCCCGCTTACAGCTCAAAGACCTTGCTGAAATCGGCGTCCCGTTCCGTCCGCGGTTTCGGCTGTTCCGCGGGGATGCCCAGCGCCAACACGCCGACGACGCGGTACCGCGGCGGCGCGTCGACAACGGCGCGGACATTGGCCTCGGCGTCCTTCCCCTCGGCGGAGGAGCGCAGCCGCATCTGACACCAGCAGCTGCCGACGCCGCTTTCCGCCGCCATCAGCTGCATATAACTCAACGCGATGGAGCTGTCCTCGATCCAGGTATCGGAAACTTCCGGATCGGCGAGAACGGCAATGGCGGCGTCACAGTCGGCCAGCATCGCCCCGCCGGCTTTTTTCGCCGCCGACAGTTCCTTCAGCAGTTCCTTATCACGGACGAGATAAAACTCACAGGGCTTTTTGTTCTTCCCCGTCGGAGCGAGCAGCCCCGCCGCCAAAATCCGGTTCAGCGCCGCTTCACTGACGCTCTCGCCGGTATACTTCCGCACGCTGCGGCGATTCAAAATCAGTTCAAACAGATCCATTTTCTCACCTCATTTTCACGTTCTTTACTGAAAATTATACCATATCCCAACGTTAAAGGAAATAAGAAAACGGAACCTATCGCCAAAGGACACGTTCCGTTTTCTTTCCCACGTTCAATATCGCTTTTCCCCGGAGCGGATCAGCACATGATCGAGACCGGGTTCAATTTCCCTCTTTTCAACGGTTTCTTCCCAAGCTTCCGGCGTCACGTCCTCAACGGAAACGGTGACCGCCGCGGCGGGACAGCCCAGCTCCTCGATGATAACTTCGCTGAGCCGTTCGGCGAGACGCCGTTTTGTCTCGTCGTCTCTCGGATAGCATTTTACGGCGATGTAAGGCACGTTTGGCCTCCTTTCCTCTTACTTCATCAGTTCCTTCCCGGCGTCCCAGGCCTGACCGGCCTTTTCGCCGATGGTGTAGTAACCGGCGCGGAACGTATCGAAAATGAGGGCGTTCAGTTTCCCGGCGTCGACTTTGCCGTTTTCGTCGAGGACTTTCTCATCGGCGCTGACATTGACAACGCGGCCGACGACACCGTGAAAATGCTCCGTTTCCACCATCTCCGCCAAAACGCATTCCATTACGACGGGAAAATCCGTGATGACGGGAGCGTTGACAAAACCGCTTTTTTCGGCGTGAAGGCCGGAGCGCTCAAATTTATCCCTGACCTTGTTTCCCGAGGCCATCCCGAAAAAGTCCGCTTCGCGCATATGCGCCCGGTCGGCGAGGCCGACGGTAAAAGCGCGGGTGGCGCGGATGTTCTTTGTCGTTTTATGCCCTTCGCTGAGACAAAGGGTCACTTTATCCGTGCCGTTCATCATGCCCCAGGCGGCGTTCATCACGTCAATAACCCCGTTTTCGTCGTAAGTGGCGATCATCAAAACAGGCATCGGGCAGATCCCGGCCATAACACCCAAATCTTTTCTCATTTTATCTCTCCTGATATCTTTAAATATACCGCACCGTTTTTTCCAAATCCCCGCAGATATTGTGGGCCGCCGCGGGAGCGGCGTCGGCGGCGGGATAGCCGATGGGCATCAGCAAAAGGATTTTTTCATTTTCCGGCAGATGAAGGGCGCTTTCCGCTTTGCTGTTAGCAAAGTAATTGACCCAACAGGTGCCGAGCCCCAGTTCGGCGGCGGCCAGCATCACATGGGTCGCCACGATGCTCACGTCCTGCGGCCCGGAATGGATCCCCTCTTCCAGCGGGTTTTTCCATTCCGCTTCGGTATCATAAGCGAAAACCAGCACCGTGGGAGCCCCAAAGGTGCAGGGGGTCAGCTCCCGGAGCGCCGCGAGGGCTTCTTCGCTCCGCGCCACGTAAACACGCTGAGGCTGATTGTTCTTGCCGGTGGGCGCGATATTGCCCGCTTCCAGCACCTGCCGCAGCAGTTCGTCCTCAACTGGGCGATCCGAGAATTTCCGCACGGAATAACGCGCTTTCGCCAAATCCATAAAAGTCATCGTCTCATCTCCTCACAGCCATTCCCTTGCCCAGGCGGCAAGATCATCCTCGGAAGCGGCGGCGTCAAAGCGCTTCCCGGCGAAGACTTTCGCCGAAGGCGCCAGCAGCTGCATGTTCTGACCGGACTCACCGATACCGCTCATCCCCGACGTGGCGAAGGGAACGACGGTCTTACCGCTGAAATCATAAGCTTCCATAAAGGTATCGATGATGCTCGGCTCCCTGTACCACCAAACGGGAAAACCGACGAAAACAACGTCATAAGCGGCCATATCCGCCACGGAAGAAGCGATGGCCGGGCGGGAGGAGCGGTCGTTCATTTCCCGGGTGCTGCGGCTGTTTTTGTCCTGCCAATCCAAATCGGCGACGGTATAGGGCGTTTCCGGTTTGATCTCAAAAAGCTCTCCTTTTACGGCGTCTGCCAATCTCGCCGCCAGTTTTGCCGTCACGCCGCCGGCGCTGAAATACGCGACTAATACTTTGCTCATGCTCAATTCCTCCTTTAAAAAATTTGCTGTCCTTATTATAAGCGTTAAAGTCTACGTTAAGTCAAGTGTTTTTCTTAAGGAAGCGCCGAATGATTCAGCACTTTTTTAATTCGTTTTTCCTTTTGACAAAATCTTGATGACAGCGGCGGAATGTGATATGATTGGAGAAATTATTCAAAGAACGAAAAAGGAGCGGTCCATGAATAAGATCAAAGCGTTTTTAAAGCGAAAGGACATTGAGATATCCCTCAAGCGATACGGCATCGACGCTCTGGGCGCCATGGCCCAGGGGTTGTTTTGCTCCCTGCTGATCGGCACGATCCTGAACACCCTGGGCAGCCAATTCCACATCGGCATCCTGACCGCAGCGGTCGTAACGATCAACGAAACGGATTATACCATCGGCGCCATGGCCATCGCCATGAGCGGCCCGGCCATGGCCGTGGCCATCGGTCACGCGCTGAAATGTCCGCCGCTGGCGCTGTTCTCCCTGATTACCGTCGGTTTCGCCGCCAACGCGCTGGGGGGAGCCGGCGGGCCCCTGGCGGTGCTGTTCGTTTCCATCTTCGCCGCCGAGGCCGGCAAGGCGATTTCCAAGGAGACGAAAATCGATATCCTCGTCACGCCCCTGGTCACCATCGGCGTCGGCGTGGCGCTGGCGGCCTGGTGGGCGCCGGGGCTCGGCGCCGCCGCCATGAAAGTGGGCAATCTGATTATGTGGGCCACCGATTTACAGCCGTTCTGGATGGGCATTGTCGTTTCCGTGCTCGTCGGCGCGGCGCTGACGCTGCCGATCTCCTCGGCGGCGATCTGTGCCGCCTTCGGTCTCACCGGCCTCGCCGGCGGCGCGGCGCTGGCCGGGTGCTGCGCTCAGATGATCGGCTTCGCCGTGATTTCTTTCAGGGAAAACCGCTGGGGCGGCCTGATCTCTCAGGGCATCGGCACTTCCATGCTGCAGATGGGCAACATCGTGCGGAATCCCCGCGTCTGGATCGCGCCGCTTCTGACATCGGCCATCACCGGGCCCATCGCCACCTGCCTTTTCAAACTGAAAATGAACGGCCCGCCGGTCTCCTCGGGGATGGGCACCTGCGGTCTCGTCGGTCAGATCGGCGTCTACACCGGCTGGGTCAACGACGTTTCCGCGGGGCTGAAAGCGGCAGTCACCGCCTGGGACTGGGCCGGACTGCTGCTGATTTCCTTCATCCTCCCGGCGGTGATCTGTCCCCTCATCCATCTTGTCCTCCGCAGGCTCGGCTGGGTCAAAGACGGCGATTTAAAACTCCAATAAACAGCAGGCGCTTTCCCCGGTCATGCGGCCAAAGGAAAGCGCCTGTTTTTTTAGTTCAACATCTTCCGCCGCGCGGCGTCACAGCGACTTTATTTCGCCGGATCGCGGAAGAGGAAGGTCACGACCTGACCGCGGGTGCAGGTGTCGTCGGGGCTGAAATGCGCGGCGTCGGTGCCGTTGGTGACGCCGTTGGCCACGGCCCAGAGCACCGCTTTTTCGTAGTACGCGCCGGCTTTCACGTCAACAAAGGGCTGACTGCTCCCCTGCGGCGCGGGGTTCCCGGCGGCGCGCCACTGGAACGTCACCACCTGACCGCGGGTGCAGGTCTCGTCGGGGCTGAAATGCGTGGCGTCGGTACCGTTGGTCATACCGTTTTCAACGGCCCAAAGCACCGCTTTGTAATAGAACTTTCCTTCCTTCACGTCGGCGAAGGGGTTGCCGACGCTCGTCGGTTCCGGGCTGCCGGCGGCACGCCAGAGGAACGTCACCACCTGACCGCGGGTGCATTCTCCGGCGGGGCTGAAGTGGGTGGCGTCGGTGCCGTTGGTGATGCCGTTGGCTACGGCCCAGGCCACGGCGTCATAGCAGAAGGCGCCTTCCTTCACGTCGACAAAGGGATTTTCGGCGGGTTGGTTCTTCAGTTCCGCCAGTTTCGCTTCGGCTTCTTTCAGCGCGGCTTCGTTATCGACGAGAGCTTTTTGGTCGTCGGTCAGACCGTCAAAGGCGACACGGGCGGCGGCGATGGTTTCTTCCTTTTCCAAAGTCACTTCGCCGATTTCGTTAATTCGTGCCGTCACCGCGGCGGCGGCGGCCTGATCGACGGCGGCTTTGCGGAGGAGTTCCGCGTATTTCGTTTCCGCGGCAATCAGCTTGGCATAATTGGTCACCCGCGTTTTCTGATTCGCGGTCAGGGCGTTATACATCGCTCTCGCCGTTTCAATCGCGTCGCCGCTGTCCAACGTCACCGTACCGATTGATTCGATGGCCGCTTCGGCGACGGCGCTCATTTTTTCATTTTCCCCGGCAAGCTCGGCATAGCTCGCCTCGGCTTTTAGGAGCGTATCGATATTATCCACCAGTTTTTTCTGAGCGTCGGTCAGCTTGTCATAAGCGGAACGCGCCGCGGCGATGGCGGTTTTACTGTCCTTCGTCACGGTGCCGATGGCGTCGATGGCGGTTTTCACTTTGGCGGCGGCGTTTTCATCGGCGGCTGCTTTTTCTTTCACAAGCGCGTCATATCTCGCTTCCGCCGCCGTCAGCGTACTGTAATTTGACACCAGCTTTTTCTGATCGGCGGTCAGCTTGTCGTAAGCGGAACGCGCCGCGTCAATGTCCGTTTTGCTGTCCAGCGTTACCGTTCCGATGGCGCTGATTTGATCCGCCGCTGTTTTCGCCGCGGCGGCGTCGGCCTTGGCTTTTTCGGCAGCGGCTTTCTCGGCATCTTCCCGCTCTTTCACGAGTTCGGCGTATTCTGATTCCGCCGCCGTCAGCTTTGCGTAATGGACAACTAATTTTTTCTGATCGGCAGTTAAGCCATTGTATGCGCTTCTCGCCGCCGCGATGGCGGTTTTGCTGTCCAGCGTCACGATACCGATAGCGTTGATCCGGTCATCCACGGCGATGGCGGCCCGCTGATCCTCACTGACCTGACTGAGAAGCGCCGCGTACCGCGTTTCCGCCGCCGTCAGCGTACTGTAATTCGTCACCAGCTTTTTCTGATCGGCGGTCAGCCCGTCATAGCCATTTCTCGCCGTATCAATGGCGTTTTTGCTGCTCAGCGTCACCGTACCGATGGCGCTGATCTGATCCGTCACCGCTTTTGCCGCGGCAGCGTCCGCCTTGGCCTTATCATCGGCGGCTTTCAGCTCGTTATATCTCGTTTCCGCCATCGTCAGCGTGTTATAATTGGAAATGAGCTTCTTCTGATCGACGGTGAGACCGGTGTAGGCGGTTCTCGCCGCGTCGATGGCGTTTTTGCTGTTCAGCGTTACGGTACCGATGGCGTTGATTTTGTCAATCACCTTTTTCGCCGCGGCGGCATCGGCCTTGGCCTTGTCGTCGGCAGCTTTCAGCTCGTTATATTTCGCTTCCGCTTCCGTCAGCGTTTGATCATTCGTCACCAGCTTCTTTTGGGCGGCGGTCAGACCATTATAACCGTTCCTCGCCGTGTCAATGGCTGTTTTGCTGTTCAGCGTCACCTCACCGATGGCGTCGATGAGAGCTTTTACCTCATCGGCGGCGGCCTGATCCTGTTTGGCTTTTTCCGTCAGGTTCGCGTATTTCATCTCCGCGGAGAGGAGTTTCGCGTAATTCGAAACGTTTTTCTTTTGATTGGCCGTCAGAGCGTCGTAGCTTTCCCGCGCCGCGGCGATGGCCGCGCCGCTGTCCAGGGAGACGGTGCCGATATCCTCAATGGCTTTTTCCGTGGCGGCAATCAGTTCCTCGCTGTTGCCGGAGAGTTCGGCATATCTTGTTTCGGCTTTTCTCAGCGTATCAATATTGGTCACTAATTTCTTCTGTTCCGCGGTCAAAGCGTCATAAGCTTTTCTGGCGGCGCTGATCTTTTCGCCGCTCTCCGCCGTCACCGTACCGATGGCGCCGATTTTCGCCATCACGCTGTCGGCGGCGGCCTGATTTTCGGCGGCTTCCTCTTCCAGCGCGGCGTAAGCCGCTTCGGCGGCGGTCAAAACGCCGTAATTCGCGACGTATTTACGTTCGGTGGCGCTGAGGGCGTCGCAGGCCGCCCGGGCTTTGGCGATGGCGTTTTTGCTGTTCAGCGTCACGGCGCCGATGGCGTCGATTTTCGCTTCGGCGTTCGCTATTTTTTCCTCAATGGCGGCGTAAGCGGCTTCCGCCTTTGTCAGCGTTTCAACGTTCGTCACCAATGCTTTTCGCTCGGTGGAGAGCTTATCATAGGCGCTTCGCGCCGCGGTGATGGCGTCGCCGCTGTCCGCCGTTACCGTGCCGATCTTTTGAATGAGCGCCGTCACGGCGTCAGCGGCGGCCTGATTTTCGGCGGCTTCCTTTTCCAGCTTGGCCAGACGCGTTTCGGCGGCGGTCAGCGTGGCGTAATTCGTAACCAGATTTTTCTGGGCGGCGGTCAGTTTATCATAGGCGCTCCGCGCCGTTTCGATGGCCTCTTTTCGGTCCAGGGTCACCGGACCGATGGCCGCGATTTTGTCCGTCACGTTTTCCGCCGCCAGCTGATCGTCGGCGGCCTGCCGCACCAGCTGATCGTATTTCGCTTCGGCGGCAGTCAGAACGGCGTAATTGGAAACGCTGCCCCGCAGCCTTCTCAGCAGACTGTCATAGGCTTTGCGGGCGGCGCTGATGTCCTCTTTGCTTGCCAGCGTCACCGTACCGATGGCGCTGATTTTCGTTTCCACTTCGGCGACGGCGGCCGCGTCGCCGGCCACATAGTTGGGATCCGGCAGAGTCGGTTCCGCGGCGGAAGTGCCGTTGAGATTGGCCAATACCATATCGACCTGCTCTTTTGTGGCGGTGGTGGTGGTCAGGATCCTATTAGCGTTATCATAATAGCGCTGTTTCGCGATATCGCCGTTCACGTAGCTTTCCTTATCCTGATTGATCTCGGCGACTTTTCGGCACAGCGCGTCCTTGTCGATGAGCGGGACGAGGGGCCGGTCGACTTTGTTTTCACCGATATCGCGGCCGTAGCCAAAGACCGTGAACTGCCAGCGGATGACGTCGCCATCGCTGACCTTCCAGGCCCCGGTGGAGTTGTCGATGAAGAAATTATTCACCGTCAGCATCCAGCCAGACATATTGTAGTAATCAAACTCACCGAGCCAGCCTTCCCTGTTTCGTCCGTCGGCGTTCATGGTCTCCGCGCCTTCCCGATAGTTGGAGGCGAGATTCACGGCGTCGATGATGTACTGCGGGAACACCGCCCGGGAGTCGCTTTCATCGCGCATAAAGCTCAGGTAGGTATTGCCGCTGTCGTAAATCACGTTGTTCTTTCCCATGGCTTTGATGGTGACGTCGGCAACGGTATCGCCGCTTTTGATTTCCACCTTTGTCGGCGGGAGCAGCCAGCCCTGGCCGAGGGTGGCCTTATCCACGGAAATCGTGACGCTGGCCGCCGATACTCCGAAAGAGCAGCAGCATAACACCGCGATCATCACAAGAAGGATCATCAAGCCGTGCCATTTTTTTCTTTCATTCATTTTTTACACCTCTTTTTTTAATATATAAATAAATCATTCCCATAGCTCCTTTCCAAGCACGCGGCGGCTTATTTGGAAGATACATTGTGTGTCGACCCCTTTCGTGATATAATGTAATACATAAAGTATTGCAAATCGTATTTTTTTGGTATAATAAAAGAAAAAAGAAATCTTTCACGGGAAAAACAAATGAAATTTGAATGGGATGAAAACAAAGAAAAAACCAATTTTATCAAATATGGAATCGATTTTAGAACTGCGGCACTTGTCTTTTGTGATGATTTTCGTATAGAAACATTTGACGAGGCACACAGCAACTTTGAAGAAGACCGCTACATTACCATTGGGATGATACACGGAACGATCACCGTTATTATGGTCGTTTATACCGAAAGGGCGGATACGATACGCATTATCTCCGCCAGAATCGCAACAAAAAGAGAACGGGAGGCATATTATCATGGTCAAATATGAAATTCACTCAAAAAAAACGCCGACAGAAGAACAAATCAAAATGTTGGAAGAAGCGGCCGCGAAGCCCGTTTCATTTGATGAGGACTGCCCCGAACTGACGGCAGAAGAATTGGCTCAATTTCGTCGGGTTTCGGAAGAACGACGGGAAACACGTCGAAAACAAACAGTCACCCTGCGTCTTTCACCGCAGGCGCTTCAAAAAGCAAAATCACTGGGCAAAGGATATACCGGTGTTTTAAGCAGAATTTTAGAAAGTGCCCTGAACGACAACGAAGTCATAAAACGACATCTATAATCGTCTCGGCAGGAACCAGACCAACGGGGACGGTTCCGATGGCACACCATTGGGGACGCACCCGCAGCTTTTTCACGTATCATGCATTTGTGCTCATTTGTTATGAAATTATACCACAGTCATTGACCATTGTCGGACAATATGATATAATATAATAATAATAAATGAAGGAGGAATGTGCCGTGGCTACAATCTCTGCCCGTGTCGATGATAACTTAAAAGCGGAAGCCGAAAGCGTCGCGAACGCCATTGGTATGTCATTAAGCACCGCGGTCAATATTTTTCTAAAAAGATTTGCGGCGGAAAAGGGGTTCCCTTTTAGTGTGGTTATGCCTGACTCTTCCGTTTCAGCGACGGAAGCAAACAAAGAACAGTTTGACAGGAAAGAACTTGAACGTCTTATGCAGGTAGCTGTGGCGGAGGCGAATACCCAAAGCAGCGTAATGCCCTCAGATCATTTTACCTTTATTGATCCGAACACAAAAGAGCCTGTAACCATCTATCGAAAGGAGTAACTGCCCATGCCGCGCCTTTGGGTGTTCGCGGGGCCAAACGGTTCCGGAAAAAGTACGGTTACATCTAAAACCATCCATATTGCCCCGGGGGTTTATATCAACGCGGATATGATTGGATCAAATTTGGGCTGTTCTCCAATGGACGCGGCGCGAATCGCCGAAGAAACCCGCGAATACTATCTGGCGCGCAATGAGGATTTCACGTTTGAAACCGTTTTATCCACCAACAGAAATCTTGACCTAATGCGCAGAGCAAAGAAGCAGGGATATGAGATTACCTGTTTTTACATTCTCACAAACAATCCTGAAATCAACATTGCCCGCGTAAAAAAACGCGTGCGGCAAGGCGGGCATGATGTACCGAAAGAGAAAGTCCAAAACCGCTATTTTCGGTGTATCCATTTGCTGCCATCTTTAATTCCCATCTGTGATCACCTGCTCATTTTCGATAACACAGGAGAAAAAAAATCGGGAGAAGCGTCTGTTATCGTTCACGCGGAGAACGGAAAAATCATTGAGATTTTTCCTAACTTAATATGGTCGGAAACAAATATCAAAAAACTGCTTGAAGGAACCTATGGCGTTGAATGACCGATGACCAACAGGGACGGTTCCGATGGCACGCCATTGGGGACGCACCCACCGGCTTTCAGCGCTATACGCCGCCGGGGACAGGCCCGGCCGGCCTTCGCTTCGCTTTGGCCATCGGGACAGTCCTCTTTCCTTTTCCATTCCGGCGAAGGCCTTCCGTTCTGCGGAGGGCTTTCGCCGGAAGCCTTTTTATCGGGGCTTCCGGGGCAATTCCGAAACGCGTGCCGGGGAGAGGAGCACTCTCCCCGGCTCGTTTTCGTTTTCCGTGTTCGGCGCGGGAGCGTTTCGCTTACCTGGCGCGGAACAGGAAGGTCACGACCTGACCGCGGGTGCAGGTTTCTTTCGGCCCAAAGGTCGTATCGCCTGTGCCGGTGGTGACGCTGTTCGCCACGGCCCAGAGAACGGCCTGTTCATAGAAGCTGCCGGCTTCCACGTCGGAGAAGGGATTTTCACCCGCCGCGGCGGGGCTGCCCTTCGCTCTCCAGAGGAAGGTCACGACCTGACTGCGGGTGCAGACATCGTTGGGGCTGAACGTACCTTCACCGGTGCCGGTGGTGATGCCGTTTTCAACGGCCCACAGCACGGCTTTTTCGTAGTAGCTGCCGGCGGCGACGTCGGAGAAGGGATTTTCAGCGGCGGCCGCGGGGCTCCCGGCGGCTCTCCAGAGGAAGGTCACGACCTGAGCTCTGGTGCAGCCGTCGTTGGGGCTGAAATGGGTATCGTCGGTGCCGGTGGTGATGTTGTTCGCCACGGCCCAGTCAACGGCTTCGCTGAAATAGGCGTCGGCGGGAACATCCACAAAGCGGTGGTTGCTCAGCGCCGCCAGTTTTTCTTCGGCGGCTTTCAGGGTTTCTTCATTGCCGACCAGCGCTTTCTGATCGTCGGTCAGGGCGTCGAAGGCGGCGCGGGCGGCCTCAACGGCGGCGGCGCTGTCCTTGGTGACTTCGCCGATGGCGTCGATGGCTTTTTCAGCGGCCGCGGCGGCTTCTTTGTCAGCGGCGTCTTTCGCGGCCTTTTCGGCGGCGGCTTTGGCTTCTTCCTCAGCCTTCTTGGCGTCGGCTTTCGCCTGTGCCACGGCGTCTTCCGCGGCGGTCAGCGCGGCTTCGTTGTCCACGAGGGCTTTCTGATCGTCGGTCAGACGGACATAGGCCTTTCTCGCGGCGGAGACAGCTTTCCCGTCGGCGGCGGTGATATCATCACTTTCGCCCAAGGCGTCGATGGCGCTTTGGACGGCGTCGGCGGCGGCTTTATCCGCGGCGGCCTTGTCGGCGGCGGCTTTGGCGGCGGCGGCCTGTTCCGCGGCTTCCTTAGCGGCCTGTTCCGCTTCAGCGGCGGCTTCGGCGGCGATGGCTTTCGCCGCTTCTTCCGCTGCTTTCGCTTCGGCGTCGGCTAATTTCGCTTCGGCCACGGCGTCTTCGGCGGCGGTCAGCGCGGCTTCGTTATCCACGAGGGCTTTCTGATCGTCGGTCAGGCGGTCATAGGCCTTTCTCGCGGCGGAAACGGCTTTCGCGTCGGCGGCGGTGATATCATCACTTTCGCCCAAAGCGTCGATGGCGCTTTGGACGGCGTCGGCGGCGGCTTTATCCGCGGCGGCCTTGTCGGCGGCGGCCTTGTCGGCGGCGGCTTTGTCAGCGGCTTCCTTGGCGGCGGCCACGGCGTCTTCCGCGGCGGTCAGGGCGTCTTCGTTATCCACGAGGGCTTTCTGATCGTCGGTCAGACGGTCATAGGCTTTTCTCGCGGCGGAGACGGCTTTCGCGTCGGCGGCGGTGATGTCGTCACCTTCGCCCAAGGCGTCGATGGCGCTTTGGACGGCGTCGGCAGCAGCTCTGTCAGCGGCGGCCTTGTCGGCGGTAGCTTTCGCGGCTTCATCGGCGGCGGCCTTGTCTTCTTTCAGCTGATCCAGCGCCGCTTCGGCGGCGTCGAGATCGGCGGCGTTATCGACGAGGTCTTTTTGGTCGTCGGTCAGCGCGTCATAATCGTTTCTGGCCTTGGCGATGGCCTTTTCGTCGCCGAGGGTCACGTCACCGATGGCGTCGATGGCGGCGGCGACTTTAGCGGCGGCCTTTTGATCGGCGGCGGCTTTGGCCGCGGCTTCTTCCTCGGCGGCGGCCTGTTCGGCCTCATCCTTCAGCTGCGCCAAAGCTTCTTCGGCGGCGGCGAGGGCATCGCCGTTTTCAACGAGGGCTTTTTCGTCATCGGAGAGGGCGTCATAGATTTCTCTGGCCTTAGCGATGGCTTTTTCGCTGTCCAAGGTCACGTCACCGATATCGTCGATGGCTTTTTCGGCTTTGTCGGCGGCTGCTTCCGCGGCGGCGGCTTTGGCGGCTTCGTCCTTGGCGGCGGCGAGGGCTTCCTCGGCGGCGATGAGATCATCTTCCGCCGTTACGAGGGCTTTCGCGTCGTCGGAGAGCTTGTCAAAGGCTTTGCGGGCGGCTTTTACGGCGTCTTCGTCATTCACACCGATGTTTTCGGCTTTGCCGAGGTCGGCGATGGCTTCATCGACGGCGGCGGCGGCCGCTTCGGCGGCGGCGGCTTTTTCCGCCAGTTTCTGAAGCTTCGTTTCGGCCTTAATGAGGTCGGCGACGTTCGTCACCGCCAGTTTCTGCACGTCGGAGAGAGCGTCGTAGTTGGCGCGGACCTGTTCCACATAATCTTTGTCGTCAAGGCTGAGATCGGCGGCGTCGGGGATGGCGTCGATTTCATGGACGACGGGGGCGGCGCCGAGCTGTTCTAAAGCGCGTTCGTCGTTGACGAGCTTGGCGGCGGCCTCACCGGAAACCAGCTTTTGCTGATCTTCCGTCAGCGCTTCAAAGGCGGCACGGGCGGCGGTGATGGCTTCACCGTCGGCGGCGACGACTTTATCGGCGGCGGGGAGCGCCAAAAGCTGACGTTCCACTTCATCCGCGGCGATGGTGTCGGCGGCGTTTTCGGCCCGTTCCAGCTTGGCGCGTTCCGCTTTGGTCACGGCGGCGGCTTCGTCGTCGGTGAGGGCGTCAAAAGCGGCACGGGCGGCGGAAACCGCTTCCGCGTCGGCTTCCGTTTGCAGATCCGGTTCCGGCAAGTCCTCAATGAGGTCTTTCACAAACTGAGCGGAGGCGGCTTCGGCATCGCTCAGCGCCGTTTCCAGGTCGGCAAAATACCTTTCCACAGCGGCAACGTCGGCTTTTTCCGGCAGATCCGCCATGAACGCTTCATAGGCTGTTCTCGCTTCGTTCACCGCTTCGATGTCCTCAACGCTTTCAATCGTTTCAGGCAGGGCTTTCAGCTGATTTGCCACTTCCTGCCCGGCGTCGCTGTATTGAGGATAGGTTGCGTCGTAGGTGTCCTGAGCGTATTCAAAATACTGACGTCCGTTATAGAGGTCAACGAGGGCGCCGAGGGATTGATAGGTGGCGAGCCAGGAACTGAGCACACCGGAGAAGGTGAACTGACCGTCTAACCCCTGACAACCGATAAAGGCCGTCAGCAGCGTTCCGTCGGATTCGTCACCTTGCCATTGTCCTGTCCAAGTACCGATATCATCAACTGTTGCGCCATTTAAAATCATCATGTTGATGAGCACGGCCATGCTGTTGCAGTTGCTGGTATACGCACCGGACGAAATCCCCGCATCGGGATTATTCGGAGGCGTTTCACTGAACCAGCCGGCGCCGCCGTTTTTGTAAAGGTTCGCTTTTACATTGTCGTTGAGCTTTGCCAACTCGGTTTTGATTTCAGCACGGATATCTTCATCGACGATTTCGTCTTCTGCCAGCCAATGGAGAGGCAGCAACACCATCCCTATCGTATCGGAAGACATCCCGGAATTCGACGTTTCCGCATTAAATCTTTTAAGGCCGTTAAGCAGATAATTTACGGCGGCTTCACGGAATTCTTTGGTAAAACCTTCTTCTTCCGTAGCGTGAGCGATTTCCAGCGCCAGAACAGAATAGGAGAGGGAGAACTCATCGGGCGGAATTCTCAAATACCCATTTGCGTTAACATTGAGTCCCTTTGAAAGGTCAAAATCAATATAACCGCCGCGAATCAGTTCATGAATCAAATCATCACCATCAGCGGTATGGCGGGGGTCACCACCCATCGACATTACCGAAAGCGCCGTGCGGGCAATGCCTTTTAAAGCATAGGCCTGGTTAAGATCGGGCTTGTAGCCGTTCAAGTTGTTCCACTGATCGAGGCGGCTGGTGCCGTCCTCGTGGGCTAATACGTCGCCGTCGATGGCGAAGGAAAGCGTTTCGTCTCCGAAAGGATATTCCTCACCCAAAGTGACGAGAGCCCACGTTTCCCAGTCACGGCCGTTCCCGGCAAAACTGGTATCATTGGATTCCAGCAAACCGACATAGGTACCGCCCTGAATGAAACCGTACCCGCCGTTGGTGGTGCGGTAATAGTTGATGGTGCGGTCAAGAGCGGCTTTAACATAAGCGCGGGCGTCTTCATAGACATTGAAAGGCGTCGCTTTTACGGTAACGGTTTCCGTTTCCGTCGCGTCGTCCCCTTCGCCGCTGGTTTCCGTTTCCGTCAGTTTGAAGATGACATAATAATTTCCGACTTCCATACCTTTGGGAAGACGGAACCCGGAATAATTACTTTTGCTGCTGAATAGCGAGCTGGTTGAAGGAAGTTCCGCTTTGGTCAGTGTGACCTTTTCGATCCCTTCCACCGGCTTTTCTCCGTCTTCATCCTCGGCGAGATAAATTTCCACCTTGGCATCAGCGGCAACGGAAGACTTCAGACGCGCTGTAATGTTCACCTGAAGGGCGGTATCCGGATAGGTTCCGAGGGAGTTACTGAGAATTACTTCACGAATTATTTCGTTATTTGGTTCCTGAACAGTAATTTGAAGCGGTTGAGACGTTAAATCACCTATTTTATAATAGAAAGTCAGGTAATAGCGGGCATAATCATAGCCCACATTTTCTACGGCTTTCCCGAGATTCAGCGCGTGAGAATCCAGAGGGATACTGATCTCGTTATCCTCGATATCCGATGAGTATAACTCTGTAACGGTTTCACCTGTTATTTCATCGGTATATTGATAGTACAGATCAGCCGTTTCCGCGCTGTCTTTGCCCCAGAATTCCAAGTCGAGGCTGTCTTGTCCCCGGAAAAGCGTTCCCGATGAGATATTTTTCAAATAAAGATTGGGAAAGCTTTCCTTTACAAAATAAAAATAAGCCTCGTCATTCGCGCGCTTATCAGTATTTTGCGGACTTTCAGCGTACTTATAACTTGAAGTGATTTGGACAAATCTTTCGCTCATACGATCTTGAATATCGGGATCAAAATCGTCGAGATCAACCGTTGCGACATAAAAATCTTCCTCATCATTCAGCTCAAATGATACTGTCTTTAAAAAAACAGAAGTTTCTTTGAACTCTCTTAATGAAATACTCGGAAGTTGCGTATAAGACCCATAAATAATCGGCATTATACCGGGAGGAAGACCTAAAGCGGCGCCGAGATCAAAAGCCTCCGCGGGAGGGTTTTTCATATAAAACGAAACCGTTTTAGTTTCATCCGGAACAATCAAATAACCAACGTTATTTGTGTTGCCGCTTTGAAGTTTTAGAAAAGACGTATAACTCGTACCCGGAGGCGCTTTTATCGCCAGCTCATTTCCATTTTTTAAAGATAAAAGATTACCCTCTGCGTCAAAAGCTTCTATTTTAATTAAGTTTTTCGCTTGAGTTGTATTGATGTTGATACTGTCATCTGCAAACACCCCTAAACTTATTAACAGAAGCATAGACGCAACGAGGAAACCTAAAAAAATGGAGCGCGAAAGGTTTAAAATTCGCATCATTTATCTCCTTAAAAAGGGGTTGCGCAAATGCGCAACCCCCAACTTCGGTTTCCTCTATTCCATTAATAAACGGTGTAATACTTGGCAAAGGTTCCGGTATTCTGGATATAACCGTTAGCGAAATTGGTGCGAACCACTTCAATATTGTAATATCCGGCTCCCAAATTATCAAATGTAGCGTTGCCATTCGTATCGGTAACCACAGTCTGTACCGAACCGCCGTAAGGAGTTACTTTAACCGTCACGCCGGAATAAGCAGTGAAGTTGTTAAGAGTATTATTCCAATTAGCATCAAAATAGTCGTCAGACATCTGGACATTGACGGTGAGTTTGCCATCAACAAGAGAAACAGCTTTAATCCGGGTAAATTTCGCAGCATTTGCCTGAGCTTCGGCGAGGGTATCACCATAACCATTGTCATAGTAGAGGTCGATCACGTCGCCGTCGTTGATATAGGTTTGGTTCATCATCGCGCCCCAATTGGAAGCAAGCTGAGGAAGTTTTGAGTTCACACGATATTTCCACCCGTCATTATCCCAAGAAGAGGCAGGGCCAAAGGTCACACTATTATAAATAATGTTGGCAACATAGGTACTGGTCGTACCAAACGAAGCAAGCTCTAAATTCCAGGTAGCGTCATAAATACCGGTGTTAACAGTATAATCCGTATTCGCGGTATCCCACGCGGTAATGGCATCGGCAACCGTATAGGAAGTAGATACGGTAGGAGTAAGAGTTACAGTACCCGTATAGTTAATAACGGTACTGTTTTTAACGGCGCTTTGGATGTTCAGGGTAACGGTGACAGGAGAAGTCGTGGCATAATCAGAAGCGTTGCCCACCGTATAACCGTAAGCATCATCTGCATAGTAAGTAGCAGCAGACACACCGACGGACATGGCAAAGACCATGGCTACACAGGCAATAACAAGAAGTAATTTTGCATATTTCTTCATGAGAAATACCTCCTAATTAAAATATCTCCATTGAATACACCCTCCGATTGGCGGAGTTAGACCAAAGGGAGGGGCTGAGGGAAGCCGGGGGCTTCCGCGAACACGGGGTGATTCTTCCCCTTTTCCCCGCGGCTTTCGCGCCGGGGGATTGCCGGCCAAAACAAAAGAAAACAAAATGATTTTTGGCGGGGAATCGGCAACTTCGGAATCCGCCCTCCTTTCTTTTGAGAAATACAAAAATTCGGGAGCATGCTCCCGAAAAGGTTTGTCCAAATAAAAACGCCCCGGCCAAAACCGGAGCGGGAAATCACGCATATTGACACGTGTTTTTGTCTATGATATAGTTTTTATAGGTTCACAAAAGCCCTTCGGGCTTCTGCGTACCCTTGTCCTGTGATGGAGCTTCGCTCCCTCGCAGGTCAACGGCAAAAGAGGCGGATGCCTCATCTACTTATAACGGAAAGACCGCAATAGTTTCTGAGGCTACCGGCGGTCTTTTCCATTTATTGAAATAATTAAAAGCAATAATAACATCATTGCGAAAATCATTTCTTCCATGGAAACCACCTCCTTTGCCATAACGTCAAAAGAACGACATGGTTTCAG
>CADBQN010000078.1 GCA_902796855.1 uncultured Bacillota bacterium | reverse complement strand
TCTTGTTTGATATTCCTTTTGGCATATAACAACACCCCACTTGTTAGTAGTATACCATACTTGTCTAACAAATGGGGTGCAGTTCACTTTGATGGCGCGGGGCTTCCTGGTGCTTCGCTTCGCGATTACTGGGCGGCGGCCTGTTCGATCAGGCTGTCGATGAAGGTGTTGAGATCCGGTTCTTCGGCGGCGGTTTCGTCACCGCCGTCTTCCGCCGCTTCATCCTCCGCGGCGATGGTGGGATCTTCCGCCAGCTTCGTCTTGACCGTTTCCAAGTCGGTGACGAGCTGTTCGTTGGCGCCGACGGCGATCATCGCCGCGGCGTAGCTGTTGAGATAATCCTGGGAGACGGTGACGGCGCCAAGGCTTTCGTTGAAGGCGGCGGAGAGGCCTTCGCCGTCGCCGAGGCCTTTCAGCGCCGAGAACTCATAGCCGTAGGCCGTTTCGTAATCCGGCTCCTGGGTGCTGCCGCAGGCTTCGACCATGGCTTTGGCGTAGGTCAGGGCTTTTTGGTAGGATTTTGCCGGATCCTCGAGGTAGAGATCCTGATAGGCGGCGAGGGTCAGATAGGCCGAGGCCGCTTCGCCCTGGACGGTCATGTCGCCGGAAGCGCTCTTCGCCGCCGAAGCCGCGTTTTCCGCCGCCGTTTCCGCCGCCGTCAGCGCCGTGGTGTTGGTGGCGACGCCGGACGTGTCGACTTTGTTGCCGAAATTGGCGAATGTTAACAGCAGGGAAATGACGATCAACCCCATGAGCACGCCGACGACGATGCGCCATTTGTTTTTCGCGCGGCGCAGACCTTCAATAAACATGGACAAAACCTCCGGTGAAAAAAAGTCGTTTCAAAAGAATATCACACCTAATTATGATAACGGAAAAAGGCGAATCTGTCAAGAGACGCGCCGCCGCGGCGGCAAAAACCGCAAAAACGGAAAACAGCGGCGTCCCCGCGGCCGGAAAAAACCGCGGGAGCGCCGCCGCAAAGCGCGCTTTCGCTTTTATTTTTCGCCAAAGTAGTGGCCCGGCGGCGGCACTTCAATCCCCATCCGCTCGGTGACGGACTGCACCCGTTCAAAGCCCAGGGGCTTGTAAATCTCCTTTTTTTCCGCCGCGCCGCATTTCGGGCATTTGCTGTCCCACTTTTCCTCGTAGGCGCATTTGACGGTAAATTCCTCGCCGCACGCGGCGCATTTGAAGCTGTATTTCGGCATGTTGCTGCACTCTCCTTTTCTGTTGGTCTCTTCCGCTCCTGACGGCGGTTCGTTACAGGTCTTTCAGCGCTTTCATCAGCGTGTCGATGGTGGAGGCCTCCACCATGGAGACGTGGGGGATGAACGCCCTCGTCTGGCCGAAGCGGCCCCATTCCACGGTCTTCATCGGGTTCAGCCAGAGGATGTCTTTGACTCTCCGCCGGATCTCGCCGATCTTTTCCGCGGCCTCCTTGTATTTGATGGTCTTCGTGTCGCTGAGGATGATGAGCACGGTGTTCTTGTTCAGCATCTTTTCGTATTCCGCCAGGAACTCCAGGAGCGACGCGTAAAAGTCGGTGGTGTTGCCCAGGTCGCTGTCGCGGATGAAGGTGTCCGGGTCAAAGCGGCTCATATCCACGCGCTTTAAGCGCTCGGCAAAGACGTAGCTGCGGATCTTCGGCAGCACCGCCGAGAGGCCGAACATCAGCTCCAGCAGGAAGGTGCTGTATTTCAGCATGGAGCCGGAGATGTCGGTGATCACGACGACGGTGGGTTTCTGGATGCGGTATTTTTTGTATTTCAGCTCCATCAGGACGCCGCCGTAGCGGAGACCGTTCCGGATGGAGCGGCGCATATCCACGGTCTTCCGGCCGGAGCTGTTCTTGTAGCGGCGGCCGATGCGGTTGGCCAGGATCCGCGCCAGCTGGCGGATGAGGACGATGGCCTCCTTCATTTCGTCGTCGGAGATGTCGGCGATGTCCTTTAAGAGCAGATCCTGTTCAAAGCGCTGCTGGGCCATGTTGTAGAGGATGGCGTCCCATTCCTCCACGCCGGTGACCTCGCCGGGCAGCGGCGGCGGCGCGGAGATCCGGTCCCGCTGGCGGCGGAGGATGCTCTGCACCTGCTGCTCAATGACGGGCTTCAGCGACTCGGTGACGTTGACGCCGGTATCGGCCTTGCGGATGAAATCCCGGACTTTTTGGCGGTCTTCCTCGCTCATGGCGGCGTAGGTCTCGATGTCCTCGTCGTCGATGTCCATGGGCTTTTCCTTGAAGACGAAATCCTCCCGCAGCTGTTCCACCTGCTGGTGGCGGAGGAAATACTGGGCCATCTGGGCGTCCCGCACTTGGGGCGGCACGAAAAAGGCGTTGAACGCCTCGTCAAAGGCCCTTTCGTCCCGGCGGCTCTTGGCCATTACCGCCGAGAGGCCGCGATAGACCTGGTCCCGGTCGGTGACGTCGAGGACGGAAAGCACCTCCAGCGCCTCCATGATCTCGGAAATGCCCAGCGTCACCCCGGCGCTGCGGAGGATGTGGGCAAAGGTGATGATCTGACGCTCGATGTTCTTGTCGATGATGTTGGTCTGTGCCATGGCGCCGCCGTCAGCGGCCGACGCCGTGGGCGGTGGCCCGTTCGGCGCGGCGCATTTCTTCCACGTCCTCGTCGACTTCCTGGGAATTCAGCATCGACCGCAGCATGCGGCGGCTGCCGCCGGCGGCGGTGAATTCCTCGTAGTCCTCCTCGTCCTTTAAGAGCAGGTTCAGCGTGTCGTCGATGAGTTTTTCACTGAAAGCGTCGGCGGAAAGCTGGAGCAGGCTGTTGGCCCAATCCAGCGTTTCGGCGATGGAGGGGTCCTTGCGCAGGGTCAGGTCGCCGCGGAGATAGGCGGTGCCCCGGGCCAGCTGGCGGGTGATCTCCGGCCCCAGTTCCGGCACTTTCGCCTCGATGATGGCCACTTCCTTTTCGATGGAGGGGTAGTCGATGTGGAGAAAGACGCTCCGCCGCTTCATCGCGTCGGAGAGGTCGCGCTCGCCGTTGCTGGTGAGGATCACGATGGGGCGTTCCTTCGCCGTCACGGTGCCCAGCTCCGGCACGGAGACCTGGAAATCCGAGAGGACTTCCAGCAGGAAGGCCTCGAACTCGGCGTCGGTCTTGTCGATCTCGTCGATGAGGAGGACGCACTTCTTTTCGCTCCGCAGCGCCTTTAAGACGGGGCGGGAGAGGAGATATTCCTCGGAGAAAATGTCGTTGTCGCTGCTGACGTTTTTGCCCTGGATGTGCAGGAGCTGCTTTTGGTAGTTCCATTCGTAGAGGGCTTTGTTTTCGTCAAGGCCTTCGTAGCATTGGAGGCGGATCAGCTCCATATCGAAGATCCGGGCGACGACTTTCGCGATCTCCGTTTTGCCGACGCCGGCGGCGCCGGTGATCAGCAGGGGCTTTTCCAGCCGCAGCGCCAGAAAGAGGGGGATGATGATCTCCTCGCCGGCGATGTATTTGGCTTCTTCCAGTTTGTCTTTCAGGTCGTTCAGCTTGATGTCCAAAGTGTGGTCCTCCTTTGCGCGGCGGTCCCGCCGCGTCGTGTTTTCGGGGTCAGTTCAGATAGATGTTCGGTTCCTTATGGATGTAGGGATAGGCGCGGTCCTCGCCTTCGCTTTCGCCGTCGCTTTCCGTTTCCAGCTCTAATTTTTCGGCGAAGATTTCCTGGATGCGCTGCATCATGTGGAAGAGCTTGTACTCCGCCTCGAGATAGCGGCTCAGGAGGTCGTCCTCTTCCATGATGTCGCAGATCTCCGCCAGGGCGTCGCTGACTTCGTCAAAATTATCCCCGGCCAGCTCCGCCAGTTCCAAAGCGAACTGACGCGCCCGGTACTCTTTCAGGATATCCCGGGCCGACGGCGTTTTCTCGATCTCTTTTTTTGTCTCGATGAACTCACTGTACTCGCGGCTCTGACGGATGGAAACGGCCAGATCCGCCGTTTTTTCGAAAATATTCATGGGATTGCCCTCCGAAAAGCTCAAAAGATCGCTGATTCAAGGGGAAAAAGGTTCTTCCTTTTATTATTCGCTGATTTTTGGCGTAAACCTGCCGAAAATGGAAATGGATAAAAATTTATCATAATAACAAAACGGCCTCCCGGTTCCGGGGAGGCCGTTCGGCGCGATGGATCAGGGCTTTGCGTTAATTCGTCAGTTTCAGGCCGGCGATGACCGATTCGACGGCGCTTTTTGTCTCTTCGCCGCCGTCCGCCCGCCAGACGTAGTGATACAGGCCCCAGCAGGCGTTGCCGTCGCCGAAATCCACCGGCTCCTCAAAGGCGGTGAAGTAGAAGGAGAAGAACTGACCGTTGGCGGCGGCCACGCAGTCCGCCGTCTGATAGGTGTAATCTCCCAGCGTCTTTTCGCCGGACACCGCTTCGCTGTAGCTGTCGCCGGTGAGGGCTCCGTCGTAGTAGCCTTGGTAACGTTCGAGGTCTTCCGCGTCGGTGCAGAGGTGGATGAGATCCGACCAGGTGCCGTCGGCCGCCTCGACGCTGAATCCGTCGACGGTGACGGCGGCGGGATCCGCCGTGATCGTGGCCCAGCGGGGCAGGGCGATCTCCTCGAGGTTCGCCGCGGTCTCATCGACGGCGGCTTCTTCTTCTTTTTC
Source organism: uncultured Bacillota bacterium (assembly GCA_902796855.1). GTDB lineage: Bacteria > Bacillota > Dehalobacteriia > UBA7702 > UBA7702 > UBA7702. Next base: position 19,106 of record CADBQN010000078.1, on the reverse strand, counting down.
CTTATCGCCGCAGGCGGCGCAGAGCGCCGCGATGGTCAGGGCCAAAAGGAACAGCAGCGGGAGTGTCTTCTTCATGAGGGTGACTCCTTTCTTTTTTTTCAAAAAAGCCTGAGGTGAATCGATCTTTTTTTTTGCCGGAACATCAGTTCCGGTTCAGCTCTTCTTTTTTTTGACAAAGCGGCAGATCAGCCAGACCGCGATGAAAAAGACGATCAGGGCGGCGACGGCGGCGGCGGCGCCGGCGGAACCGGCGACGTTGACGAAGCCGACGGTGATCAGCGTCACGATGGTGCCGGAGATCATCGCCCCCAGCGTCATGGCGGCGGCGGCCCGGAGCGGTCTCAGGCTCAGCAGGAAGCTGACGAGGGAACCCGTCCAGACCCCGGTGACGGGGAGGGGGATGCCGACGAAGAGGATCAGGCCGATGGTGCCCTTGCGTTCGATGGTCTTGCCCTTGTCCCGGGCTTTGTCCACAAAGCGGTGGAGGGGGCGGCGGAGAAAGGGGATCCTGTCGCAGATCTTATAGATCAGCGGCCACATGCCCAAAATCAGCGGGATCGGCAGCAGGTTGCCGAGGACGCCCCAGACGTAGGCCTGGAGCGGCGGCAGCCCCCCGGCGACGCCGAAGGGGATGGCGGCCCGGAGCTCGGTGATGGGAATGGCCGCGGCGAAAAAGACGATCCAGTTCATGGGCAGGCCGGAGAGGAACGAAAAGACGGTTTCGGACATGGGCGTCCTCCTTGAAATCAATTACGTACCTTTTATTATACTAAAGATCGCCGCCGCGGTCTACTGTTTTTTTAAAACCGCCGCGAAACACACGCCGAACTAACTTTTTGTTGACTTTTTTGGGGGGGGAGTTTAGAATAATATAGGAGTATTATTGTCTTTTGGCGTGCCGTTTTGTGGTTTTTTGTGTGCTCCGCCGCGTCGGCCGCCGGGATTCTTTCAATATAAGGAAACGACACGGGAAACCGGGGAAAGCGACGGATGACGGCAGCGAAAAATCAGCATCTCAATTTCATAGCGGCTGTTTTTGCCATGGCGCTGTGCCTCACCTTTTTCGCCGCGGGCTGCGGCGGGGAAGAGAAAAGCGGCGCCGGGGACGCGGCGCCCGCCGCCGGCGGCTCCGCCGGGGAGCCCTTTGAGCCCGGCCCCTTTCGGGAAGCGGTGTTCAGCCGGGAAAGCGCCATCGGCGACGACGAGGCCATGATCGACGTGAGCCGCGCCGCCGAGGGCTATTTCGGCGTCTATTCCAATTCCGACACCCGGCTCAAACTCCAGGTGCTGAAAGGCGACCAGACTTTTACCTACGACCTGACGGCGGGAAAGACCGACTTTTTCCCCTTCCAGGCCGGAGACGGCGATTACACCGTCCGCGTCATGAAGAACCTGGAGGCGGAGAAGTATTTTGAGCTCTGCTCCGCGACGGTTTCGGTGACGCTGAACAGCGAGTTCGAGCCCTTTCTCCATCCGGGGCAGTACGCCGACTACCAAAGCGACTCCCAATGCGTGGCGCTGGCCTCCTCCCTGGCGGCGGAGGCCGCCGACGAGAGCGGCTTTATCGGCGCCGTCTACGACTACGTCAGCTCCAACGTGAAATACGACTACGACAAGGCCTCCACCGTCCGGTCGGGGTACATCCCCGTTCCCGACGAGACGCTGGCCACGGGCAAGGGCATCTGCTTTGACTACGCCTCCCTGGCGGCGTCGATGCTGCGGAGCCAGGGCGTGCCGACGAAGATCATTTTCGGCTACGTGGCGCCGGACGGCCTCTACCACGCCTGGAACATGTTTTACAGTGAGAACGAGGGCTGGGTGACGGCGGAATTTAAGACCGACCCGAAGAACTGGAACCGCCTGGACCTGACCTTTACCGCCAACGGCGCCAACGGCGATTTCATCGGCGACGGCACCAACTACACCGATGTTTACCAATACTGAGTTCGGCGCCGCGACGGGCCGAACCGGGGGAAAGGATGAAGTGAAGTGAAAACCAACCGGCTGAGCAATACGGAGCTGAGCTCCTTCTTCGACAACATGGCCGTGATGCTGAAAGCGGGCATCACCACGGAAGAAGCGGTGAACCTGCTGATCGAGGACAACGGCGGCGAACCCTCGCCGACGCTGAACGCCCTGAACGCCATCGCCGAGGCGATGAGCGTGGGCACCGCCTTTGGCGGGGCGGTGTCGAACAGCGGCGTCTTCCCCGATTACGCCGTCAGCATGATCGGGGCCGCCGAGTACACCGGCAACCTGGAAGAGACCCTCTACCACCTGGGGGAATATTACCGCGCCGACGAAAAGACCACCAAAACGCTGCGGGCCGCCATCCGCTATCCCATCAGCCTTTTGGGCATGATCATCGCCCTCCTCGCCATCATGCTGGCGATGGTGTTCCCGGCCTTCCGGGAGGTCTACGACAACCTCTCCGGTTCTCTGGCGGCGTCTTCCTTCCGCTACGTCAACGGCGCTTTCGTCGCCTGCGAAGTGCTCCTCGCCGTTATGATCGTCCTCGTCGCCGCGCTCAGCGTCGGCCTCCTCCTCTGGAAACGGGGACGGCGCGACGGGATCCGCGCCTTCCTCGGGCGCTTCAAGACCTTTGAAAAAATCTTTGAGGGGTTTGACCTCTATCGCTTTACCTCCTGCTTTAATATGTTCATCGCCAGCGGCGAGCTCCAGGACGAAGCGGTGAAAAAGAGCGTCGCCATCACCGAGACGAAGGCGCTGAGGGAAAAACTCGGCCGCTGCGTCCGCCGCATGGACGAGGGCAGCAGCTTTTCCCAGGCCGCCTACGGCGAAAGCCTCTATGATTCCATCAGCAACCGGCTGCTGATCCCGGCGGAACGCGGCGGCAGCCTCGACGCCGTTCTGGCCAAAGTGGCCGAGGGCATCCGCGTGGAGAACGAGGAGAACGTCAACCGCGTCGCCAACACCATCGAACCGGTGCTGACAGGGCTTTTGCTGATCTCCGTCGGCCTGATGCTCATCTCGCTGATGATCCCGCTCATCGGCATTATGAACTCCATCGGTTGAGACAGACCGGCGGGAGCTGAGGATTGGATATGAAACAAGAGGACGCGAAAAAGAGAATCAAAGGCGGCGCCGCGGTGCTCATCGCCGCCGTCATCGGCGCTGTCCTGCTCTTTTGGGCCTTTGGCTCCGCCGCCGGCGACGAACGGGACGAGGCCGCCGGGGCCATTAAAGACACCGTGACGGAAAAGGCGCTCCAGTGCTACGTCATCGAGGGGGCGTACCCCTCGGATCTGACCTATCTGGAGGATCACTACGGCCTCACCGTCAACCGCAATGATTTTTACGTGGACTACCGCTCCGTCGGGGAGAACCTTCCTCCCCAGGTGACGGTGGCGCCGAAAGGCGACGGGAAGTGAAACGATGAACGACAGCAGCAAAGTTACAAGTGAAATCATGTCGCTGATCCTGATGGGGGTGCTCTTTCTCTCCATGCTGACGCTGGTGGTCTTTTCGGCCTCGGCGTACCGCGCCTCCGTTCAGGTCCAGGCCGGGAACGATGATCTCCGCGCCGCTTTGGGCTACGTGGCCACGGCGGTGAAGCAGAACGGCACCGACGATATCCGTTTGGAGGGCATCGACGGCGTTCCCACGCTGGTCATCACCGACCGCGTTTCCGGGCTGGAACAGCGTGTCTATTACCGCGACGGCGAGATCTTGGAGAACTACGGCGCCGTGGGCTACGGCTTCTCCCCCGGCGGGGAGACCGTGATCGGCAGGGCCGACGTCTTTGAAATGACGCTGATCGGCGATTCCCTGCTGAAGATCGAGACGAACCTCGGCACCTCCCTGGTGAACCTCAGCCGCTGAGGAAGGGAGCGCGCCTTTGCCACCGTGACCGGCCGCCCCGCGGCGGCGCGGGCCGGAAACAGCGATTCGGAGCGGATGCTATGAAAAATCAACTCAACATCAGATATGTGGTGGAACTCGTCATCACCGTGGCGCTGATCCTCGTCATCACCGTGGTGCTGGCGCGGATGTTCGCCCTCTCCCGCGTGGACAGCGTCGGCGCGAAGCGCCTCACCGAGGCGGTGACCGTCGCTTCCTCGGTGGCCGAGACCGAAGCCGCCGCCAAGGACCGGGAGGACTTTGTGGCGCTCCTCGCCGAAGGATTCGGCGCCGAAGTCAGCGACGGCGGCGACGTCATTACCGTGCTGACCCGCGCCGCCGACGGCGGCGGCTACGCCGTGACCGTTCGGGAAACGGAGAACGTCAACGGCAGGACGGGACTGACGGAGAGCACCATCGAGGTGCGGCCGGAGAACGCCGTGCCGGGAAGCGAAGCCCTCTATACGTTGGAGACCGGCTGCTACCGCCGGAGCGAGGAGGCGCGGCCATGAGCAAAGTAAAATTAGGGCCCCTGGCCGTGTTCCTGGCCATCATCACGATCATCCTGGCCATGCTGGCGCTGCTGAACTTTGTCACCGCCAGCGCCGACCTGAAACTGGCCGAGCGCTACGGCGAGGTGACCCAAATCAAATATGACCTGGAAAAACGGGGCGCCGCCTTTCTCGCCGAAGCAGACGAAGCGGCCGCCGCGGGGACTTCTCCCGCCGCGCTGGACGGCGTTGCCGTCCGGGACGGCGGCGGCTTCAGCCACGAGGAGACCGAGGGCGAATATACCCTGACCATCGACTTTACCGCGGAGAACGGCGCCTGCCGCGTGGAACGCTGGCGCATCAGCAAGGAATGGCGGGAACAGAATCTCTTTGAGAACATCCTGCACTGACCGGCGCCTTCGCCATGGACAGAAAAGAGGGGAATTTATGGACCTGAACACGATTCTTGAAAAAGCCATTGAAACGGACGCTTCGGATATCTTTATCATCGCCGGCCTGCCCGTGACCTTTAAGATCAACGGCGGCCTGCGGCGGATCGGCGAGACGATGATGAAACCCGACGACATCACCGCCTGCGCCGAGGAGATTTACGCGGCGGGACACAGGGAAAAGACGAATTTTGAAAAGAAGATCGACGACGACTTCTCCATCTCCATTCCCAGCCTGGGACGGTTCCGCGTCAATATTTTCCGCCAGCGGGGCTCCTGGTCCGCGGTGATCCGAGTCATCAAGTTCGGCATCCCCGACCCGGTGAAGCTGGGCATCCCCGAGAACGTCCTCTCCCTGGCCGACAACAAGAACGGCCTCGTCCTCGTCGCCGGCACCGCCGGGAGCGGCAAATCCACGACCCTGGCCTGTATGATCGACCGGATCAACCGGAGCCGGGAAGCGCACATCATCACGATGGAAGACCCCATCGAATACCTTCATTCCCACAACAAGAGCATCGTCACCCAGCGGGAAGTCTTCATCGATACGGCGAGCTACCTCGATTCCCTCCGTTCGGCGCTGCGGGAAAGCCCCGACGTCATCCTTTTGGGGGAAATGCGGGACTACGAGACGATCTCCGCGGCGGTGACCGCCGCCGAGACCGGGGTGCTCCTGTTCAGCACCCTCCACACCAGCAGCGTCGCCAACACCATCAACCGCATCGTCGACGTCTTCCCCGGCGAACAGCAGGGGCAGATCCGCGGCCAGCTGGCCCAGCTCATCAAGGGCGTCGTCTGCCAGCAGCTGGTGATGACGGAAGAAGGCCTGACCCCGGTCTTTGAGGTGATGCGCTCCACCCCCGCGGTGCAGAACATGATCCGCGAGGGAAAATATCACCAGCTGGAAGCGACGATGCAGTCCGCCGCCGCCGAAGGCATGGTGACGATGGACGCCAGCCTTTACGAGCTCTTCCGTCAGCGAAAGATATCGAAGGAAACGGCGCTTGGCGCCTGCAACAACTATGAATTTATGAAAAAGCGCCTGGGCTGAGCGATCCGCCCGGGAAAAAATAAGACCAATCTAAGGAAGTGAGTTTTGTGGATAACGCGGCCGATAACAAACTGCATGTCAGAATGTTCGGCGGCTTCTCGATGACCTATAACGGTGTGGACATCGTCGACCGCCTTCAGGGGAAATCGCAGTTCAGCCTCTTGATGCAGGTGCTGATCCACAACAGAAAGAACGGCGCCAGCCGCAATTTCATCATTCAGACCCTCTTTGAGGACCGGGACGTGGAGGATGTTTCCCACTCCATCCGCAACATCGTCTACTCCGCCAAAAAGAAGCTCCGCGGCTTCGGCCTGCCGGATGTTCCCTACATCACCCAGAAAAAGAACGTATACTACTGGACCGACGCCATCGAGGTGGAGGAGGACTGCGCCGTTTTTGAGGAACACGTGACAGCCGCCAGGGCCCTGGAGGACAAGCGGGAACGCCTTGCCGCCCTCATCGACGCCGCTCGCCTCTACACCGGCAAGTTCCTGCCCAACATGGAACGGGTGGTCTGGATCAACACCGAGGCCGGGCGGATCCGCGCCCTCTTTCGGGACTGCGCCGGCGAGGCCTGCCGCCTCGCCACGGAGCTCCAGTATTTCCGGGAGCTCAGCGAGATCAGCGTCTACGCCGCCAGCGTCGACCCCTTCTCGGAATGGGAAGTCTATACCGTCAAGGCCCTCGTCGCCCTGAACAAATTCGACGACGCCGAGGCCTTTTACAACAAAGCCGTGGACAGCTATATTCTGGAATTCGGCAGCAAATCCACGGAATACGTCCGGGAGGTCATCAAGGACATGAGCGTCTACATGGCCTACCAGCACGAGGACATCGAGCAGATCAAAACGAAGCTCAAAGAAAAGGAAGAGCCCGACCGCGGCGGCTACTACTGCACCTTCCCGGTGTTCCAGGAACTGTACCGCACCGTCGAGCGGGTGCTGGCCCGCTCCGGCGACCACGTCTTTCTGATGGTCTGCACCATCGTCGACGGCAAGGGCAACCCGATGTATGAAGGCTCCCGCCTTGACGAGCTCTCGGAACGTCTCGCCGACGCCATCGTCCGCTCCGTCCGCCACAGCGACACGGTGACGAAATACGGCAAGGGGCAGTACCTCGTTTTGCTCTTTGACACCACCGAGGAGAACTGTCAGGTGGTGGAAAACCGCATCAACCGCAACTTTGTCATCGGCCGTCAGCGCATCGGCCTCGACTACTCCGTCAGCAAGGTGGTCATGAAATCCTGACCGCCGCGGCGCGGAGCGGAAGGAAGATCGGAACATGGATGAAAACAACTTGACCGGAATGAATATCGCGCACCTGATCGAGGCGATCCGCCATTTTGACCAGTGCTCTCTGGTGCTGAGGAACGGCGGCGGCTATGAGGCGGTCTTCCTCTCGGACAAACTGGCGTCCCTTTTGGAGTGCGCCCCCGCCGAGGCCTATGCCCTTTTGGCCGCGAAAGGCCTCTTCGGCCTCGTTGATCTGGAAGACCGCGTCTTTCTGAAGCGGATCTTCCGCGCCCACCTCACCGACGACGGCGACGAGGAACTGGACCTGCGCCTGACCACGGCGGCGGGGAACGTCGTTTGGGCCGCGTTGGCCTGCTCTTTCTTTACGCTGGCGGGGGATTCCTATGTCCTCTGCACCTTCCGCGACATCAGCGTGCTGAAGGAATACGAGCACCGGCTGGAGAGCGTCTATTTCAACCTGGGCACCACCTTTTTTCACGACAACGGCAGGAACCTCTCGATGTTCCGGGTGAACCTGACGAAAGACCGGATGGAAGACATCAAAGGAAGCGACCTCTACCGCGGCGACCGCATGCTCTTCCCCTATTCCGAGATCGTCGCCTCCCGGCTGGCCTATTTCCCCGAGGAAGGGGACAGGGAGCGGTTCGCCCGAACGTATTCCCGGGAGAACCTCATCGCCATGTACCGCGCCGGCGTCTCCCGGACGTCCGACGTGTTCCTCACCGTGCGCAAGAACGGCAAGCACTGCTTTACGCGGCTGCTGGCCAACATGACCACCCACCCGAAGAGCGGCGATATCATCCTCTTTTTGGTGGAGACGGAAAACAATACCGAAAAAGTGAAAGAGCAGCTTTCCAAAAAGGTGCTCTCCAAGCAATATGATATGGTGGTGTTTGTCTCCGGCGGCGACTACGAGGTCATCATCGGCGACCGCCACAGCGGCCAGAAGGGCCGCATCTTCCCCGCCAGCAACGTCGGGGAATACAACAAATACATCGCCAACCACGTCTTCCCCTACCTCTGCGGCGACGAGAAGGAAAAAGACCGGGTCCGGCGCTCCCTGACCCTGAGCCACGTGGAAAAAGTCCTCGCCGAGCAGTCGACCTTTACCGAAGACGTCGTCGTGGAGCTGGACGGGGATCTCTTCTATAAGCGCTTTGACTTCTACGCCCTGGGGAACGACAAATCCGACTTCATCCTGCTGAAGAACGACACGACGGCGATCCAGAAAAAGCAGATCGACCTCAACAACAAGCTTTCCGAGGCGCTCCGCGAGGCCAACCAGGCCAGCGTCGCCAAAACGGCGTTCCTCTCCCGGATGAGCCACGAGATTCGCACGCCGATGAACATCATCATCGGCCTGGGCAACCTGGCGAAACGGGAACCGAACCTGACGCCGAAGCTGAAAGAATACCTCGACAAGATCGAGACCAGCTCCCGTTATCTGCTGAACCTCATCAACGACATCCTCGACATGAGCCGCATCGAAAGCGGCCGGCTGGTGCTGAAGAACGAGGAGATCTCCCTCTATGACCTCATCGAGCAGGTCAACCTTATGATCGAGGGCCAGTGCGCCGACAAGGGGCTGACCTATGAATGCAGCGTCGACGAGCACCTTTCGCCCTTCTACATCGGCGACGACGCCAAGATCAAGCAGATCCTCATCAACATTCTGGGCAATTCCGTCAAGTTCACCGACGTCGGCGGCAGGGTCTCTCTCCGCGTCACCAAGGGCGCGGCCTTTGGCGGGCAGTCCGCCATCGTCTTTGAGATGGAGGACAACGGCGCCGGCATCGCCGCGGAATTCCTGCCCTCGCTCTTTGATACCTTCTCCCAGGAGAACGACGACAACACCAACAAGTACGGCGGCAGCGGCCTGGGCCTTTCCATCACCAAAAATTTGGTGGAATTTATGAACGGCGAGATCGACGTCGCCTCGGAAAAGGGGAAGGGCACCGTCTTTACGGTGAGGATCCCGCTGAAGAACGTGGATTACGCCGAATTTGGCGATATGCCCGACATCAGCGTCCGCGACCTCGACGTCCTCGTCATCGATCACGACGAGAACACCCGCCTCTATGAGCGGAATATCCTCGCCGACAAGGGCATCGCCTGCGACATCGCCGCCTCCGGCGACGAGGCGCTGGAAAAGATCGGCCTCCGTCAGGCCGTCAGCGCCGGCTATAATTTCTTCATCGTCGACCTGATGATGCCCGGCGAGAACGGCGTGGAGATCGCCGCCCGGCTGCGGCAAAAGGTCGGGCCGGAACCGGTGATTTTGATCATCACCGCCTACAGCTGGAGCGACTATGAGGAAGAGGCCGGACGCGTCGGCGTCGACGGCTTCCTCCACAAGCCTTTGGATGTGGCCAACGCCGTCTACGAATACCGCAAACTGCTGGAGCGCAAGCGCCTTCGGGCCGCGCCCCGTGAATATGACGTCCGCGGCAGCCGCGTCCTCATCGCCGAGGATATGAAGCTCAACGCCGAGATCATGATCCAGCTGCTGACGATGTACGGCATCGACGCCGACCACGCCGAGAACGGAAAGGTCGCCGCGGAGATGTTCGACGCCGCCCCGGCGGGATATTACGACGCCGTTTTAATGGACGTGCGCATGCCGGTGATGGACGGCCTTGAGGCCGCCCGGGCCATCCGCGGCAGCGGCCGCCCCGGCGCCAAGGAAACGCCGATCATCGCCATGACCGCCAACGCCTTTGACGAGGACGTCCAGCGCAGCCTCCAGGCGGGAATGAACGCCCACCTGACCAAACCGGTGGATCCCGAATACCTCCTCAAGGTGCTGCGGGAGTTTATTTCAAAATACAGAGAGGGAAGATAAATGGAAGTTTCGGACAGAAGGATGTTCTTTGACGATCTCTTTGAGGCCTTTACAATGCTGGCCGTGGGCAACTACGTCTCCCTTTACGACGTCAACGATCATATCACCCGCTACTCGGAAAGCGCCGTCAACTACTTCGGCCTCCCCGGGGAATACATCGCCGACGGCGCCTACGACTGGACGGATTACATCCATCCCGACGACCGCGCCCGCTATACCGAGATCATGGGCAGCCTGCTGAAAATGGAAAAGCGTGTCTATGACCTCGTCTACCGGGTGAAGAACCGCGAAGGCGACTACGCCGCCTTTCGCTTTGTCGGCGCGTTGCTCCGCGACAGCGAGGGCGAGGGCAGCTTTGTCGGCGGCATGATGATCAACGAGGGCGTCACCGAGAACATTGACTCCATCACCGTCTTCCGCAACCGCAACGGCTTTATGAGCGACCTCGACCTGATGCTGGAGACGAAAAAGCCCGGGGATATCCTGCTCATCGGCTTTAACGGCCTCTCCCGCCTCAACGAGCGCTACGGCTACGGCTACGGCAACATGGCGCTGCAGCAGATCGGCTGGACGATCCAGGAGAGCCTGGCCTATGAAGGCGTCGTCTACCGCCTGCAGGACGGCATTTTCGCCGTCATTCTCCCCGACGGCGAGGACCACGGCGTGGAAGCGCTCTACGCCGGCATCCGCCAGCGGTTCCAGACCGGCATTTCCATCGGCGGCGTCCGCCAGAGCTTCGTCATCAACGGCACCTATTTCCGCCTGACGGAATTCGGCGTCTCCCCGGTGACGATCTACAACAACCTGATGTTCGGCTACGGCGAGTCGAAAAAGCGGAAACACGGTCAGCTGGTGCCGGTGAACCACGGCGAGACCGGCGAGGGACGGGAAATGGACCTCGTCGACCGCGTCCGCCGCTGCATGCTCGACGAGTGCCGCGGCTTCTACCTGAAATATCAAAAGGTGCGCGACTTTACCGCCGGCCGCGTCAGCGGCGTGGAAGCGCTGCTGCGCTGGGCCGACGACGACTACGGCGAGATCCTCCCCGGCGAGTTCCTGCCGGTGCTGGAACGGGACATCGCCTATGAGGAACTGGGCTATTGGATCCTCCGCCGCGTGCTGGATGACGGCAGGGAGTTCCTGAAGAAACGCCCCGCCTGCGTCATCGGTTTCAATATCTCTCCCTTCCAGCTGGAGGACGACTATTTCCTGCCGACGCTCCTTGTCTACGCCGAGGAACGGGCGTTTCCCGTCGATCACCTCGCCATCGAGCTGACGAAGGAATGCCGCTACCTCGACACGGCGCTCCTGACCGAGCGCGTCGCCGCCTTTCGGGAAAAGGGGATCCGGGTGATCCTTGACGACTTCGGCAGCGGTTTTGGTTCTTTGGAGCTGCTGCGCCGCATGGAAGTGGATACCGTGAAATTTGACATTGAGTACACCGCGGGCATCGACAGCGACGCTTCCGCCCGGAACGACCTGGCCTGTCTCGTCGGGATGGTCCGCGGCCACGGACTCAGGGCCTGTGTCAAGGGAGTGGAGACCGCTTCCCTCTGCGAGGCCGCCGCGGCCATGGACGTCGACCTGATGCAGGGCAACTGCCTCAGCGAGCCGGTGCTCTTCGCGGATCTGGAATTATAAACGCCGGCAGGACGCCGGGCCGACTTTTTGGAAAGGATACCGCCCGTGGCGGACACGGGCCTGAAAGGGACGCTTATGGACGCGATTCTTTACGCCGAGATCTACGCGATCTGTCTGGTCGTCGTTGCCGTGCTGCTCTTCTGGACGGCGCGGAACGGCATCTACGCCACCAACGAGCGGTGGATGTTCCGGGTGCTCCTCGTTTTTGCCGTCAATTTCATATCGAATTTTCTCTTCACGCTGTTCCACAGCATCCTCGCCGTCGGCGATGAGTTCCTGCTGGACTATATCTTTAAGTCCCTTTACCATCTGTCCCTGGCGGTGGGGGTCATCTTCTGGTGCGTCTACGCCGAGGTGGATATGGCCGGCAGCGGCGGCGAGAACCGCGGACGGAACAACGTCTTTCTCCTCGCCCTGATCCTGCCGGTGACGCTGCTCATCGTCAATATCTTTACCCGCAAAATGTTCTGTTTCAGCGACAGCGGCGCCTACGTCCGGGGGATCCTCTACCACGTGGAGATGATCTATCTGACGCTCTACGCCGGGACGTTCTCCGTCCGGGTGCTGAAACGGAGCGCCCACGAGATCGATCCCGCCCGCAAGTCCCACCTCTGGCTCGTCAGCAGCTTTTCCCTGTGCGTCCTCGTGGCCTGGCTCCTCTCCTTTGTCGGCGAGGCCTTCCCGGTGATCTGCGTCGTCGTCATGGTGGAGCTCCTCTTCCTCTTTATGGGCACGACGATGCGGCAGATCTCCATGGACAAGCTGACCCAGACCAACAACCGCCAGAACCTGATGGGCTTTTTGAACTACAAGATCAAGAACAACGGCGGCGATCTCCATCTGCTCCTCCTCGACCTTGACTATTTCAAGGTCATCAACGACCGCTTCGGCCACCTCGAGGGCGACCGCGCCCTCGTCTGCTTCTCCTCGGCGCTGAAAACGGCCTGCGGGCCCTATCTGCCCCGGCCCTACGTCGCCCGGTACGGCGGCGATGAGTTCATCGTCGTCATCGAGGCGGACAAAGACGCGGTGGAACGGCTCTGCGCCGACATCCGCGCCAACGCGGCGCGCTTCGGCGAGGAGCTGCCCTATGATCTCCGCGTTTCCATCGGCGTCGCCAAATGGGATCCCGCCGCGATGACGACGGTGAAGAACCTCATCGACGCCGCGGATAAGGATCTATATAGAGTAAAGGCGGAAAGAAAGCCATGAAAAACGGATTGAACAAAATCAGGATCACCTATATCTACATCGTGATCCTCATCGCGGTGACCCTCATCGCCGCCCTCTCCTTTATCAGTCTGCGCAGCGTCATGCAGAGCTTTAACGAGCTCCAGGAGAACATGACGGTCCATAACCGCTGTCACGACGCCTTTGACGAGATGCGGGACGCCTCGGCCTATCTGACGGATCAGTCCCGCTGCTTCGTCGTCCGGGGCGATAAGGAATATCTGCAGAATTATGTCGCCGAGGTCCGCGAGACCCAGCGCCGGGAACACGCCCTCTCCGTCATTGAGGAGTACGGCGGCGACAGCAATCTTTACGCCATCCTCCGAAACGCCGCCGGCTTCTCCAACGATTTGGCTCTCATTGAGATCTACGCCATGGAGCTGGCCGCCGAGGGCTATCACGTCGACGTCTCCGACCTGAAGCTGGAAGACTTCAACTACCCGATCTCCGCCGCCGACGAAGGACTCGACGACGGGGAAAAGATCGCCAAGGCCATCGACATGCTCTACAACGACGATTACTTCGCCCTGAAGAGCAAAATCGTGAACAGCGTCTATACCGGCGTCGGCGACCTCGTGGAGGAAACGCGGCTCAAGACCGAAGACAGTTCCTCTGTCACCGACAAGCTGCTGATCCGCGAGACCTTCCTGACGGTGGTGCTCATCATCCTCATCGTCATTATGGTTTTCGTCACCGTCGGCTTCCTCGTGATTCCGCTGCGGAACATTGTCAATCACATCCGCAGAGACGAGAAAATTGACGAACGGGGCGTTTCCGAAGTGGTCTATCTGGCCAGAGCCTACAACGCCCTCCGCGACGAGCGCAAACACCACCTGAGCCGCCTTTCCTACGAGGCCTCCCACGACAGCCTCACCGGCATTTATAACCGCAAGGTCTTTGAGGAAATGAACGTCGACGAGCTTGACGACGATACCGCGATGATGCTGGTGGACGTCGACCTCTTTAAGACCGTCAACGACACCTACGGCCACGAGGTCGGCGACGCCGTCCTGAAAAAGGTGGCCGCCTCCCTGGAAGGAGCCTTCCGCTCCAACGACTACGTCTTCCGCATCGGCGGCGACGAGTTCGCCGTTCTCCTCGTCAACATGAAACGCGAGTTCGAGGATGTGCTGCTCCGGAAGATCCAAAGCGTCCGCGACGAGCTCGCCGCGGCGGCGGACATCCCCGAGACCACCCTCAGCATCGGCGTGGCCTTTAACGACGCGGAACACGACGGCCTCAGCCTCTTCCGCCGGGCCGATACGGCTCTCTACGAATCGAAAGAAAACGGCAGGAACCGCACGAGCATCTATCACGGAGAGAAGACCCCGCGCTGAACGGCGCGGCCCTCCCGGCGTCCGGGAGGGAGGAAGGGAAACGCTATGTTGAAAAGTCATCTGAAATACAACTCCAAAGAGGGCAAACGGCAGATCCTCATCGTCGACGACGAAAAGGCCAACCGTGACCTTCTCGGCTTCATCGTCTCCGCCGACTTTGACCCCCTCTTTGCCGAGAACGGCGAAGAGGCGATGGCACTGATTAAAGAGCACCGGGAGACCCTCTCCCTGATCCTGCTGGATATCCTGATGCCGGTGATGGACGGGTTCGAGGTCATGCGCCTTTTGCGGGACGACGCCTCCCTCGCCCGCATCCCCGTCGTCGTTCTCACCTCGGCTCAGGAGATCGAGGTGGAGAGCCTGAAAATGGGCGCCTTTGATTTCATTGTCAAGCCCTTCCGCGCCTCGGAGGTGATCCTCGCCCGGATCCAGAAGGCCGTGGAACTCTCCGAAGACCGCTTCATCATCAAGGCCACGGAGCGTGAAAGCCTCACCGGCCTTTTGGCCAAGGACTTTTTCTATCCCTACGCCGAACAGTACGACAAGCACCACGAGGACTTCATCATGGACGCCCTCGTCTTCGATATCAACCACTTTCACCTGATCAACGAGATCTACGGCCGGGACAAAGGCGACGAGGTGCTGGCGGAGATTTCCGGCTATCTCAAAGACTTAGTGGAACGCACCGGCGGCATGGCCACCCGGCTGGAAGGGGATACCTTCCTCTTTTACGTCCCCGACCGGGACAACGACTACGAAAAGTGGCTCCGGGAGCTCAACGACCACCTGCTTGCTTTGAGCGACCTCAACGTCAAGCTCCGGGTCGGCGTCTACCGGGACGTCGATAAGGAAATCCGCATCGAGGCCCGCTTCGACCGCGCCATGCGGGCGGCGAACCTCATCAAGGACGACTACACCCAGCTGATCTCCTACTACGACGACGAGGACTATCAGAACGACATCTATCGGGAACAGCTCATCAACGAAATGCGCTTTTCCCTGGAAAACGAGGAGTTTGAAGTCTGGTTCCAGCCGAAATACGATATCTCCGCCGATCCGCCGCTCATCGCCTCCGCCGAGGCCCTCGTCCGCTGGCGCCACCCGAAACGGGGCATGATCAGTCCCGGCGTCTTCATCCCCCTCTTTGAGGAGAACGGCATGATCCAATCGCTGGATCACTTTGTCTGGGAAAAGGCCGCCTCCTATATCCGCGGCTGGCGCGACGATTTTGGCCACTCGGTGCCGATTTCCGTCAACGCCTCCCGCATCGACCTCTTTAACCACGTTTTGCCGGAACTGCTGGTGTGCATTTTGGAACGGTACGGCCTCGGCACGGAGGATATGTATCTGGAAATCACCGAATCGGCCTACACCGATACCGGGGAACAGCTCCTCGCCATGATCGGCCGGCTCAAAGAGCGGGACTTCGTCGTGGAGATGGACGACTTCGGCTCCGGCTATTCCTCTTTGAATATGCTGGCGGATTTCCCCATCGATATTCTGAAACTGGATATGAGTCTCGTCAGGGACATGACCCATAACGAAAAGAAAGCGCGCATCGTCGGCGTCGTCATGGAGCTGGCGGAGGCGCTGAACATCAAAGTCATTGCCGAAGGCGTGGAAGAAATGGAACAGGTGGAGCTGCTGCGCCGTCTCGGCTGCCGCCTGATCCAGGGCTATTATTTCGCCAAGCCCATGCCCGAGGCGGAATTCAGAGAACTGCTGAGAAAGGAATCGAAATGCTGACCATCGAGAATCTGAAGAACGCCGGCGCCGATACGGAAGCGGGCGTGGCCCGCTGCGCCGGGAACGAGGAATTTTACCTGAAGATCGTCGGGATGGTACTGGAAAGCGAGGAATTTGACCTCCTGCGGGAAAAGATCGCCGAAAAAGACCTCCCGGCCGCCTTTGAACGGGCCCACGCCCTGAAAGGGCTGGTGGGCAACGCCTCCTTAGACCGGATCTACGAGCCGGTCTGCCGCGTGACGGAACACCTCCGCGCCGGGGAAGACATCGACTATGCCGCTGATCTGGAAGAAATTTTCGGCGAGCTGAACGCGCTGAGAGAATTGGCGGCGGCGGACTGAAAAAAAGGACGTGACGAACGATGCTGAAAAGTCATGAAAAATTCCATTCGGCCAACGGCAAACGGCTGGTCCTCGTCGTGGACGACGAGGCGATCAACAGGGAGATCCTCGGCGCCATCCTCGCCGACGACTACGAGGTGATCTTTGCCGACAACGGCAACGAGGCGCTGGACCTCATTGAGGAGAACCGGGAGACCCTCTCCCTCGTTTTGCTGGATCTGATGATGCCGGTGATGGGCGGGATGGAAGTGCTGAAACAGATGAAGGAAGCCCCCGACCCGGTGACCCGGCAGATCCCGGTGATCGTCATCACCTCGGATCAGGGCTCCGAGATCGAAAGCCTGAGCCACGGCGCCATCGACTTCATCCCCAAGCCCTATCCACAGCCCGGCGTCATCCTGGCCCGGGTGCGCCGCACCATCGAGCTTTCCGAAGACCGGCAGATCATCAACTCCACCGAGCGTGACCCTCTGACCGGCCTCTATAACAAGGAGTATTTCTTCCGCTACGCGGAGCAGTTCGACCATCACCACCGCGGCATGGAAATGGACGCCATCGTTGTGGACGTGAACCACTTCCACCTGATCAACGAGCGCTACGGCAAGACCTACGGCGACGCCGTGCTGCGCCGCATCGGGGAAAAAGTCCGGGAAATGGTGCGGGACACCGGGGGCATCGTCTGCCGCCGGGAAGCCGATACCTTCCTCGTCTACTGCCCCCGCGGCAAAGACTATGAGACCATCCTGGAGAACGCCTCCGCCGGTCTGGCCGGGGACGAGATCGAGACCAACACCCGCGTGCGGCTGCGGATGGGCGTTTACACCGACGTCGATAAGGAACTCGACGTGGAACGCCGCTTTGACCGGGCGAAGATGGCGGCGGACACGATCCGCAACAACTTTACCCGCACCATCGCCTTTTACGACAGCGCCCTTCACGAATCGGAGCTCTACGCCGAACAGCTGGCCGATGACTTTGACGATGCCGTCAGCGAGCACCAGTTCACCGTTTTCTACCAGCCGAAATTCGACGTCCGCGGCAGCGTGCCGACGCTCTCCAGCGCCGAGGCCCTCGTCCGCTGGAACCACCCGAAACTGGGCATGATCAGCCCCGGCGTCTTTATCCCCCTCTTTGAGGAGAACGGCATGATCTGCCGCCTCGACCGCTACGTCTGGCGGGAGACCGCCGCGATGATCCGCCTTTGGAAAGACCGCTTTGGCTTTTCGGTGCCGGTGTCCGTCAACGTCTCCCGGGTGGATATGTTCGACCCCCATCTCGCCGATTACCTCAGCGGCCTGCTGCGGGAATTCTCCTTAGAACCCGAGGAAATTTTGCTGGAGATCACCGAATCGGCCTACACCGACGATTCGGAACTCATCATCGCCACCGTGAAATACCTGCGGGAGCTGGGCTTCCGCATTGAAATGGACGACTTTGGCACCGGTTATTCCTCCCTGGGGATGATCTCCCACCTGCCGATGGACGCACTGAAGCTGGACATGGTCTTTGTCCGCAACGCCTTCAGCGAGAAAAAGGACATCCGCATGCTGGAACTGATTCTGGGGATCGCCGAGTATCTGGCGGTGCCCGTCATCGCCGAAGGCGTGGAAACGGAAGAACAGATGCTGGCTTTAAAGGCCATGGGCTGCGACATCGTCCAGGGCTTTTACTTCTCCAAGCCCGTGCCCGCCGCGGAATTTGAACGTTTTATCGAGGAAAAACGGCGCTTTCTGGAAAAACCCGCCGCCGCGGCAAAACCCGCCGCCGCGGCAAAAGCGGCGGAACGCCGGGAAAGCGACAGCTCCGCCTACGCCGCCCTCGCCGCGGCGCTGTTCAGGGATTACCGCGCCATCTATGTGGTGGACACCGGCACCGACGAGTATGTGAAATACATCCCCGGCAAAGAGGGGAAAGAGCTCTTTGTTGAAAAGCGCGGCGACCACTTCTTTGCCGAGTGCCGCCGCGAGGCCGAGCGGCTGGTCCGCGCCGAGGACCGGGCGAGGGCCAATTCCGTCTGGGATAAAAAGAAGCTCCTCGCGGCGCTGAGAACGGCGGGGAGCTGCTCCGTGACCTATCGCCGGATGACCGACGGCGCCCCCTCCTACGCGCATCTCCACGCCGTGGCCCTGTCGGAGAGCGGCGTTCGCCGGGTGGCCATCGTCGTCAGCGACGACGACGAGCGTGTCCGCCGGGAAAAGGAATTTACCGCCGCCGCGGAACGGGCCCGCCGCGACGAGCTTACCGGCGTGAAGAGCCGCTTTGCCTTTGACGAGGCCGGGAACTACCGCAGCAGCCTGATGCACCGCGGCGTCAGCGAGGCCTTTTCCGTGGTCCTCTGCGACGTCGGCGGCCTCGACGCCGTCAGCGAGCGCGGCGGCGGCACCGCCGTGGATCGCCGCATCCGCGACGCCTGCCATGTCATCTGCAACACCTTTAAGCACAGCCCCGTCTTCCGTGTCGGCGGCGACGAGTTCGCCGCGATTCTGAGCGGCGCCGATTACGCCAACCGCGCGGAGCTGCTGGCGTCGCTGAAAGAGCGCGGCGCCGATGACGACGGCGTCGTCATCGCCTGCGGCATTTCCGATATGCTGCCCGGCAGCGACACCGCCTTTGAGACGGTGCTGGCCCGGGCCGGGGAAGCCGTGGCCGCGAGCAGGGACGCGCTGAACCTTCATTGAGCAGGAAAACCGAGAGGAAACGCTCCGGGGAGAGATCTCCCCGGAGCGTTTTTTGATGGCGGGGCGGCGCGGGAAAGGGCGGTCTCGCGGGAAAAGGCCTGATTCAACGGTTTTTATGTGAAAGGCCTGTTTAACGTGTTTTGTGATGTGGTGCTTATGTAGGTTTCACGGGGAAAGACTCGATTG
>CADBQN010000077.1 GCA_902796855.1 uncultured Bacillota bacterium | reverse complement strand
ATCGGGCTCATCATCTCTTTCGGCTCCATGAGCCGTTTTATGCCGTTGAAAGGCGTTGTCCGCACCCTCGTCTGGATCGTGCGCGGTACGCCTTTGATGCTGCAGCTGCTTATCATCTACTACGGCCCCGGTCTGATTCTCCACAGCAACGTCTGGGGCGGTGGCAACGACGGCCGCTTTATCGCCGTCCTCGTCGCTTTTATCATCAACTACTCCTGCTATTTTTCCGAAATTTACCGCGGCGGCATTGAGAGCATCTCCGCCGGTCAGTATGAGGCCGGTCAGGTGCTCGGCATGACGAAACGACAGATTTTCTTTAAGATCGTTCTGCTTCAGGTCGTCAAGCGCATCGTTCCGCCGATGAGCAACGAAATCATTACCCTGGTCAAGGATACGTCCCTCGCCCGCATCATCGCCGTTTACGAGCTGATCTGGGCGGGTCAGGTATTTATTAAGAGTGCCGGGATCATCTGGCCTTTGTTCTTTACCGGCGTATTCTATCTCGCCTTCTGCGGGATCCTGACCCTTCTTTTCGGCTTCATCGAAAAGAAACTGAGTTATTTTAAGTGACCGGAGGAAAGATGATGTCCGTTTTAGAAGTAAAAGATATCAAAAAGAGTTTTGGACGAACCGAAGTTTTGAAGGGAATCAGCTTTTCACTGGAAAAAGGGGAAGTTCTGGCCGTTATCGGCGCTTCCGGCGGCGGCAAAACGACGCTGCTGCGCTGCATTAACTTTTTGGAATTCGCCGACAGCGGCACCATCTCCGTGAACGGGGAAGTCATTTACGACGGCGCGACGGTCCGGCGGCTCAGTGACACGGAAATCCGCAACAACCGCCTTCATTTTGGTCTCGTTTTCCAGTCTTTCAATCTGTTTCCCCAATATAACGTGCTGAAAAACGTTTCCCTCGCGCCGACGCTGTTAAAGCGCGACACGCCGGAGAACATTGAAAAGAACGCCCTCGCCTTGATTGAAAGGGTCGGGCTTTCCGATAAGATCAGGAACTACCCCTGTGAGCTTTCCGGCGGTCAGCAGCAGCGCGTCGCCATTGCCCGCGCGCTGGCCCTGAATCCGGATATTCTCTGCTTTGATGAACCGACTTCGGCATTGGATCCGGAACTCACCGGCGAAGTGCTGAAGGTTATTAAGAATTTGAAGAGCGGCGACAGCACCATGATTGTCGTGACCCATGAAATGGAATTCGCCAAGAACGTTGCCGATAAAATCATCTTTATGGCGGATGGCCAAATTGAGGAAATGGGAACGCCGGAGCAGGTGTTTGATACGCCTAAATCCGAAAAAACAAGGTCCTTCCTGTCGAAATCCTTTGAGAGCTTTTGATCGCGGAAAGGTGGAACCACAATGACCTCAAAAAAGGTTACCGAAGAAATGCTGCGGGAATTATATCAGCTGATCGTCTCGGTTGAGTCCGAAGAGGATTGCTCGCTGCTGCTGAACGACCTCTGCACCTTTAAGGAGATTGAGCAGATGGCTTTGCGGGTGCGGGCGGCAAAACTGTTGCTGGAAGGGAAGACCTATCTCCAGATCATGGAGCAGGTGGATGTTTCCTCAGCGACGCTGAGCCGGATCTCCCGCTGTGTTCAGTACGGCGGCGGTTATACAAAGTTTTTGGGCGGTTCGCCTGAGGAATAAAGCGAACCCCCGCGAATGGATTGTATTTGAGGCAAAAAAATGATTCATGACGGTGTGACGCATATTTCAAGAATCTCGGCGGTGCATTTTGTGCGCCTGACGTATCGTTCTTTATTGTTCCTGACGGCGCTGTCTCTGTATCTTTTTCAGTTTATTTCCGACGACTTTACCTTTCCCTCCATTCCGCTGCCGGTCATGGCGGCGATTTGGTGCGTTTTCATTTTCGAGATGGTTTCCCGCTTTTTCCCTTCGCCGCTGGAGGGGATGGGCTGCGAAAAGCAGTTTGCCCGCAATTATGTGCCGACGGGAAAGGAATTTGAAAGAACGCCCTATGTGAAAAGGCAGGAAAAAGCCGTGTGGATCATCGCGGCGCTGTGGCTCGCTCTGAACGGTATTTTCGGCGCGCTCTATTTGTGTAAAGTCTTCTCCAAAGAAGTGATGCTCCTCATCGCTCTCGTTTATTCTGTCTGCGACATGATCTGCATTCTCTTTTTCTGTCCGTTCCACACCTGGATCATGAAGAACAAATGCTGCGGCACCTGCCGGATCTATAACTGGGATTACGCCATGATGTTTACGCCCCTCGTCTTTATCCCCGGGTTTTTCAGCTGGAGCCTCTGCGCCGTCGCTTTTTTGACGCTGTTTCAATGGGAGCTCGTGGTGTACCGCCATCCGGAGCGCATCTATGAAATGACCAACGCTTCTTTGGCGTGCAGGAACTGCCAGGAAAAGCTGTGCCACCACAAAAAATCGCTCCAGCGCTATCTGGTGACGCAAAAAAACAACTACAGCCATCTTCTCGACGAACAGATGAAAAAGCTGTTGGAGAAAAAAGAATAAAGAGAAGTAAAATAATTCTAAATACTGTGCCGCTGTAAAAAGCGGCATTTCTCTTTGTATACGTTCATTTTCTTTTGGTTGACAATTGGAAGGAGCTGTGATATCCTCAAAAAAAACGAGAGGAAATGGTTTCGATGGAACTGAAAGAATCCGTTTTAAAAGAACTGAGTCAGCATCGCGATACGTATATCTCCGGGGAAGATCTTGCCGCGCGGTTCGGCGTGACCCGCAGCGCCGTTTGGAAATGCATCCGTTCCCTGCAAAAGGAAGGCGCGGAGATCGTCGGCGTCCGCAATAAGGGTTATCGCATCGTCGCCGGGGGGGATATCCTTTCCGCCGCCGTGATTGAATCCTTCCGAAAGGGCTCTGATCCTTTGGATATACGGGTCTATCCTTCCGTTGGTTCGACCAATGATGTCCTGAAAGAAGCGGCCTTGGCCGGAGCCAAAGAAGGCACCGTCGTCACGGCGGAAAAACAGACGGCGGGGAAGGGGAGAAGCGGCCGGCGGTTCTTTTCCCCCGAAAAAAGCGGGATCTATATGAGTATCCTCCTGCGCCCCTCGTTCGCGGCGGAAACCGCCTCTCTGCTGACGACAGCGGCGGCGGCGGCGACGGCTCTGGCCGTGGAGGAAGTCTGCGGGAAATCGCCGGGCATCAAATGGGTGAACGATCTTTTTTTGGACGGCAGAAAAATCTGCGGCATCCTGACGGAAGCGGCGATGTCCGTGGAGAATAACGGCCTCGAATACGTCATCGTCGGCATCGGTTTGAACATTGATCGGCCGGATGGGGATTTCCCCGATGAAATCCGGGAAATCGCCGGAGCGGTATATTCCCGGCACGAAGCGGGGACGGAAGTCCGCAATCGTTTGATCGCCTCGATCCTCGACCATTTTTTTGAATATTATCGCCATATGGATGAACGGGCTTTTGCAGAAGTGTATCGTGAGCGCCTTTTCTTTCTGGGGGATACCATTGAGATCCTGTGTCCCGAAGGGATTGAGGAGGCCGTTGCCGTTGATATCACCGACGACTGCTATCTGATTGTGGAGGATCGATTCGGCAGACGAAAAGAGCTTTGCAGCGGTGAGATCCGTATAAAAGTGAAAAAATGAGCCAACCTTTTAGGGAGGTGAATTTCAAATGTCCAATCGCTTAAAAGAGGAAGTCAGCCCCTATCTGCTGCTCCACGCCGATCAGGAAATCGACTGGTACCCGTGGGGAGAGGAAGCCTTTGAACGGGCCCGAAAAGAAGGGAAACCCGTTTTTCTCAGCATCGGTTACAGTACCTGTCATTGGTGCCACGTCATGGCAAAGGAATCTTTTTCCGATCCGGAAGTCGCCGCTCTTCTGAATCGGAATTTTATCAGCGTCAAAGTGGATCGGGAAGAACGCCCCGATGTTGATGACGTCTATATGACGGTCTGTCAGTCTTTGACCGGAAGCGGTGGCTGGCCTCTTTCGATTTTTCTGACGCCGGATCAAAAGCCCTTTTTCGCCGGGACGTACTTCCCCAAGAATACGGTCGGCCGTCGTCTGGGCTTTCTCGACCTGCTCAGGATCATTGCCGAAAAATGGCGCGGCGACGAGGAGGAATTGAGGAGATCTTCCGAGGAAATTACGGCTCAGATTACCGGTCTATTGGAAACGGAAAAGGAGAGCGCTGACGCAGACCCGACGGAGACGGGATTTTCTTATCTCTGGCGGACTTTTGACCGTGAAAACGGCGGTTTTGGCGGCGGCGCGAAATTTCCCACGCCTCAAAAGCTGCTTTTTTTGGAAGAATACGCGGAACGAACCGGCGACAAAAACTGCCTGATGATGATTGAAAAGACCCTTGACGCCATGGCACGCGGCGGTTTATATGACGCCGTCGGCGGTGGGTTTTTCCGTTATGCCACAGACAAAGCGTTCCGTATCCCGCACTTTGAGAAAATGCTCCGTGACAACGCCCTGTTGATACCCGTTTACGCCTATGGCTCTCAGCTTACCGGCAACACTTTTTTTCTGGACATCGCCGAGGACACCGCCGCTTTTTTGCTTCGCGAGATGAGAACGGCCGACGGCGCGTTCCATACGGCGAGAGACGCCGACACCGACGGCGAGGAGGGCGGTTACTATCTTTTTTCAAAAGCAGAGATCACGGACACCCTCGGCGCCAAAGAGGCGGAGCGTTTCTTCGTCCGCCGCGGCATTGAAGGAGAACCGTCTTTAAACGGAAAGTTTTTGCCGTATTTAAAAGAAACGAACGGTTTCCGCGCGGATCCCTTCCGCGCGAAAATGCGGCGCTTTCGGGAAGCGCGAAGCCACCTTTTCACCGATGAGAAGGTTCTGACAAGCTGGAACGGCATGACCGCCGCGGCCTTCGCCGCGCTATACCGCGTTTCCGGCAGCGGGCTCTGCCTGGAAACGGCGGAAGAATGCTTTGAATCATTGTTGAACACCGTTTTTGACGGTTCGGAGCTGTATTCGGGCCATAAGAACGGGCGCTTTCTTGCCCCGGCGACCATTGATGATTACGCCTGGCTGATTTTCGCCTGTCTGCAGCTGTATGAAGCGAGTCTTAACGACGCTTATCTGCGCCGGGCCGAAACGCTCTTTGAAGCCGCCACCACCCATTTTTATGATCCGGAACGCGGCGGGTTCTATACGCGGAACAAAAAAAGTACGCCGCTGATTTTCGCGCTCAAAGAAACGGACGATACCGACAGTCCTTCCGCAAACGGCATCATGGCCGAAAACGCGCGCCTGTTGTCCGTTTTAAGTGATTGTCATCTTCCGGCGGAAATTCTGGCCGGACAAAAAGAGTTCATGGCCCGCGCTCTCGGGGAACATCCTTATACAGCGCCTTCGTTTCTGCGCGTCCTTTCCATGCTGGAAGAACCTCCGCAGATCATTCGCTGTGTCGCCCCGAAAGGCGTTGATTTGAGTGCTATTGCGCCCCATATCCCGCTTCGTTCTCTGATCCTCCGCCTTGAACCGAGCGGGGAATACCCGCTTTTGAAGGGGGAAACGACATATTATGTCTGTGAGGCGGATCGCTGTCTGCCGCCGCGCGGCTGGGAAAAAGGGGAAAAAACGCCGTGGCGGGAAACGGCCGCTGTGTCTGAAAACAGCTGAACGAAAAATACATTCCTGACATCACAATTAACCGTAAAGTTTCTATTTTTCCATGGAAATGACGCGAAAAATATGGTATGATATAAAAATAGAAGGAAAGTACGATGGCTGAGCTTATGACGATTTCCCGACAGGGAACGGGAGAATACAGCGAAAAGAAATCAAAATTCATCGGCAGAGCGGTTCACGTCACCAGCGAAGAAGAAGCCGCGGCGCTGATCTCGGAAATCAAGTCAAAGCATTGGGACGCGCGGCACAATGTGTACGCCTATGTCATCGGCGGGAACGGTGAGATTCAGCGCTCCACCGATGACGGTGAACCTTCCGGAACGGCGGGCCGTCCCATTTTGGAGATCATTCGGGGAGAAGGCCTCACCGACGTGGCGGTCGTTGTGACCCGCTATTTCGGCGGCGTCCTTCTCGGCACCGGCGGGCTTGTCCGCGCCTACGGCAAAGCGGCGAAAGCCGCGCTGGAGAATGCGGAGCGTGTCAGGCCGGTGAAAATGAAGACCATTGCCGTGACGGCGGATTATGAATTTGGCGGGAAAATACAGAATTTTCTCATCAAGAGCGATATCGCCATCGATCACATCAATTATCAAAACGACGTTACGATCTTTTTTTCGCTTCCTTCCGCCGAGGCGCGGGACATTGGCGAATTCCTTTCCCGCCAGTTTCAGCGGGACGTGCCTTTTCGTATCCTGCCGGAAGAGCGGATCCAATACGTTCCCGTTGAAGAGGGGACATCATTTTGAAGTAAAAAGGGAACTTTATGAAATATCTCATCAGAACCTTCGGCTGTCAGATGAATCAGCACGATTCGCAGTTTATCGCCGCGATGCTCGACGCCCTCGGCGGCGTTCCCGTTGAGGACGCGGACACCGCGGATATCATTGTTGTCAATACCTGCTCCGTTCGGGAGTCGGCCGAAAATAAAATCCTCGGCTTTATCGACAGTTTAAAACGAATCAAACGGGATCATCCGGCTCTGACCGTCGTTGTCTGCGGCTGTATGGTCTCAAAAAAAGAACAAATCGAAAAGATCCTCAAGAAGAGGCCGCACATCGATATCGTTCTCGGCACGAGAAGTCTTTATCGTCTTCCCCATTTTTTGGAACGGAAGGAAAAAGAAAGGGGACCGTTCATCGAGTTTGATCTTTCCGCGGATATCCCCGAGGGACGGGAACATCTTCGGGAGGAATCGTTCCGCGCTTATCTGACGATCATGTACGGATGCGATAACTTTTGTTCCTACTGCATCGTGCCCTATGTT
>CADBQN010000076.1 GCA_902796855.1 uncultured Bacillota bacterium | reverse complement strand
TCGTGCCCCGGGGCACCGCCACGAGAGCCGAGTTCACGATGATCCTCACCCGCTATCTGCAAAAGTTCGCGGGCTGACTTCTCCCCCCGCGATATCCCGCGCCCGAAAGGGCGCGGGGTCTTTTTTTTGCCCGGACGGCGGTGCCGCGCGGAGTTGAGTTTCACGGATGATCGGGTGGTATGACCGTAAAATCGGGATCATTGATTTTTCTTGAAAAAAACGGAAAAAAACGCCGGTTTTTGCCGTGAAATGTGAGTTTCGCGTTAGTTAGGATGAATTATAATAAGAGTACCGACAGAAAAGCGAAATGATGAGGGTTGTGGAGAGTGCCCCGTTTGCGAAGAAAAAACGGCGATCTTTTACGGCGCTCATTTTTGCTTTGAACCGAATATTGATGGCAGCGCGGGAATCGGGTGAAAATCCCGGACTCTACCAAGGAACTGTAAAGCGGAGCGATCCTCGAACATACCACTGGCCTGAAAACCGGGAAGGTGAGGAAACGCGAAGAAGCCGAGTCAGGATACGAAGCGCCGCCGACGGAAACAAAGGCACAGGACACGTTTGGCTTTCACCGAACGGCTCCGCCGCCGTTTCCACCATCTCTTGGGGTAGATTTTGCCGAAACCGCGTCCCGGGAGGACGCGGATTTATTATTTAAGGGGTGAATCCCGGCTTCCCCGAAAAATACGGGTTTCATTTCTTTGTTTTCGCTGTGCTTCATCCACTCTCTCCTTATGTGATTGTGCTCCCGCAAAGAGGGCGGCGGTCTTCCGCAAACCACGCCGCCGCCCGGGAGCGCGCCTCTTCCCTCAGGCAGGATGATGCTCCGGATCTCTTTGCGGGCGGAAAACATCCCGCGCGGCCGTTCCATATCATCACCCGCGGCGCGGCAAAAAAGAGATCCGGAAGATCATCTTTCCCCGAAGGTTTGAAAACGGGAGTTGGTTTTGAAAACGCGAAAAAAACGAATTGGAGGTGAGGAAATGAGGATACGGTGCTGCATTCGGTTTTTTCTGATTCCGCTGGCGGCGGTTTGTTTTTTGGTCCTTCCCTGCGGGAATGTTCTTGCCGTCAATTGGGTGGAGTTTCAGGGCTCGCCGGAGCACAACGGCGTGATTGATGTTGAGACAATGACAAAAGCCGATGATACGGTGCTCTATTGGGCGACAAAGGTCCAGCCGGAATTGGGCTGGGCTTCCGCGCCCAGCCATCCGATGCTCATTGACGATGTGATTGTTTTCTTCGCCAAGAAAACCATTTATAAACTGGATCGATATACCGGGAAAATATTGGATCAGGGCACCTTGGCCGCGGCGTCTTCCTGGAACATCACGATGCCGACGTACTGTGACGGTACCATTTTTGTTTCTCTCGCCCACGGCCGGATCCAGGCGGTGGATTACGAAACGCTGGAATCGAAGTGGGTTTATCAAAACGATAAGCGCGGACAGTGCAACTGTCCCGTCACCTGCTTTGGCGGCCGTGTATACAGCGGTTATTGGAACGGCCCCAAACAAAACGCGGAATTTGTCTGCGTTGACGCCGAAACGGGGGAGGAAATCTGGACGCTGGCCCATCGCGGCGGCTTTTATTGGACCGGATGCTATGTGTGCGCGGATTATCTTCTCGTTGGCAGTGACGACGGCGAGGGAATTGCGGGTTCCATCATCGACGCGCCTTCCCCTACCGCGGTGCTTTATTCCGTTCATCCCCTTACGGGAGAGGTCATCGACACCATTGACAATATAAACGGAGATATCCGCAGCACCGTTATGATGAAGGACGGCGTTGCCTATTTTACG
This sequence comes from uncultured Bacillota bacterium, assembly GCA_902796855.1. Classification (GTDB taxonomy): domain Bacteria; phylum Bacillota; class Dehalobacteriia; order UBA7702; family UBA7702; genus UBA7702. The sequence goes on along the minus strand of CADBQN010000076.1, from coordinate 7,532 downwards.
TCCGAAGGAGGCTTTTTCTACGGTGTTCCCGTTCACGCCGACGGTACCTTTGACCATGAGCATATCCTTGAAATCGATTTGGGAAACGTCAGCGTTTCAACGCCCACGGTCTATAAGGACAGGGCTTATGTCGGCGTGATGGGAAACGAGGGACATTTTGAGAAATACGGCGGTCATTTTATCGCCGTGCTCGATTTAAACGGGAAAGCCATCGCGTATAAATGCCCGACGGCGGGGTTCAATCAGACCAGCGCCGTATTGACCACCGCTTATGAAGAGCGGGATGGTTATGTGTACGTCTATTTTGTTGAGAATTACACCCCCGGCAAAATCCGCGTTATCAAAGATAAGCCCGGTCAGACCGCAATGGAAGCGTCCGGCCCCTGGGCCGATATTCTGTTTACGCCCGTCGGTCTTCAGGAAGAATACGCTCTTTGCGGCCCCCTTGTCGATGAGTACGGGACCTTCTACCTCAAAAACGACTCCGGCTATATCATGGCCTTGGGCTGGCGGATCGAAAAAATCGAAATCACAAAGATGCCGGATAAAACGACGTATGAAGCGGGAGAGGTTTTTGATCCCGCCGGAATGGAAGTAACGGCGACTTTGGCAAACGGCAAAACAAAAGATGTTACCGACTATGTGGAATACGGCACGGAACCCCTTGAGAAAGATGATATCGATGTGACGGTATCCTATTCCGTTATGATGTACGGCGATCAGGACGACGGTGACGACACCAACGATGAAAATCGTTTCAATCAGGCCGTGCCTCCGGAATACGCGGCGGTTCCCATCCACGTGAAGGCAAAGACCGAACCCGCTCCCGTCAAAAACCCCTTTGCCGATGTTCAGCCGGAAGCGTATTACTTTGACGCGGTTCTTTGGGCGGTTGACAACGGCATCACCAAGGGAACCGGCGCCGCGTCTTTTTCGCCGGGCAATGGCTGTACCCGCGGTCAGGTGGTGACCTTTTTGTGGCGTGCCGCCGGGGAACCGGCACCGTCCTCGGCGGTGAGCCCCTTCCGCGACGTGAAACCCGGCGCTTATTATGACAAAGCGGTGCTTTGGGCGGCGGAAAAAGGCATCGCCAAAGGAACTTCCGCGGAGACGTTCTCCCCCGATGACGTCTGTACCCGCGGTCAGGTCGTCACTTTCCAATGGCGTGCCGCGGGGGAACCGGCGCCTTCTTCCGTGGACAATCCTTTCCGCGACGTGAAAGCCGGTGCTTATTATGACAAAGCGGTGCTTTGGGCGGTGGCGGCGGGTATCACCAAAGGCACAGGCGCCGCCTCTTTCTCTCCGGACGATCGCTGCACCCGCGGACAGATTGTGACCTTTCTATGGAGGGCAAGATAAAGCCTTTTGACGGTTTGAGTCTGAAAATCGCTGAACGCGGCGAAAGCGGCCGTGACGGGAAAAGGCCGCTCGCTGTTTTGAGAATATAAGGAAGCGGGGAAGAGCCGACTGATTCGGCGCTCCCTTAGAGCAAAGACGTTGAAGGAACACGCGAAGCAAAGCAAAGGAGGCGTTTTCTTGCAGTTGTTTGTTTTGATCCTGCTGGCGCTGTGGACGCTTGTTTTCATCGCCTGCGTCGGTTTTGTCGTGGGCAGCGAACGCGGTGCCGCCGCAGGCCGATCAAAGCGGAGCTCGCAGAAAAAGCGCCGGAAAAAACGACGCATGGGAGGTGCGAGATGAGAAAAAAAATGAGAAGTTTATGTTTGTTTCCCGTAATGCTGGCGGTGATGATCTGCTTTTTCTGTCTGCCCGGCAGCGGTTTGACCGCGGCGCATTGGGTGGAGTTTCAGGGCTCGCCGGAGCACACCGGCGTCTTTGATGTGGAGACGCCGATCAAAGCCGAGGACGCCGCGCTGTACTGGGCCGTGAAGATCCAGAGCGATTTGGGCTGGAACGCCGCGCCGAGTCATCCGATGATCGTCGACGATGTCATTGTGTTTTTCGCCAAAAAGACCATTTACAAAATGGATATGAACAGCGGCGAGATTTTGCAGCAGGGCAGCCTTGAGGGCGCTTCCAACTGGAATATCACGATGCCGACCTACGGCGAGGGGACGGTTTTTGTCGCCCTTTCCGACGGTCGGATCCAGGCCCTTGATTTTGAGACGCTGGAGTCGAAATGGCTCTATCAGAACGAGAGAAAAGGGCAGTCCAACTGTCCCATTTCCTATTTTGACGGCCGCGTGTATACCGGCTATTGGCGCACGCCGGATCGGGACGCCGATTTTGTCTGTGTCGACGCGAAAACCGGTGAGGAAGTCTGGACGCTGACGCATAAGGGCGGTTTTTACTGGGCCGGCTGTTATGTGACCGATGACTATCTCCTCGTCGGCAGCGACGACGGTCAGGGAACGATGACCGGGGAAGACGAGAATCAAACGCCGACGGCGGTGCTCTATTCCTTAAATCCCCGCACCGGCGATGTCATTGACCGTGTCGATAATATCAACGGCGATATCCGCAGCACCGTTTCGTATGCCGACGGGAAGGCCTATTTTGTCTCCAAGGGGAATCTCTTCTACGAAGTGCCCGTTGACGCTTCCGGTCATTTTGATAAGGAGCACATCGCCCAAATCGCGCTCCGCAACAGCAGCACTTCCACGCCGACGATCTACAACGGCCGCGCCTACATCGGCGTGGTGGGCGACGGCGGCCAGTTCGTGAAGTACGGCGGTCATCATATCGACGTGATCGATCTGGAAACCAAATCCGTCGCCTATGAATGCCCGACGATGGGCTACGTCCAGACCAGCGGCGTTCTGACCACGGCTTATGAAGAAAAAGACGGTTATGTCTATGTCTATTTTGTCGATAATTACACCCCCGGCAAAATTCGGGTCATCAAAGACAAGCCCGGTCAGACCTCAATGCTGGCGGCGGGACCCTATGCCGATATCCTCTTTACCCCCGTCGGTGAGCAGGAAGAATATGCTCTCTGCAGCCCCATCCCCGATGAGTACGGCACGTTCTATCTGAAAAACGATTCCGGCTTCATCATGGCGCTGGGCTGGAATATTGAGAAAATCGAGGTGACAAAAGCACCGGACAAGACCACTTATGTGCAGGGCGAAACGTTTGATCCCGCCGGGATGGAAGTTACGGCGACTTTGGTCAACGGCAAAACGAAGGACGTTACGAACTATGTGGAGTATGACGACGAACCGCTGAGCCTTGAGGACATCGACGTGACGCTGTCCTATTCCAAACGGATGTATCACGACGTTGACGACGGCGACGACACCAACGACGAAAACCTCTACAATCAGATCCTGCCGCCTCTCTACGCCACGGTTGAGATCCGCGTGAAGAAGGCCGCCACGGATCAGGATGTCGCCGACGGCGTGATCCGGCTGATCAACGCCATCGGGACCGTTACCGCCGACAGCGGTGACGCCATTGCCGCCGCCCGGGAAGGCTACGACAAGCTCACCGCGGCGCAAAAGGCACTGGTGACGAATTACGCGGCGCTGACGGCGGCGGAAACGGCTTATGACGCCGTTGTTCAGCGGATCGACGCGGTGAAAGCGCTGATCGGCGCCATCGGTGAGGTGACGTCGGACAGCGGCGACGCCATTGCCGCCGCCCGTGAAGGCTATGACGCCCTTTCCGCCGCGGAACAGAAATACGTGGACAATTACGCCGTGCTGACCGCGGCGGAAACGGAATATGAAGCGCTGATGGCGGCGGACAGAGCCGCGGCTCAGGCCGTTGTCGATTTGATTGCCGCCATCGGCGAGGTGACGGAGGACAGCGGTGACGCCATCGCCGCGGCCCGCGCGGGTTTTGACGCGCTGACGGCTCCCCAGCGGAAACTGGTGACGAACGCGGATGTCCTGCTGAGAGCGGAAGCGCTCTGCGCCGAACTTACCGGCGGCAGTGAGGCGCTGGTCGCCTCCGTTGAGGCCGCCATCGCCGCCATCGGTGAGGTGACGCTGGACAGCGGCGACGCCATCGCCGCGGCGGAAGCCGCCTATGAGGCCCTTACGGAAAAACAGAAGGATCAGGTGGATAATTACGACGTTCTCACCGCCGCCCGGGAAGCGTATGATAAACTCGCGGCTCAGGCCGCCGCCGACCGTACCGCCGCCGACGCGGTGAAAGCGCTGATCGCCGACATCGGCGAGGTCACACTCGACCGTGAAGAGGCGATTACGGCGGCGAGGACCGCCTACGACGCGCTGACCGCCGCTCAGAAAGAACTTGTTGACAACACCGAGACACTGACCGCCGCCGAAACAAAACTGGCGCAGCTGAAAAAAGACGAGAGTGACCGCAAAGCCGCCGAGGAGGTAAAAGCGCTGATCGCAGCCATCGGTGAGGTGACGAAGGACAGCGGTGACGCCATTGCCGCCGCCCGGACGGCCTTTGACGCCCTCAGCAATGAACAGAAGGCGCTCGTGGACAACGCGTCCGCGCTGACCGCCGCCGAAACGAAATACGCCGAACTGACGAAAAAACCGGAAAATCCCTTTACCGATATCCGAACCGGCGCCTATTATTACGAACCGGTGCTCTGGGCCGTGGAAAACGACATCACCAAGGGAACGTCGGCGACGCTGTTCTCCCCGAACGCTTACTGCACCCGCGGCATGGTGGTGACGTTCCTCTGGCGCGCCGCCGGGGAACCGGAACCCTCCTCGACCCGGAATCCCTTCCGTGACGTCCGGACCGACGCTTACTATTACAAAGCCATGCTCTGGGCCGTGGAAAAAGGGATTACCAGAGGAACGAGCAGCACGACGTTCTCCCCGAACGACGACTGCACCCGCGGTATGGTGGTGACCTTCCAGTGGCGCGCCGCCGGTCAGCCCGGCTCTTCCTCCGCTCATCCCTTCTATGACGTAAAGAGCGGCGCTTACTATGAAAAGGCCGTGCTCTGGGCCGTGGAAAAGGACATTACCAAAGGAACGAGCGACACGACGTTCTCCCCGAACGACCGCTGCACCCGCGGCATGGTGGTGACCTTCCTGTTCCGCGCCAAATAAGGGCTTTTGGCGAAGCGGCACCGAAAAGGATCGGCGTCATTTACCGTAAAAAAGATGGGAATGCCCCCGTTGACCCCTGCGGTCAATGGGGCCGTCCCTTTTGAAAGGGGGAAATATAAACGATGAAATTTGATCTGAAACAGTGTTTCTCCCGCCGTCGGGGGCGGCTCAGCGGCTCCTCGCTGGGAATGGGTGTTTTCCTTGCCTTTGTTTTCGCCGCTTTTTTCACCGCGGCGCTCTTTGCCCGGGTAACGGAACCGGAGAACCCCTTTGACGGTGAAACCGGCGTCGATGCCGAGCCGACGCTCCTGCTCTGCGACGTTGACCGAAACGAAAATGTCTATATCCCGGCTCCCGTTGCCGCGGATCTCTCCGACGATGAAAAGACGGAGGAAACCGACGACGCCCTAACACCCGAAGAGGAAGAGCCGGAGGAAGAACCGGAAGACGAGCCGGAACCGCCGGCGGAGGAACCGGAGCCTCCCGCCAGTCCGCCCGAACCGGAACAGCGGCAGAAGCAGCGCCCGCAGACGAGCAGTCAGCGGCAGAATCAGGCGCTTCCGGGCCGTTCCGGCGCTCAGAATGAAAACGCGCCGACGTCGGACAGCGGCGGCATCGGCGGCGGTGAGAGCGAAAACGGCAAAAAGACCGATGAAATCTATTTCACCACCACCATCAAAGACGGCGAAACGGTGACGGAACCGGTCTATTCCTTTGAGATCCGTCATTTGAAAGAGGAACTGAGCGTCAAAGCGGTGACGGTCTCCGTGAACGGGGAGATCGTCGGCCAGTTTAACGGCAGCGTTATGCTGAAAGAGGGCGCCAACGTCATCCGCGTGAAGGTGGATTACGTGGACGGCGGCGGCAAAACCGTCGCTTCCCCCTTTAAGGATTACACCGTGAACCTCGATACCCAGTCCCTGGTGATTCAGACCTCCCTGAAGGACGAAACGGTAACGAGGGATCAGTATCCCTTCACCGCCTCCGCCTCCTATCGGGGGGAAGACGTGCCCCTGGCCGTCATCTTCAACGGTGAGACGGTATCGGGGACCGGCGGGAATTACCGGGTGAGGCTGAAAGAGGGGACGAATCTCTTTGTCCTCAGCGCCGAGGGAGGCGGCCTGAAAAGGGAAAATCAATATACCATCGTCTATCAGAGCGACGGGATCTTTGACTTTGAGACCGATCTCGCCGACGGCCTCGTCGTCACGGAGCCGACGGTGTCCTTTTCGGTGTGGATGGTCAACGGCGTCGACGCGGTCCTCTCCGTCAAACACGGCAGAGAGAAACTTTCCGGCGACGGCGCGGGGCGGTTCACCGTTGAGAACCTGCGAAACGGCGAAAACAAAATTTCGATCTCCGCTTTTGACAGCGGCCAGAACGATCAGTATGTGTCAAGGACATATACCGTAACGTTCCGGCGGCCCGAAGCCAGCGAGGATAATCCGTTCCCCGATCCGGATCACAGCCCGACGCTTCAAACGATACCGAATATAGAATCCGGTTATGTCACCAAAAACGCCACTTTTTCGCTGGTTGTTAAGGGATCCGATTACAGAGGCAACTGGCTGACCGCCAATAACATGAGACTTTGGCTGAATGATACCGAGATCCGTCCGCGTTTCCAAAACACTGACGGCACCGAGTTCCAGCTCCTGCTGAATGCGGCGGATAATACGATCAAAATCTTTCTGAAAGACGAGGAAGGCTATACCGCGCTCTATACCTATCAGCTGACGTATGAACGGTCCGACGGCCCCATCGGTCAGGCCGTCGTCAGTGTGGAGGCGACGACGCTGGGACTGGGCTATATCATCCCGCCGACCTCCTGCGACATCTATTCGTCGCAGCCGGCGTCTTACGTTCTGAAAGAGCTTCTTGAGAAAAACGGCGCTCAAATGATCTTTGGCAAAGATGAAGGAAGTCTCGACAGTGGCTTTTATCTGAGCCGTATCATAAAAGACGGCATTACCGAAGGGTATCAGATTCCGGAAAATTTGATAGGTTACCTGGAAGAGGCCGGCGCCGCCGCCAACGATATGCGCGATCCGGACAGCCTTGGCGAAAAGGATTTTTACAGCGGCTCCGGCTGGATGGTCGCGGTCAACGGTCTTTATCCCAACCACAGTTTGGACGAAGTGCACCTGAGAGACGGCGACCGGCTGACGATCCGCTATACGCTGTGTCTCGGCATGGACGTCGGCGGCAACGTCAATTCCTCTCAGGGGAATTTCCCGGAATTGTTCATCGAAGAGTGAGCGCGGACAGAGAGAAAGGAAAGAGAAAGATAAAATGAATGAACAGGCGCGGTCTATTTTAGAGGAAATAAAAAAGGTCATCGTCGGCAAGGACGAGGTCATCGCGAAGGTGCTGATGGCGATGATCTCCGGCGGCCATATCCTGCTGGATGACGTGCCCGGCGTCGGCAAGACGACGCTGGCGCTGTCCTTCAGCAAAGTGCTGGGGCTGGACTACAAGCGCGTGCAGCTGACGTCGGACAGCATGCCCTCGGACATCATCGGCTTTTCC
>CADBQN010000075.1 GCA_902796855.1 uncultured Bacillota bacterium | reverse complement strand
TCGTGCCCCGGGGCACCGCCACGAGAGCCGAGTTCACGATGATCCTCACCCGCTATCTGCAAAAGTTCGCGGGCTGACTTCTCCCCCGCGATATCCCGCGCCCGAAAGGGCGCGGGGTCTTTCTTTGCCCGGACGCGCGAAAAACACGGCAGACAGCCCGAAAACGAAATCAAAGCTCGCTTTATTGACATCCCGGTCGGGATATGTCACAATATAGACAGAACATACGTCACTTTTTTAGCTTTCAGAAAAGAGGGATATCATGGCCTATTGCAGTTACTGCGGCAGTAAAATAGAAGAGGACGCGCGGTTCTGCGCCGCCTGCGGCAGGGAGCTCCCGCCCGCGGAAACGGCGGACAGCGCAGCGGAAGCGGAGACGCCCGCGCCGGAAGAAACAACGACAGCCGAGGAACCCGCCACGGCGAAAGAAGAAACAGCCGCCCCGCCGGTGGATGATGCGGAAGCGCCGCCCGCCGCGGAGCAGCCTTCCGTTTCGGCATCACCGGAGAACGCCGCGCCGGAAATCAACCCCATCACCCCGACCAACCAGGTTCAAAACGGCGGCACCGGCCTGAAGCCCAAATGGATCCTGATCATCGCCGGCGGCGTCACGGCGCTGCTGCTGGTTCTGGCGATCTTCATCACCGTTTTCGCCATAGCGCGCCACGCCGGGGAACGGGATCTCTCGACGCTGATTCGGGATTTTGACCGTCAGGAAGAACCCTTTGATATCGACGATTGGGACAACTGGGACGATTGGGACTACGACTACGACGATGAGTTCGATTACATCGATCCCTCGGATTACGACTACCATAACGATTTCCTCACCGCCGACTTCCCCACCTCCTGGCAGGGCCATTACATCGTCCACGAAAGCGATGACGGCAACGCCGTTACCTTCTGCAGCAGCGAAAATGAGCTCGCCGGTTTCGGCGGCCGGCTCGTCACCGTCGCCCGCTATAAAAACAGGTCGGATTACGAAAATCTCCCCAGCTATGAACTGATCTTCTCCGATGATTCCTACGATTACGTCGCGATCTATCCCACGGATGTGCAGTTCAACAATGAGGATCAGGCCCTCGCCGCCCTTTACCGGCAGATGAACGACGATCTCGGTGAATTTATCGAAGACATGGAATTTTTTGAATAAGAATCGCGGACGCTCCTCTTTTTTTCAAAAGAGGGCGTCTTTTTTTGCGCGGGCAGGTTTATAATCACTAAAACACCTGTTAAAACATGGTCGGCGATTTAAAAACCACATATTTTTGATGTTTGAAATTTTTTCATACATATAACAGATTGACAATATTACCCACAGATGATAGAATATAGTTGTCTATAAATCCAATAAAAAGAAAGGAGGCCGGACTTCTTCTTTTTACAACCGAATATCGTGAAAAAAGTTGGTTTAAGCAAAGTACTTAAAACAAGGTTTCACGGGATCCGGGCGGCGTTTTTCGCCGCCGGAAAAGCCCGCCGGTTCAGCGCAATCGCGGCTTAAAAAGCGGCACAGGAGGGAAAAAAACACTCCCGGATCCTTGAAATAATGCAAAAGAAAGAAGGGAATTTTATGGCAAATTACTTTGCGCCCGCCAAGGGCCGCAGCGCATTCCTCGTTTTGTTGATCGCTCTCATGGCAGTTTGCATGATTTTCTCTGCGACCACCGGTGTTTCCGCTAAGGTCACCGTGGAAAAAGGCCCGAACTCCAGTTCCAGTGCCGTTATTTATGAAAATAAGGCCACTGCCGAGGGGGACTACACCGTTTCCAACGGTGTCATCGCCTTTACCATCGCGGGGGAATCCAACAACTACTGGGGCATGACCAAGGGCAGCATCCTTGACCTGGCCTATGTCAACCCCGATCTCACCAGCGGCTACATCAACCTCACCAATGACATTGAATTCCTCAATGACTATTGGACCGCGACCGGCGGCAGCCTGGACTGCACCATCGATACCAGCAAATCCACCGATGATAAAGCTGTGATCGAAGTGACCACCGCCTATGAAAACGGCACCGCCGCGAAACCGTTGGAAGTTGTTATCACCTACACCCTGGAAGACGGCAAAGACTACATCGGTCTCAGCGCCACTTCCACCAACCCTGCCGATAACGACGCGACCTATGCCAATATGCACAGCGGCTTCTCCATCACTACGCTGGCCGCCAGCATGTTCGGGCCCTTCGGTTATTATCCCGATGTGAAAGTCACCGGCATCGGCGTCGGCGCCGATCCCGCTGTGAACCAGGCCTATGGCGATTTTGTTGTTACCTACAGCAAAACCTATGCCGTCACCCTCTTTGTGAAAGACGCTGACTGCTACAAAGGTTCCTCCGGTTACAAAGACCTTTACAAAACGTATGACATCGCCCCCGGCGAATCCTACAGCTACGAAGGCGAAGTCTTTGTTTCCCCCGAATCCGAAACCGCTACTTATCTCCAGCACGCCTATGAACGCGACAGCGTTGCCGCCGACGCTCATTCCGTGATCAGCGGTAAAGTCACCGACGCTAAAGGCGATGCGCTGGAAGGTGCTTATGTCATCGCCGAAGCGAAAGGCGCTTACAAGACCGTTGCCACCGCCAACGAAAACGCAGATAAAAAGGGCGAAGTCGTTGAAAACCTCCAGCCTTTCGTCTGGGATATCGTTGACGCGGACGGCGCTTACAGCCTCGACCTGCCCAACGGCGAATACACCATCAAAGTGGAAGCCGAAGGCTACACCTTTGCTGAAGAAGCGATCAATCTGACCGCCGCCGCCGAAAAAGACTTCGCTCTTGAAAACGGCGCGCCGATCAAACTGACGGCTGTTGACGAAACCGGAGCTAAAGTTCCGTTCAAAGTCTCCGTTGCCGGTGTCACCACCGAAATGAAGACCCTCGGCGGCGCAGTACAGTTCTCCGACGCTGTCAGCGCGAAAGATCCCTACACCATCGAATTCACGATGCCGAAAGCCGATGAAGTCACCTTCACTGCCTCCTACGGCTCCGATTTCGAATCCAAAGCCGCCACCTACACCACTGCCGTAACGGACAAAGGCGTCGAATATGAATTCAAGATCCCCACGGTCATTGATCCTCAGAAAGACGGCTGGTACTGCGCTGACAACCATCAGCACTCCAAATTCGGCGATGGCGCTACCGAACCCATCGATCTGTATCGCGCTCAGGTCGCGAACAAACTCGACTTCTCCATCGTTTCCGACCACGATTCCCGTCTCTATGACATGGAAATCGCCGGCTATGCCGCGACCGGCGGCATCAAGATCCCCTTCATTCCCAGCTTGGAAGTTTCTCCCGGTTGGGGCCACTGGGGTATGCTGAACATCGACTACGCCACCTCGCCCGAACAGCAGGCTGACGTGAACTACACCGGCAACATCGTCAATCCTTCGGCGACCACGCCCCAGGAAATTATCACCCAGGGTCATCATCACGGCGCTACCGTCGTCGCGAACCATCCCTACACCGACTATGGCTTCCTGAACAACCAGGCCAGCCTGCCCACGGGGAATGATGAAGGCTGGGATCTCTTCGATCTCGTCGAACTCCAGTCCACCATCGACCTCTCCGCGATGGAACAGGCCCTCAACGAAGAACAGTGGGAAAAGGTTGACATGAGCAACCTCGGCGCCACCGTCAAGAGCCTCGGCTATGACAACATCGACGTCAAAGCCCTGATCTCCGCCATGGCTTTCTGGAACCAGGGCGACAAGAAATATCTCTCCGGCGGTTCCGACCAGCACGACGCTCATTCCACTACCCTCTATCCCGGCAAAGTTCGTGAATACGCTCTGCTCGGCGAAGATTACTCTGTCGATCACTACATTGATGTTCTGAGAGAAGGTAAAGCTTTCGTTACCACCGGCCCGATCCTCATTCCCGCCGATGAAAACATGTATGGCTCTTCCGTCAGAGCGGCTGACGGCGAAAAGGTCACCGTAAAACTCAGCGCTACCGCTGTGAACGGTCTCTCCGAAGTTACGCTGTGGCAGAACGGTATCCCTGTCGACCAGAAGACTTTCGACGCTGTCGAAGATACTCAGGCTGTTGAATTTGAAGTTACCGTCGATGCCCTTGCCAAGAATCAGTGGGTTAGCTTCACCGCTGCCGACGCCAACGGCGGTTATGCCGCGACCAACCCGATCTGGGTTAAAGCTACTTCTTATGAAGATGTGAAAGCCGATTCCTACTATGAATCCCCTGTTGCCTGGGCTGTCAAGAAAGGCATCACCAATGGCACCAGTGACACCACCTTCAGTCCTGTCAAAGCCTGCACCCGCGGCGAAATCGTCACCTTCCTTTACAGAGCCGCCGGTTCTCCCGCCGTTGAAGGCGCTGAAAATCCCTTCACTGACGTTCAGGAAGGCAAATTCTACTATGACGCCGTTCTCTGGGCTGTGGATAAAGGCATCACCAACGGGATGACCGCAACCACCTTTGAACCCAACACCACCTGCAACCGTGGTCAGATCGTCACCTTCCTTTACAGATATGCCGGTTCCCCGGAAATCGCTGAAGGAACTACCTGCAACTTCACCGACGTTCAGGAAGGCAAATTCTACTATGACGCCGTTCTCTGGGCTGTTGCCAACAAGATTACCAAAGGGACGTCCGAAACGACCTTCGCTCCCGCTGATAACTGCAACCGCGCCCAGGCCGTAACGTTCCTCTATCGTCTTGACTGATCAGAGTAAACGGTTACCGCAAGTAAAAAACCACTGTTATTTCATTATCTGCCCTCCGGATGGTGTAATAATCAAAGTAAAACAGACCGCTCGTTCTGAGCGGTCTGTTTTTTCGTTTCTGTTTGGAAAGATCAATAACCGTATTTTTCGGCGAGATCATTATCGGAGGATTCTGACTGATAACCGTTGATTTCTTCCTGCGGCGGGACTTCTTCCTGCCGCTGGGCTTCGATATCATCACTCTGATCCGCCGTGTTGTCCTCGGTTTCCGCGGCGGCGTCGGCGCCGCTGTCCGTCGTTTCCTCCTCGGCGGACGGATATTGATAATTCGGGTCGTCATAGTACATGTTGTGATTGCCGCAGCCGCTGAGCAAGCCCACCGTCAAAACGATAAGGATCAGCATCAACGCTCTTTTCATACCATCGCTCCGCTCCTTTCCGATCATCTTTAAAAATCAAAGCTGTATTTTTCGGTGAGCCCCAGCTCATCCCGGACATCGAGGATCTCCTTCTGCACGGCGTCGTTGACGGCGACGCCCTTTTCCCTGCTCTCGAGGAAATGAAGATATTCTTTTTCCCCGGCGGTGTAGATCTTGTCGCACCCGGGGGCGGTGCGGGAATTGCGCAGCTGGCGCAGGATATCCCCGGCGGTCTTTTTAAAGACGTCCGCGCCCTCGAAGGCGTTGGTATCGATGGCCATGAAGAAATGACCCAGATGATAGGGCACCTTTTCCCCGTTCTCGCCGATGCCGGAGAGCATTTTCATATAATTCCCGGCCTGGAGCGCGGCGGAGAGGATCTCGATGACGACGCTGTAGCTGTAGCCCTTATACCCGGCGAATTCCTCGCCGATGCCGCCGAGGGGCGCGAAAGCCGCCTCGCCTTTGATCAACGCGTCGAGAATGGCGGCGGAATCGGTCATCGTGGACCCGTCGTTCATAATGACGAGCCCCGCCGGCGTGGCTTTGTCGAGACGCGCCCATTTTTCGATTTTCCCCCGCTGGGAAATGGACGTCGCGCAGTCGATCACGAAGGGGAAGTCCTCGTCGGTGGGGAGACCGAAGGTCATCGGGTTCGTCCCCAGCATATTGTCGATACCGAAGGTCGGGGCAATGGACGGACGGGCGTTGGTGCCGGTAAAGCCGATGCAGTCTTCTTTCGTGGCCATGGTGGCGTAATATCCGGCGATGCCGTAATGGGTGGAATTGCGCACGGCGGCCATGCCCATGCCGTACTTTTTCGCCTTTTCAATGGCAATTCGCATCGCGTTATAGGCAATGACCTGGCCCATGCCGTCGTGACCGTCGATCACCACCGTCGTCGGCGTTTCCTTCACGACTTCCCATTCGGTGACGGGCTTTTGGATCCCCGCTTTGATGCGGTCAAGATAGATCGGTTTAAAGCGGTTGACGCCATGAGAATCGATGCCTCTGCGGTCCGCCTCGATGAGCACGTCGACACAGATTTCGGCGTCCTCACGGGGCACGCCGTAGCCGACAAAAGCGTCGATCATAAAATCCGTCATCAACTTCCAATCAACATATTTTACTGACATGAGCAAGCACACTCCTTTTTCCGGAAGCGAAGGGACAGCCGACCTCCGTTTCCCTTTTCTGATCCTATTTTTATCATTATACCATACTTCAAAGCAAAAAAAAATCTATTACTTTTCTTTCTTTCGCGATTATGATATAATAGCCCCAACGACACGCGACGCGAAAGGCTTTTCGCGAAGGGAGAAAATCATGGGAAAACGACGGATCTTCCGCAAAATACTGGCGGTCTGCCTCTGTCTCGCCGCCCTTTTCGTCACCGCCTGCGGCGACAAAGACACGAACGAAAACAGCGGCGGCGAACAGGCGAAAACGACCTCAAAGGCGCAGATTAAAATCGCCACCAAAAACACGCCGGAGCAGAATGTTCTGGCGCATCTGGCCAAAAACCTCATCGAGCAAAAAACAGAGCTCAACGCCGAAGTCGTCTACTACGATGACTCCACCTCCGCGTCTCTGCTGGAGCGCATGGAAAACAACGACATACAGATTTTCTTCGACTACTCCGGCTCCCTCGCCGTCAACGCCCTGGAAATGGAGCGGGAGGACATCAACCCGCCCACGCTGCTCCAGGACGTTCAGAACACGCTGAATAAAAAGCACGGCGTCAGCGTCTCCGAGGAGATCGGCTACAGCAGCACCACGGCGCTCTATATGAGCATCGCCCGGCGAACGGAACTGAATTCCCCCTCCACGCTGTCGGAAATCGCGAAAATGTCCCCGGATCTGACCATCGCCATGAACGAGGGATTTTACACCCGGATCGACTGTTTTGAGGCGCTCTGCAAACAATACGGCATGGAGTTCAAAGAGGCGAAGGCCATGGATGAGGAGCGGGGCTTCCGGGCCCTGATGGAGGGCGACATTGATCTTTACATCGCCGATTCCGTCTCCCCCTACCTCAGCCTCCTGGACGTGAAGCAGCTCGTCGACGATCAATACTTCTTCCTCCCGCAGACGACCTGCTGTCTCGTCTCCCAAAAGGCGCTGGACAAATATCCGGAGCTGGAACCGGCGCTGAAAAACATGGAAGGCCTCATCAACACCAGCCGCATGTCGCTGATGATCCGCCGCATCTATTGGGAAGGCAACGACGTTGACGAATATCTCTATACGTACCTGCGCGCGAATAACCTGATCTGAGCGGGAAACGAGATGAAGATACGGACACTCATCGGCCCCGTCCGGCCGACGGAAGAAGCCCCCGGCCGCGGCGACGCGTACCTGCTGGAGTTCGCCCCTTTTACAAAATACAGCGTCAGCGAGACCGATGCCCGGCGCCTTCGGCGGCGATTTGACGCGGATATCCCCGTTTTTGGCCATTTCGACGGCGTTCCCATCAAACAGCTGCTCTATCTCTTTTCCGAAGGGATCATCGACGGCGCCGTTATCGCCGCTCAGCCGGAAAAAGAGGTTTACCGCCTTTGCGAGACCGTCGCGAAACCGATCTACATCACGGTCCGCTCCGTGACGGAGCGCGACCTCGCCGCCGCGGAACGGCTCCCGGTCAGCGGCCTGTACCTGCCGCCGACGATCGAAGGAGCCATGCTGAAACGGCGTAAAAAGCCCTGCATCCTCCCGCTTGACACCGAAGGAGATTCCCTGAGCGAAGAAGAAAAACAGCGCCTTCGCGCCCTCGCCGGAGCGGACACCGACCTGATTCTGAAAGCCGAAAATCCCGCGGCGGCCGAGGAAGCGAAAGCCCTGCTTCAAAACGAAGAACAGAAATGAGGTTTGTCAAATGAAACTGATGATCGCCTCGGATCTTCACGGATCCATGAAATACGCCAAAGAAATGAAAAAGCGGTACGACGCCGAAAAGCCCGAAAAACTGATACTCCTCGGCGACCTCCTCTACCACGGTCCCCGCAACGACCTCCCCGCGGAATACGCGCCCAAAGAAGTGATCGCGCTGCTCAACGATATGAAAGAGGAACTCCTCTGCGTCCGCGGCAACTGCGAGGCGGAAGTCGATCAGATGGTGCTCGATTTCCCCGTCCTCGCCGATTACATGATCCTCTATCTGGAGGGCCATATGATCTTTGTCACCCACGGGCACACCTGGAACACCAAAAACCTGCCGCCGCTGAAAAAAGGCGATATCCTCCTCCACGGACACACCCATATCCCCGTCGTTGAGGAGTGCGGCGACATCACCTATCTCAACCCCGGTTCCCTCTCGATTCCGAAAAACGGCACGCCCCACAGCTATATGATCTATGAGGACGGCCTTTTCTCCATTCGCCGCCTCGACGGAACAGAGTTCTTGCGTTACGCCTTATCTTAAAGCGAATCCCATTTTAAAAGAGAGCTTCCCCGCAAAGCGGAAAGCTCTCTTTTTCTGTCTTGAAAATGATCTTATTCCGTTTCCCCGCTGTAATACAGCTCGTAGGAATCATATTCCGGCGGATCGAAGATCGTGAAACCGAAGGAAACTTTCTGACCGGCGTCGAGGCTCATGCCGATGTAGGCGTTGCCGAAAACGATCTGTTCCTCCTTTTTCAGGAGAAGAAAGACGGTAAAGCTCTCCGCCTTTGTTTCGGACGCGTTCGTGATGTTGCCGGTGACATCGGTTTCTTTGAAAACACCGTGATCGTCCTTGAGTTCACTGACATCGGTCAGCCGGAAGCTCTCGCGGGAAAAGAAAAAGTCGCTTTCCCCGAGAGGCGCGGGATCGTCAAAGGTATATTCCACCGTCGCGGGAACGGCGTCGCAGGTGATCACGCCGGCGCAGCCCCGAAGCTCCCCGGCTTCAAGAGACTCCACGGTCACTTCGCCGGAACCGACGGCGGCGCCGCTCTCGTCGTAAGCCGTCGCCGTCAGGACAAAGGGCTGAGAGGCTTGTTCCTCATCGGTATTTTCCAGTTCCACGCCCCAGTAGACGCCGATGACGGTCTCGTTCTGAAGCAGATAGTAGCCGCTGTCGGTGAGTTCCACAAGGCGGCTGTTTTCCGGTTCCCCGGCGCCTTCTCCCCAGGGGAAGCCGCAGCCGGCAAAAACAGCGGCGATCAGCAGCAGCGATACGCCGAAAAATATCTTTTTCATAAAGTCGTTCTCCTTGTTTTTCGCGTTCTTTCCTCCATTATAGAGGAAGCGGCGGGAAAAAACAAGAAAAAAAGGATGAAAAAACCCCGTGAGGCCCTTCAAAGGCGCTCACGGGGCTTGCCGGCTTTCGCCGGTCGCTTACAGCTCTTTCAGTTCTTCCGCCGAAGCCAGTTTGATACCGGCGTCGCTTAAGACCTGCGTTGTTTTGGCGACGTCGTCCACGCGGAAAATCAGGCAGGCGCCGTCGTTCTTTTTGGTCGTGAAGGCGTACATATACTCAAGGTTGATTGCGGCTTCGCCCAGCGTTTCCAAAATCCGCATCAGGCTGCCGGGGGTATCGCCGACCTCCACGGCGAGGACTTCCGTTTCCTTATAGATATAACCGCCGTCGGCCAGGACTTTTTTCGTTTTCTCGTTATCATCGACGATCATCCGCAAAATGCCGAAATCAGCTGTGTCCGCCACGGACATGGCGCGCATATTGACGCCGTTTTTCGAGAGTTCCGCGGCGACGTTGCGAAAAGTGCCGGGTTTATTTTCCAAAAAGACAGAGATCTGTTGAATGGTCATGACTGTACCTCCTTAAATTTTCCGCTTGTCGATGACGCGAACGGCCTTCCCCTCACTCCGGACAATGGAGCGGGGTTCCACCAGATGAACGCCGGCGTAAATGCCGAGCATCGACTTCAAAGCGTTGACGATGGATTTTTCCTTCGCGGTGATGGAACCGGCGACATCGGAGAAGAGCTCCGGCGTCATTTCCACCATCACGTCGATGGTATCGCTGTTGTTCACGCGGTCCACAACAATCTGATAATTGGCGCTGAGACCTTCGTTGAGGAGCACCGCCTCGATTTGAGAGGGGAATACATTGACGCCCTTGACGATGAGCATATCGTCGCTTCTCCCCATCGGGCGCTTCATGCGGACATGGGTGCGGCCGCAGGAGCAGGGCTCATCGGTGAGAATGGTGATGTCTCTGGTACGGTAGCGGAGCAGCGGGAACGCTTCCTTCGTGATACAGGTGAAAACGAGTTCGCCCTTTTCACCGTAGGGCAGGACTTCTCCGGTCTCAGGATCGATGATCTCGGGGATGAAATGGTCCTCGTTGATGTGCATGCCGGCCTGTTCCTCGCATTCGAAGGAGACGCCGGGGCCGGAAATCTCGGTGAGGCCGTAGATATCATAGGCCTTGATGCCCAGGGCTTTTTCGATATCGCGGCGCATTTCCTCGCTCCAGGCTTCCGCCCCAAAGATACCGGCTTTCAATTTGATTTGGTCTTTGATGCCACGGTCGGCGATGCTTTCGCCGAGGTAGGCGGCGTAAGACGGCGTGCAGCAAAGGATCGTCGCGCCGAGGTCCGTCATGAACTGGAGCTGACGATCGGTGTTCCCCGAGGACATCGGCAGCGTCAGACTGCCCACCTTGTGGGAACCGCCGTTGAGGCCGGGGCCGCCGGTGAAGAGACCGTAACCATAGGAGACCTGAACGACGTCTTCGTTGGTGCCGCCGACGGCAATGATGGCCCGGGCGCAGCATTCATCCCAGAGATCCACATCGTGCTGAGTATAGTAGGAGATCACGCGGCGACCGGTGGTGCCGCTGGTCGACTGGATGCGGACGCAGTCCCCTTTGGGAACAGCCAAAAGGCCGTCGGGATAGGCTTCCCTCAAATCATCCTTGGTTAAAAAAGGCAGTTTATGTAAATCATCGACGGAAGCGATGTCGGCGGGGACAAGCCCCTTTTCTTCCATCAGCCTGCGGTAATACGGTACGTGCTCATAAACATGCTTGACCTGAGCGACGAGGCGCTCGTTCTGCAGCGCCAACAGCTGCTCTCTTTCCATTGTTTCCAGTTCTTTTTGATAATAGTTTTTTTCCATTCGTTTCAACACAGCCTTTCTTTGGTCTGAGGATATTATAATATAACTATTATGATATGTCAATAAAAAAATTATGATAAATTTATCTTTTTTTGCCTCGGAATTAGGATAATCCATCGAATATCCGTAAATTTCTGAGATAAGAGCAGGACAGAGCGGAGAAGCGCAGAATAAAGCAGTAAAGCGCCCTGGGGGGAGAGATTTTCAGAGAAAGAGGTGATCCCGGAGACATGAAAGAAAAAAACGTCGTTCAAATTGACATTCTGTCCGGTTTTCTCGGCGCGGGGAAAACCACGCTCCTCAACAAGCTTCTGAAGGAAGCGTATTTCGGGGAGCGCGTCGCCGTATTGGAAAACGAATTCGGCACCGTCGGCGTCGACGGCAGCTTCATCGAAAAAGAGAGCGTCGACGTAACGGAAATCACCGGCGGCTGTATCTGCTGCTCCCTGCGGACGACGCTGGTATCGGGGCTGGTCGAGATCTGCCAACGGTTTCATCCCGACCGCGTCATCATTGAGCCGACGGGCTTAGCCGACCTGGAAGACATCGCCCGCCCCATCGGGGAAGCCGCCGCGGCATATCCCATGGCCATCGACCGGATCATCACCGTGGTGAACGGCGCCAAATTCTTCGCTCAGCTGCGGCTCAGCCCGGAGCTGATTAAAAACCAGATTCGCGAAACGGATCTCGTCGTTCTTTCCCGGGCCGGGGAATGCGACAGCGCGGCGGTCGCCGAAACGATCGGCGAGATCCGCGGCGGACTGACGGTCATCCGCGGTGAATGGAACAGCGTGAACGGCCTGGCCATCCTGGCCGCCGCCGACGCGGCGAAAAAGAAGCGCGGCGCGTCGGAGCATACACAGGAGCACGGTCACAGTCACAAGCATCACCGCCACGGGGAGCACGAACACAGTGCCGACGCGTTCACTTTTTTCAGCACTGAAACGGAGCGCGTTTTCAACAGGGATGAAATCGCGGAGATCCGGCGGCGGCTTTCGGAAACCGAAGCGATCCGCGCCAAGGGCATCCTGCCCACGGCTGAGGGCACGGTCCGCGTCGACTATGTTGACGGCGATTTCACGGTAACACCGCTGAAAAGAGAAATGCCGGGAAAATTCGTCGTCATCGGCAAAAAAATCGACGAGGAAACATGGGAAACGCTGATGCGGGCGTAGCTATAAAAGAGACGGCGGACTCTCACACCGCCGTCTCCCTCCAAATAAGACGGAGCACGGAAAGCCGTGCTCCGTTTCTGTTCCGGATCACCGCGGACAAAGCTAAACCGCCGCATTCGTGGGGAGCACGAAAGCGGCGGCTGTTTTTTTAAGCGTTAAACCTCCGGAAGAGCTGATTCGGGAGCTTCCGCCGTTTCTTCCGGCGGATCGTCGCCGGCTTTGGGGAGGAGCGGTTCCTCCCGGAGCAGCGCCTCAAATTCGGCGTCGGTGAGGCGTTCCTTTCTTTGCCGTTTGGCGCGGCGGTTCGGCTTGCCGCCGCTCTTTTCCCTGCGATGCATCAGATAGTACATCACCGGCACGAAGAACAGCGTCATCACGGTGGCGTAGAGCAGGCCGCCAATGGCGACAACGGCCATGGGCTGGATCATTTCCATCCCTTCGCCGATGCCCAGCGCCATGGTGACAAGGGCCAAAATCGTCGTCAGCGCCGTCATCAGAATCGGGCGGAGACGCGTCTTGCCGGCGGTGATCAGCGCGTCTTTCAGTTCCATGCCGCGGTCTCTGAGGCGGTTCACGTAGTCCACGAGGACGATGCCGTTGTTGACGACGACGCCGCTTAAAACGAGGAAGCCCAGGAGGGCGATGACGCTGACGTCAAAGCCGCAGAGAAACAGCGCCAGGAAACCGCCGGTGAAGGCCAGCGGCACCGTGAACATCACGATGAAGGGAGAGCGCAGCGACTGGAACTGCGCCACCATGATCAGATACATCAGCACCAGCGCCAGGGCAATGGCCTTGACGAGGTCGGTCATGTATTCGGAAACGGTGACGCTTTCGCCGCCGACATCGACGCTGATCCCGGCGGGGAGGTCATAGCCGTCGACGAGTTTTTCCACCTCCCGCGTCACCGACGAGGTGACGGCGCCGGCGGACACCGTGGCGGAGACGGTCATGTAGCGCTCCTGATTATCCCGGTAAATGGAAGAGGGACTGTCTTCCAGGCCGATCTCGGCGACGTCGCCGACTTCCACCTTTTTGCCGTCGCTGTTTTCCAGCTCGATCTCGGCGAGGTCGTCAACGCTCCGTTTCCCCTCTTCCTCCATGACGTAGACGGAATACTCGGTTCCGTCCACCGTCAGCGTCGTCGCGGCGTGATCCGAAGCGATATCGGCGCTGACGGCCTGAAAGATCTGGGCGACGGTGACGCCCTTTTTCATGGCGGCGTCTTTATCGACGGTGACCATCAGCTGCTCCACGGGATGCTCCATATCGGACTGAACGTCCTCGACGCCGTCGATGGCGGCGATGTCCTTACCGAGCTTCTGCGTGAAGGCGGAGAGCTCCGAGAGATCCTCCCCTTTCACCGTCAGCGACACACCGGTGCCGCCGAGATAGCTCATCATATCGGTGCCGGCGTCCACGGCGAGGTCACAGCCGTGCTTTTCCGCCGCGGCGGCGACCTGTTTTTCAATTTCATCGGCCTTGGCCGGATGGCGCGGGTCGAGCACGATATACATGGAAACGGACTGTCCGGTGTTGCCCAAGCCGATCATGCCGGTGGTGCCGCTTTCGCCTCCCATGGCGCCGACGGATTCGACCCCCTCAATGGAGAGGAGCTTCTTCGTCACGTCGTCGGCGGCGGCGTAGAAGTCCGCGTCGGACATATCCTCAGCCTCCGTTGTCAGCGTCGCCGTCAGCTCCGTCGTTTCGTAATCGGGCATAAAGGAGAAACCGCGGCTCACGCTGAGCACCACGCTGAGAACGAGAAGCCCGACGACGAAGCGCGATGTCAGCACCGGACGTTTCAGCACCGCCGCGGCGGCGGGCTCATATTTCTTTTGCAGCAGTTCAATCACGCGGCTGCTCCGCGCGGAATCCTTTTCCAGTACGCGGGAGGCCAGCGACGGCACCACCGTCAGCGCCACCACAAGGCTGGCCAAAAGGGAGAAGCCGATGGTCAGCCCCATATCCATGAAGAGCTGCTTGCTCATGCCGTGGGTAAAGGCGATGGGCAGAAAAACGCTGATCGTCGTCAGCGTCGAGGCCACGATGGCCCCGGAAATCTCCTTCGCCCCCTCGACGGCGGCGCGGATGACGTTCATCCCCTCCCGCCGCAGGCGATAGATATTCTCAATGACGACGATGGAATTATCCACCAGCATCCCGACGCCGAGGGCGAGACCGCTCATGGAGATCAGGTTCATCGTCACGCCGGTGAAATACATCATCACCAAAGCGAAGAGCAGACTCGCCGGGATGGAAACGACGACGATGAGGGTGGGACGGTAATCCCGGAGGAACAGCGCCAGCACGAGGACGGCGAGGACCGCGCCGAGCAGCAGATTCTCAAGAACGCTGTTGATGATCAGGCGGACGTATTCCCCCTGATCCATAAAGGTATAGTAAGACATCCCCTCGTTTTCCTTTTCCAGGGACGTCATCATTTTCGCGATGTTTTCCGACACTTCCGAGGTGGAGTAATCGGATTGTTTTTCAAAGGCCAGCAAAATGCCGTTGTTGCCGTTGACCTTCGTATAGGAGCTGCCGTCGCTGCCGGCCTGTTCCACCCGGGCGACGTCCTTCACGCGGATATCGTCGACGCCGTCGATGTCCATTTCAAAGAGGAAGAGATCGCCGATTTCGTCAACGGAGCTCAGTTCCTTGCCGACCTTCACCGAGAAGGAGCCCTCGGCGGCGTCGATGGTGCCGGCGGGCATGGAGAAATTCTGCGCCATCAGTACGCCGGAAATCATTTCCTTAGTGATGTACTGCTTGACGTCGGCTTTCTTTTTCGCGTCAGCGGCGGCGCTGTTCAGCTTGGCGCTTTGGCTGTTGATTTGGGACATGCCGGAATCCAGCTGGGATTTGGCGGAGCTGAGCTGGGAATTGAGCTCGCTTTTGCCCTGGTCCAGTTCTTCCTGCTGACCGTCGAGAGCCGCCAGCTGAGCGTCGATTTCCGCTTCCCCGGCTTTGGCTTCCTGCAGCTGATTGTTGACTTCGGCAAGGGCCGCCTCTTTCGCGGCGATTTCCTGTTCCAGAGAGGCGACTTTCGCCGTGAGTTCCGCGGGGACTTCCTCCCCTTCCGCCACGGCGGCGATCTGCCCTTCCGCTTCTTCCTTCTGCTGTTTAAGACCGGCGATTTCGGCGGAAAGGGCTTCCGCCTGTTGGGTCAGGCCCGCCACGGCGGCGGTCAGTTCCTCTTTGGAACCGTTCAGCGCCTCTCTGCCGGCGTCCAACTGGGACTGCGCCTCTTTCAGCTGGGCCTCACCCTCGGCCCGGGCGGAGCTCAGCTGACCGTAGGCCGCCTGGATCTGGGAACGGGCGGAGTTCAGCATCCGCCGCGCCTTAGCGATGTCGCCGTTGATGGAGGCGGCGATGGCCTCGTTGATGTCGTCGATGAGATCGTCGTCGATGGTGACGTTGAGCCGGTTTTCCGTCATGCCGTAGGACGATACCGCGGCGACGCCCTCGACGCTCTCGGCCTTAGGCAGAATGACTTTATCGACAAAAGCCGACATTTCCTCCGCCGACATGCCCTCCACATCGACGGAGGCGATGACGACGGGGATCATATCGGGATTCAGCTGGAGGATCAGCGGGGAACCGATGTTGTCGTCATCCCAGAGCGGAGTCACCAGGTCGATCTTCTCCCGCATCTCGTTGGCGGCGGCGTTCATATCCGTTTCCTGATTGAATTCCATCATCACCAGGGAGCTGTTTTCCGAGGAAATGGATACGATGTTCTTCATATTGGCTACCGTCGCCATGGCCTGTTCCATCGGCTTTGTCACGACAGTCTCCACCTCTTCGGGGCTGGCCCCGGCGTAGCTCGTGGAAACAATGGCATAGGGCAGGTTGATGCTGGGCAGCAGGTCCACCTGCATGCCCAGATACGCCACGGCCCCTAAAATCAGAACAATAATGACGGCCACAACAACGGTATAGGGCCTTTTCACACTGAATTTTGAGATCATGGAAGCTGTTCTTCTCTCCTTTTTCCTTTGGCGCGGAGATTTATTCTCCTACTGACAGCCTATGGAAATAGTTTATCATTGAATATATACACTGTCAATGAGACGGTTTTGAACAAAACTGTTTTATCGCCGACAAGGGCGGCGCCCCGCCCCGTCGGGGCCGTTCACATCAAGCGCCTGCTTGTCACGGAACCGGGCGCCGTTAAAACTCCCGTTTCAGACTGCGGCTGAAGAGGGATTTCAGCGTTTCGCCGGGATCGGCGTTTTCATAGAGGATGCCGTAAACGGCCTCGCAGATGGGGAGCTCCACACCGTACTTTTTGCCGAGTCCCAGGAGGGCTTTGACGGTATAGTACCCTTCGGCCAGCTTATGGTAGGCCGTACCCAGCACGACGCTTTTGCCGAACGCCAGGTTCTGGCTGTGGGCGGAAAAGAGCGTCGCCTCGTAGTCGCCCAAATGACAGAGACCGTAGGCCGAGGCGGCCTTGCCGCCCATGGCGACGATGAGCCCGGAGATTTCCTTCGTCCCCCGCGCCATCAGCGCCCCTTTGAGGGAGCTCATCCCGGCGCCCTCCAGCATACCGGCGGCGATGCCGACGACATTCTTCGCCGCGGCGCCGATTTCGTTGCCAAGGAGGTCCGTCCCGTAATAGAAGCGAATGAGGTCGCTGGAAAAGAGACGGATCAGCTCTTTTTTCACGTCGTCATCGTCGCTGTCGATGACCATGCAGTTGGGGACGCCGCGGTAGAATTCCTGAACGTGACCGGGGCCGAGCCAGACGGCGACGCGGTTGCCGGGATCGACTTCCTCGCCGACGACCTGAGAGAGACGGCGTCCCGTCTCGATCTCAATGCCCTTCATACAGAGAACGAGGGTCTTGTCCTTCATCCCCATGGCGCTCAGTTCCGCCGCCACGTCGGCGAGGTGCTGAGCGTTGACGGAAATGACGACGATATCGGCACCGGCGAGGCCGTCGTAGGAATGGGTCAGGGCGATGTCATCGGGGAGCGTCAGATGCTCGTTTTTTCTCGTGGCCATCAGCTCTTTCATCCGCGCCGAGGACGGCCGCCCGTAGATCGTGACCTCGTGACCGACGCGGTGGAGATACCAGCCGAGGAACGTTCCCCAACGCCCGCAGCCGATGACAAAAATCTTCTTCGCCGCTTTCCCGGCGGGTTCCCGACTGCCGCTCCGCTCCTCGGCCGGGCCGAAAAGCAGGTCATCCACGGTGACGCTGAAAAGCGACGCCATTCGCGCCAGAGACTCAAGATCGGGGAGTTCCTCACCGCTTTCCCAACGGCGGACAGCGGCGGCGGAAGCGCCGGCGCGCGCCGCCAATTCCTCTTGATTCAGCCGATTCTTTTCGCGCAGTTCCGCGATGATCCGGCCGATTTTAACTGGATCAATATTCATCACGATCACCTCGTTTTCACCTCATTGACGTGCTTGTCTTTATACCTTATTATATCATAACGTCCTTTCGCTTACAACGACGGCATAATCTTTTCACAACAATACAGGTTTCGTCACTTCACAAATTCAAAGCAGCCAAACAATATTGACAAAGCGCATTAATTCACATATACTTCAAATATGACGCGAAGCTCGACGAGCGTCGTCAGGACCTTGACGCGAAAATCACGGGTCATCACCATTGAGGAAAAAATCGCCGGGCACCATCAACGGGTCGAGGCAATAATCACTCAGCATCACACCTTTATGCCGGGAGGAAGAGATCGACATCTGATGGAACGCGTAAAGAACCGCAAACACCGCGGCTGAATCTTTGCCCTGTTTTTTAAAAAAAGACGCCGCGCCTTTTCGTCTCATCGAAAACGGCGCGGCGGAACCTGTTGCCACTGCCCCTTCGATTGCCGCAGCGCGTTGAAGGGGCTTGGCGATTCTGCGCCAAACAGTGCGCGCCTCCTTTGTTTCCCCGCGGCGGGAGCATTCCGAAAGAAGGAAGATTATGAGTCTTTTTAACCGTTTAAAAAAAGTGATCGTCCATAGTCTGCTGATTTTTCGCAGGGATTTCCTGCTTTTGCTGCACACACCCTTGGCGCTGGCAGTCATTGTGGGCATCGCCTTTATACCGTCGCTTTACGCCTGGTGCAATATCGACGCCTATAAAAACCCTTACGACTACACGGGGAATCTGAAGATCGCCGTCGCCAACGCTGACCAACCCGTTCACGATGATATTTTCGGCACCATCGACACCGGGAGCGCCATTGAGGCGGTGTTAAGGGACAACGACGACTTCGGCTGGGTCTTTCAGGATGAGGAAAGCGCCGTTGAGGGCGTGAAAAGCGGCAAATACTACGCCGCTATCGTCATACCGGAAGATTTCAGCGCCTCATTCCTCCATATCGGTCAGGGAGAGCTCCGTCAGCCCAAGATCCAATATTACATCAACGAAAAGAAAAACGCCATCGCGCCGGTCCTGACCAACATCGGCGTCACGACGATCCAGGCCAACGTCAACCGGCAATTCATAGACACCGTCGCCAATGCCGTTTCCGATTATCTCGAATCCGTCAGCGGTGATGCCGAAACCCGCCTCAACGAGCTCTACGCCTCCGTCATGCAGGACATGGCCGATGTCGATACCAACATAGCGGCCTACCGTGAAGGCGCGGCGAACATCCATGCCGCCAACAAAGGCAGCACCGCCATCCATGAGCTGAAAGCCAATCTCGACGAGATCAAGACCGCCGCCGCCAACGGCGACGACGCTTTAAAACAAGGGGTCGCCGCCGTAAACAGCAGCAGGGACGCTTTCAGCGCTTTTCAGTCCAATCTCAACGCCAATGTCGACGGGATGATCACCCGACTCGACAACGCCGGCACAACCGCCGCCGCCGATCTCGGCGCCGCCAACGGCAAACTGCAAACCGTCAACAACAGAATAAACGCCGCCCTCACCGACATTCAGAC
The DNA here is from genome assembly GCA_902796855.1 of uncultured Bacillota bacterium. Taxonomy (GTDB): domain Bacteria; phylum Bacillota; class Dehalobacteriia; order UBA7702; family UBA7702; genus UBA7702. The sequence goes on along the minus strand of CADBQN010000075.1, from coordinate 43,545 downwards.
GATCATCAACCTGAACGCGAACGTTATCAACGATCTGAGACGGGTCTCCGCCGCGGTTCCCGGCAGCGCCGCCGATTCTCTCATTGCCGAAATCAGCGCCGAGAACCAACGTCACCAGCAGCTCCTGAACGCCTTGAAACAGGGCAACAGCGCTGTCGCCGACGCCGCCAACGGCACCGTCACGCTGGAAAGCGGTATTTCCGCCACCCTCAACAAGGGCAAAAGCGACCTTCGTTCCGCTGCCGGTGATTTTCAGCAGCAGTCAAACAGCAAGCTTGCCGCGTCCATGGCTGAATCCGCCGCCATCGTTGGGAAACTGGAAGGTCTCCTCGCCGGAATCGACGGCGAAACCGAGCAGCTGAAAGCCGTTTTAGACGCGTTAAGCGGCACACTGACGGAAGTGGACGCCGTGGCCGCCGACACGGAAAAAGTCCTCGCCACGGTCGAAGATCAGGTCAGCGCCGCCGCCGACGACCTGACCGCCGTTAAAGGTTACATCGATTATCATAAAGTCGCCGACCGCCTCAATGGCGACAAAGCCGATCTCGCCGAATTCATCGCCGCGCCCATCAACGTGAAGACAAGCACCATTTATCCCATGGCCGATTACGGCGCGGCAATGGCGCCGTTTTTCAGCAATCTCGCCATCTGGGTCGGCGGCATCATGATGCTGGCCGTCCTCAAGCTGGAAGTAGCGAAAGACGATAAAATCCGCGACTACCGCCTGGTCGAAGGCTACTTTGGCCGGTGGCTGCTGTTCATCACCGTCGGCATCGCCCAGGCGCTCATCATCGGCGTCGGCGATCTGCTGCTGACGAAGATCGACTGCGCCCACCCCTTCCTCTTCCTCGCCTGCTGCTGCCTCGCGTCCTTCGTGTACATCAATTTGATCTACGCCCTCGCCGTGGCCTTCCGTCACGTGGGGAAAGCCCTCTGCGTCATTTTGCTGATCTTCCAGATTCCCGGCTCCTCCGGCACGTATCCGGTAGAACTCGCCACACCGCTCTTTCGCGCGCTCTATCCCACGCTGCCCTTTACTTACAGCATCAACGCCATGCGGGAAGCCATCGCCGGGACATACGCCCATCATTTTGCCTCGAATATGCTGATCTTAGCGTCTTTTCTCCTGATCGCTCTCGTGATCGGCGTCGTGATACGTCCCCTTTTCGTCAATCTCAACGCCCTCTTTGACCGCAAATTGGAAGAGACCGATCTCATGATCACCGAAGAAGAAGGCGTTGTTCGGGAGCGCATCCGCCTTATGGCGGCGCTGCGCCTGCTTTCCTCGGAAAGCGCTTTCAGGCAAAAACTGGAACGACGCGCCGAACGCTTTGAATCCGATTATCACCATAAGATCCACCGCATTTTCCGTTTTGTCCTCTTTGGGCTGCCGCTGCTGCTGGTGATATTGATGTTCGTCAGCGGCCATAAAATGCTGGTGCTGATTTTATGGATCATCTCCCTCATCGTGTTCGTTCTTTTCCTCGTCCTGGTCGAATACTTCCACGAACGCCACGATCTTCAGCAGCGGCTGACGGAATATTCCGACGCGGAACTTCTCGCCATTGCCAGAGGAGAAAAAGACGATTTCCATGACGAGGAGGTGAGATCATGAACAATATCATTCGTCTCGTCAAAACCGATCTCAAAAATATCCGCCACAACTACATCGCCTGGGTTGTCATCATCGGTCTCGTCATCATCCCCTCGCTCTACGCCTGGTTCAGCACGTACGCTTTCTGGGATCCCTACGGGAACACCGGCAATCTCACCATCGCCGTGGCCAACTGTGACGAAGGTTTTCGCGGCGACCTGCTGCCCATGGAAATCAACATCGGCAAAAAAGTCGAGGAGGCTTTAAGGGATAACGACGACATCCATTGGATCTTCGTCGATAAAAAAGACGCCATCGAAGGCGTAAAGAGCGGCAAATACTACGCTTCTCTCGTCATCCCCGCCGATTTCAGCCGCCATATGCTCCGTATTTTCAGCGGCGACACCGAAAAAGCGACGATTGATTATTACATCAACGAAAAGAAAAACGCCATCGCCGCCAAGGTCACGGGAGAAGGCGCCGCCATGGTCGAAAACCGCATTGACGAAGCTTTCGCCATGACCATCGCCCAAATCAGCGTCGACACGCTGGAGACCGTCGCGAACCATCTGGACAATGAGGACAGCGACGCCATCGCGGCATACATCGAAACCGAGATCACCTCTCTCAGCGGCGGCCTTTCCGCCACGGCCGATACCGTCGACGCCCTCATCGAAATGAATACGGCGCTCAACGACATCCTCGCCCTCGGCGACGACGCGCTGAACAACAGTGCCGCCATCATGAGCAAGGATACTTCCGCACTGAGCGGTGACGGCAAAAAGGCGCAGGATCTCAGCAAAGAGATGAACGACATCGCGGTGAAAATGGACGCTGTCTATGACACGACATCCTCGATCTATAAAGACATCGACAGCCGGATCTCCGCCTCCCTCAACAATCTCAACAGTGACGCCGCGGCGGCGGCGGACGCGTTGAACGCGTCTAAAAACGAGGTCCAGGTCATCATTGACCGCTATGAAAGCTATCGCGGCGCCGTCGCGAACCTGGCGGCGTCCCTCCCGGACGACCTCGTCCTGAAATCGGCTCTCGGTGATCTCAGCGCCGATCTCGGCGAGACCATCGCCAGGCAGAAACAGCTCCGGGACAACATCGAAAGCGCCGCGAGCGATCTGTCCTCCGCCGCTTCCGACCTCGCTTCGGGACAGCAGAATATCTCCGCCGCCATCGCCGACGGCAGCAGCAGCCTCAACGCGTCCCGCGGCGATTTTCAAAAGAAGGTGCGGCCGGAATGGGAGGAACTGATCACTCTGACGGAAAAGACGGGAGAAAGCGCCGTCACAATCGCCCAAAACCTCAATGACGATATCTCCGCCGCCCAAAAACTGTCCGGCAGCGCAAAAAACGACCTTTCCGCTTTGAACACCGCTTTAGCGGAGACCGCCGCCCGCCTGAGAGAGGCCTCGAACAAGCTCGATAACGTCGGCAGCGTCATCATCGACGATAACAGCAACATCGGCGCCGTCCTGAAAAACGTATTGGAAAACGACGGAGAATCCGTCGGCGCCTTTTTCGCCTCCGCCGTGGCGGTTGAAACCAATAAAATATATCCGGTGGAAAACTTCGCCTCGGGGATGGCCCCGTTCTATCTCTCGCTCGCGCTCTACGTCGGCGCTCTGGTCATGGTGGCCCTGATGAAGGTCAATCCCTCGGCAAAAACGGTCTCGACCCTGGAAAACGCCAAAGAGTACCAAATCTACCTGGGCCGTTATTTCATCTTCTTCGCCATCGGCATCGCCCAGAGCGTCCTGGCCGCATTGGGGCTCCTCTATTTCGTGGAGATCCAATGTATCCATCCCTTGATGTTCATCCTTGCTTCCCTCTACTGCGGCTTTGTTTTCGTCTTCTTCCTCTATACGCTGACCGCGTCTTTCGGCAACATCGGCAAAGTCATCGCCGTCATCATCATGGTGCTCCAGGTGGGCGGCAGCGGCGGAACCATTCCGATCCAGCTGGCGCCGGATTTTTTCCGCATGGTCCACCCGTTCCTGCCTTTTACCCACAGCATGGCGATATTCAGAGAATGTATCGGCGGTTTTTACGGCAACGTCTTTTGGATGGAAATGGGGAAACTTTCCGTCTTTCTGCTTCTTTCCCTCTTCCTCGGCCTCGTGCTGCGCAAGCCGCTTTTGAAAGTCAACGAAAAATTCATAGAGAAAGTAGAAAGCACAAAGATCATGTAAAAATCATATAAGAAGAAGGAGGCTTCCTTTTAGGAAGAGCCTCCTTCTTTCGTTGATTCTGTTTTTATAAAACCTCTTTGATGGCCGCAAGCAGGCGGTCTGTTTCTTCTTCGGTGCGCACCGCCGAACGGAACCAATTTTCATCCAAACCGTCGTAGTTGGAGCAGCTGCGGATCACGACGCCTTTCCTCCGCAGCTTTTCGGCAAGATCGGCGGGAGCCCGAAACAGCAAGTAATTCGCCTCACCGGGAACCACCCGGAAGCCGAAATTCCTCAGGCCCTCCATCAGGCGCGGACGCTCCCGATCCATGTGCGCGCGAACATGCTCGACGTAGGCGGTTTCCCCAACGGCGGCGATGCCCGCGGCCTGAGCCAGGGACGAAACGGACCAGGGCTGACCGCGGTCCAGCATTTTTTGAAGCAGTTCCTCATCGGAGCAGAGGCAGTAACCCAAACGGACGCCGGCCATGCCGTACATTTTTGTAAACGCTTTCAAAACAATCAGCGAAGGATGCGTTTCCACATAAGGGATCATGGACCCGACCTCCGGTTCCGTCAAAAAATCGTGGAAACATTCGTCAATAAAGAGAATGCCGCCGATCTCTTCCACGCGGGAAAGGATCTTCGCGAGAAACGCTTCGCTGTCGGAAAGGCCGGTCGGGTTGTTTGGCTCACAAAGAAAGACGATATCGATGTCCTCGCCGATCGCGTCGAGGATATCCTCGCCGACGCGGAAATCTCGCTCCTCCTTCAGCAGATAGGTCTTCACCTCACACTGAACGGCTTCCATCGCCGTGCGGTATTCCGAAAAGGTCGGCGCGAGGACCAGCGCTTTTTTCGGCCGCTTTGCCAAGGCAAGGCGAAAAATAATGTCCGCGGCACCGTTGCCGCAGAGGATGTGCGCGGCAGGAAGGCCGCTGTGCTCCGAAAGAGACGCCCGCAGTGAGCGGCAAAGAGGATCGGGATAGAGATCCGCCCTTTCCGCTGCTTCGGCAATGGCTTTTTTAACGCCTTCGGGCACACCGAAAGGGCTGACATTGGCCGACAGATCCAAGGGCATAAAGCCATACTCCTCTTCAAATCCAACCCAATCACCGCCGTGAGTCAATGGTTTCTGTTTCATACTTTTTCACTCCTTCAAGAAAAACACAGCCAAATATAACGAAACTACGGACCGGCATAAAAATGCCGATCCGCCTTCTACCTTCTTTTTTTAGTATATCACAGGAAGGAAGCGAAGGAAAGATGTTTCGCCGAAAAAACCAAGAGGTTTCGAAAACAGAACATCAAACAGGGACACACCGAACGAAAGCGCTTCACAAAAGCGTCGGAGCCCCGATTCGCGCCGCCGGGCTCAGACCTCGGCGGCGTTTTCGGCATGGTCCACAAAGATCTCGCGGATCCGGGGGAACTCACCGAGTCCCTGCAAAATGCATTCCGTCTCAAAGCCCGCGGCCTCGATCCGGTTCTTCCAGGAATCCTCGTCCTCACCGGCCATGTCGTTGCGGGCGTGATCGCCGGCGACGACCATCAGCGGCGCCAAATAGATCTTTTTCACCGGCGGGTCGATCGCCCGGACGTCGCGGAGAACGCTGTCGAGGGTGGGATATCCCTCCACGGTGCCGACAAAAACATTGCGGAAGCCGGTGTCCTTGAAAATATAGTCGAGAGCGGGATAGGTCATGTTGACGCTGTGGGTGGTGCCGTGACCCATCAGCACAAGGGCCTCGTCCTCTCCAAGGGCAGGCAGCGCGTCGATGAGACCGCGGACGACGGCAAAAAAGTCGTCGGTATATTTGAGCAGCGGATCGCCGATGGCGATTTTTTCAAAGCGGTCCTTCTCTTTTAAGATGTCCTCCCGCATCCAGTCGTTTTCCAGACCGTCCAGCACGTGGGTGGGCTGAACGAGGATGTCGGTAACGCCGTCCGCCGCCATGCGCCGGAGTGCCTCGGGAACGGTATCGACTTCCACGCCGTCCCGGTTTTTCAGTTTTTTGATGATCATTTTGCTTGTCCAGGCGCGGTAGAGGCGGCGATCGGGAAAAGCCTCGGCGAGATCGGCCTCGATGCGGTCAATGGTCTTCTTTCTCGTTTCCTCAAAACTGGTGCCGAAACTGACGGCGAGAAGGGCCTTTTTGCTCATGGGTCATTTTCTCCTTTCCCGGATGTACATTTCAAGGGTATCCAGATTTCTGGGGATCGGTTCATCGGCGTCGAGAACGCCGTTGGCGACGAGATTATCGAAAAGGCGCAGCGCCGCCGGTTTGGCGAGGTTCGTCTTTTCCAAGTCTTCCGCGGCGGAAAAGACCTCTTCGGGCGTGCCGCGGCGGAGGACTTTGCCCTTGTGGAAGAGGATCACCTCATCGGCCCAGGCGAAGGCGTGATCGACGTCGTGAGTGGAGATGATGATGGTGATGCCCCGGGCGGAGAGCTTTTCGATGAGGTGGTTCAAAATAATGGTGTGCTTCGGGTCCAGCGCCGCCGCGGGTTCGTCGAGAACGATGACCTCCGGATCCATGACGAGGATGTCGGCGACGGAGACCTGTTTTTTCTGGCCGCCGCTCAAAAAGTGCGTGGGCTTGTGGCGGAAGGGCGTGATTTCCAGCTCATTGATGGCTTCTTCCACCCGGCGTTCCGCCTCTTTTTCATCAACGCCGATGTTTAAGACACCGAAGGAAATCTCCTGGAAAACGCTGGCGGAAAAGAGCTGGTTATCGGGATCCTGAAAGACGATGCCGACTTTGGAACGCAGCTCCAGCAGCCCTTTTTTGGAGTAATCGTAGGGCTTGTCGTGAAGATAGAGCGTCCCCTCTTTCGGCTGGTTGATCCCGTTGAGGCAGAGGAAAAAGGTGGATTTTCCGCTGCCGTTGGCACCGAGCAGGGCGATTTTCTGCCCGGCCTCAACGGAAAGGTCGATGCCGCGAAGGGCCTCGGTGCCGTCTTCATAGGTAAAATGCAGATTCTCTGCGCGGATGATACTCATAATAACAGTTTGCCTCCGATGATACAGATGAGAAGAAAAACCTCAAAACAGACGATGGCGATGATTTCCTTGGCCTTGGGCGGGAACGTCTCGTTCAGCACCCGGATGCGCCCGTCGTAACAGCGGGATTCCATGGCGTCAAAGAGAGCGTTGGATTTTTTGATCGCCCGGACAAAGAGAACCGAGACCATGTTGGAAAAGGAGTGGTACGCCGTTTTCAGGTCTTTGTTCCCGAGGCGGGAGCGCTGGGACGTCGTGATGGACGAGGCGATTTCCAGCAAAACGAAGAGAAAGCGGTAGATCAGCATCATCAATTCGATGAACAGCAGCGGACAGCGGAGCCGCCGCAGCACCTCGAGGATGTCCGTCATCGGAGTGTTGAGGGAGAGGAAATAGAGGCAGCTGACGGCGGCCATCGCCGTAATAATCAGCTGAAAAGCGCGGTAGATCCCGTGCCAGCTGCCGGTGACATAGATGGAGCCGAGGGGAATCGCGAAGGCGTCCAACGGCGTATGCGAAAAGTTGACGATGATCGCGAGGGTGCTCAGCAGGATAAACGTCAGGGGGACGGCCATCAGCGTCCTGTACCGTGAAAGAGGGATCCCGCCGATTTTTACCGTGAGGATGGCCGTGGCGGCCAGAATCACGGCGGCGCAGAGAATGGACCGGCTGACCACACAGATGAGCAGCGTGATGATGGCGAACGCGAATTTCTCACCGGCGTTCATATAGCGCAGCCGCGACGAATAGCATAATTTATCGACAATAATCATTTTGTTTTCCCTTGGGATTTTCTGTGCTGCGAATCATGGACGAAAAGAAAGAAACAGCGGAAACGGCGGGGAGACGAAAAAAGCGCGCTTTTCAACGGAACCGAAGCCCGCGCGCGTCACCCGGGAGAAACCGGCGGGGAAAGAGCGTTTTTTCCCTTTCCGCCGCCGTTTCCGACTTTGTTAAATCAAATCTGACGGGAGAAGCTTTTCAGCTCTTCGCGTCGGCCCGGGCTTTCCCGGCTTTGCCGCCGGTCTCACCGGGCTGGCTTTTTTTTCTTTCATAGAATCTGCCCATGAAGAAGGCAATGATGCCGACACCGATGCCGGTCTGAACACAGAAGAGGAGCGATTCGATTTCACCGGGGAGTTCGCCGCCGATGAGGGTTTCAAAGACGGGTTCAAACCAAGGTTCATACTCACCGTGAATTTCTTCGACCATGACGCTGCCTGCGTCGTCGCTGCCGCCGAATTCCGCACCCTTCAGCGCGAGGAGCGGGACAATCGCCATCAGCGCCACGATGATGAGGAGCACGATGACGAGGGTTTTGTTGCTTTTTTGGTTGCTCATGCTGCTTCCTCCTTCCCAAAATAGCCGATGGTCTTCAGCTCAGGCTTGGCGAAAGATTCGAGACCGATGATGATGATGACGGTGAGGATCCCTTCGATGACAGCAAGAGGAAGCTGGGTCGGGGCAAAAACGCCAAGGAATTTCACGAAAGACGCCATGACGCCGCCGGCTTCCGAAGGATAGGCCAAAGCCAGCTGGAAAGCGGTGACACAGTAGGTGAAAAGGTCACCGAGGAAGGCGGCGAGGAAAACGGAAACCTTGCGGTTCAGTTTGGCGCCCATGCAGAGTTTGTAGACGGCGAAGGTCAGCAGAGGGCCGGCGATGGCCATGGAGAAGGTGTTGGCCCCCAACGTCGTCAGACCGCCGTGAGCAAGCAAAATCGCCTGGAAAATCAGAACGATGATGCCGAGGATGCTGACGGCGGAAGGTCCGAAGAGAATGGCGCCCAAGCCTGTGCCTGTCATGTGGGAGCAGCTGCCGGTGACCGAAGGAATTTTAAGAGAAGACAATACAAAGATGAACGCGCCGGACATGGCGATGAGGATGAGGGCTCTTCTGTTTTCCTGTACGCGTTTCCTCAGCGAAAGAAAACCGGCGATAAGGAAAGGAACACAGAGCGCGCCCCAGGCAAGGCAATAAGAAACGGGCAGGTAGCCTTCCATGATGTGCATCGCGCTGACGCCGGGAACAACACTGAACACGACGGCAAACGCGGCGGAAATCGCTACAATACGCTGTTCTTTACTGTTCATAGGTTGATAGTAACCTCCTGGAATATAGAAAAAAGTGTGCAAAAAATCCCCTTGTCGCTGCGAAACGCATGGCAAGGGGACGAAATACCCGGGATTTTTCGAACACATTGCCATCGCTCGTAACAATTGTGGGTTCCACGACCGGAAAGTTCCTGACTTAAAGGAGGGAAAACCCTCCCCTTACAGTGGCGCGACCGCGCGGGATTCTCACCCGGCTTCCTTATTCCTCGCCGCCTCCCTCGGGAAACGGCGAAACCGATCGTGTGATTTTTCTCAATGGTATCATAACAGCTTTTTTTTGTCAATCGAGTTAGAGGAGCCTTTGTGTTAAAATTTTTGTTTCTCACGGCGGGTTCAGCAAGAACCTTCATCCAATCGACGCTTTTTTTACAAAAAAGGGGGTTGCACTTTTCGCCGTTTTCGTATATACTTACGGCATCACAACTAAATCGCAGCGGTGCGCCGCCGGATCTTTCCGGCACAGCATAAAAGGAAAACAGGTATTCCTGTACTGTCCCAGCAACCGTGATACGGACGAACAGACAATCAAGCCACTGTTTCTAAGGAAATGGGAAGGAGTCTCAGTAGGAGGATGTTAAGTCGGTAGACCTACCGCTGTTAAAACGGGCTTTTTTGCCCCATCTCCCTGGGATGAGTTTATTTTGGTACCATAACGCGTTTTACGCATCAAAAAAACCGCTCCGGGAAGGAAGCGGTCTTTTTTATTCTTTTCGGAAAGAAGGTATATATAAATGAAAGGAATCATGGTTCAGGGCTGCACCAGCGACGCGGGAAAGAGCTATGTCGTCACCGGTCTCTGCCGCGCCCTGAAAAACAGAGGCTACCGGGTCTCCCCCTACAAAAGCCAGAATATGTCAAACAATTCCTACGTCACCTGGGACGGCGGCGAAATCGGCCGCGCCCAGGGCGTTCAGGCCGAAGCCGCCGGGGTGCGGCCGGAGACCTTTATGAACCCGATCCTCCTCAAGCCCCAAAAGGACAGCCGCAGCGAAGTCGTCCTCTTCGGCGAGGTCTGCGAGGCCATGAGCGGCCGGGATTATCACGACACCTTTGCCAGAGGCAAAGGCGTGGAAGCGCTGAGAGAGGGGCTGAAACGCATTGAGGAACGGTTCGACGCCGTCGTCATCGAAGGCGCCGGTTCCCCCGCCGAAGTCAACCTCAACGACAGGGAGATCGTCAATATGTTCGTCGCCAACGAAGCCGACGTCCCCGTGCTCCTCGTCGTGGACGTGAACCGCGGCGGTTCCCTGGCCTCCGTCGTCGGCACATTGGAGCTCGTCGGCGAGGATCGGGAACGGGTCAAAGGCATCATCTTCAACCAGTTCCGCGGCGACCTCTCCCTCTTTGAGGACGCCGTCCGCTGGACCGAGGAATACACCGGCGTTCCCGTCGCCGGGGTGCTCCCCTACTTCAACGACATCCAGATCGAGGGCGAAGACTCGCTGAGCATCAATTTCTGCCACCGCGGCGGCGGCGGTATCGAGATCGGCATCGTCCGCCTGCCCTACATCTCCAACCACACCGACATGGAGATCTTCCGCTACGAAGACGACGTCAACATCGGCTTTGTCGACGAAAACGGCCCTCTCGACCGCTACGACGCCGTCATCATCCCCGGCACAAAGAGCACCATCGGCGACCTGGAATACCTGGAACAGCGGGGCGTCGCCGAAAAGCTGAAGACCTTCCGCGGCAGCGTTTTCGGCATCTGCGGCGGTTATCAGATTTTGGGAGAAACCCTCATCGACGACGAGGGCATCGACTTTAAGGCCGGTTATGAAAAGCAAGGCCTCGGCCTGCTGCCGCTGAAAACGTATTTCCATCCGAAAAAACGCGTCGCCCAGGTCAGTGCCGAAGGGCGCCATCCCCTCACCGAGGGCATGACGGTGACGGGCTATGAGATCCACCTCGGCCGCACCGACCTCACCGACGACAGCGCCGTTCCCCTCTGGAGCATCGACGGCCACGCCGACGGCGCCGCCGACGCTGACCTTCGCGTCGGTGGCAGCTACCTCCACAACATCTTCCACAACGACACGTTCCGCGCCCTCTGGCTGAACCAAATCCGCCGGAAAAAGGGTCTGCCGGAACGGCCCGCCGTCGATACCGCCGCCATCAAAGAGGAAAGTTACCGTAAATTAGGGGAATACGTCGAGACGTATCTCGACATGGACTACATCATCGACCTCATTGAGGGAAGAGAGAGCGAACGATAAATGAGCGTCTATATCAGTGTGATCCTCGATTTCATCTTCGGCGACCCGAAGGGATTTCCCCATCCCATCCGTCTCGTCGGCGGCCTCGTCTCCCTCTATGAAAAGATTTTTTACCGGGGCAATAAAAAGGTGACGGGGCTTTTGTTCCTCATCGCCGTTCTCGCCACGGTCATCGCCGTCCTCGGCGGCCTCCTCTGGCTCTGCGCCCGCTGGAAGCCCCTCTATTGGATCGTCAGCGTGTATCTGATGTATACGTCGCTGGCCTGGCGTTCCCTGAAAAAGGAAACAGGCTATGTCTTTGAGGCGCTGCGCCAAAACAACCTTCAAAAGGCGCGGCGGATGACGGGATACGTCGTGGGCCGCGACACCGAGAACCTCACCGAGGAAGAGATGATCAAAGCCTGCGTCGAGACGATCGGCGAGAACACCATCGACGGCGTCATCGCGCCGCTGTTCTACATGATCATCGGCTGGTTCTGCGGCTTCCCGGTGATCTTCGCCTACGTTTACAAGACCATCAACACCCTCGATTCCATGGTGGGCTATAAGAACGACCGCTACCGCGATTTCGGTTCCTGGAGCGCCCGGCTGGACGACATCGTCAACTGGGTACCGGCCCGTCTCGGCTCCCTGCTGATGCTGGCCGCCGGCTTCCTCTGCCGCATGGACGTGAAGAACGGCTGGAAGATCTTTCGCCGCGACCGCTTCGCCCACAGCAGCCCCAACAGCGCCCAATCCGAAAGCGTCTACGCCGGCCTGCTCGGTCTGGAACTGGGCGGCGCCCACTACTATTTCGGCAAAGAGGTGGTGAAGCCCACCATCGGCGACGCCCTCCGCGCCCCGGATCTGGAAGATCACAAACGCAGCTGCCGGATCATGGACGTCACCGTCCTGCTGACCATGGCGCTGTTCACCGTTTTTTACATTCTTTCCATCGTACTCTAACCGTTAAAACAAGGAGGAATTATGACCACCCTCGACATTCAAGACCCCAAAGCCATTGAGAAGCGCAGTTTTGAGATCATCGGCGAGATTTTGGGCGACCGTGTTTTTCCCGCGGACCGGGAAGGCATCGTCAAACGCGTGATCCACACCAGCGCCGATTTCGACTACGCCGATAACCTCGTTTTCAGCGACACCGCCGTGGCCAGCGGCATCGCCGCGCTGAAGGGCGGCTGCACCGTGGTGACCGACACGAACATGGCCCTTTCCGGCATCAACGCCGGGAACCTGAAAAAACTCGGCGCCGCCAAAGCCTGCTTCATCGCCGACCCGGCCATCGCCGAAGCCGCCAGGGCCAACGGCACCACCAGAGCGGTCCAGTCGATGATCCACGCCGCCGAAAGCGAGAAAAACAGGATCTTTGCCATCGGCAACGCCCCGACGGCGCTGATTACCCTCTATGACCTGATCAAAGCCGGCAAAATCGCCCCGGCTCTCGTCATCGGCGTGCCAGTGGGCTTTGTCAACGTCGTGGAATCGAAAGAAATGTTCATGGAACTGGATACGCCCTACATCATCGCCAAAGGCCGGAAAGGCGGCAGCAACGTCGCCGCGGCCATTGTCAACGCGCTGATGCTGGAGGCGCTGAAATGACCGCCGGTCGGGAGAAAAAAGACCTCCGCACCGGCTATACCACCGGAACCTCGGCGGCGGCGGCGGCCAAGGCCGCGGCCCTGCTTTTGCAGGGAGAGGCCGTCGGAACCGCCATCGACGTCACCCTCCCCGACGGCAACGTCGCCGCGCTCCCCTTAAAAAGCGCCGAAACCGACGGTGAGACGGCGACCGCCGCCGTGATCAAAGACGGCGGTGACGACCCGGACATCACCACCGGGCTGCCCATCGTCGCCACGGTGCGCCGCAGCGGGACCGAGGGGATTCACCTCTTTGGCGGCGAAGGCGTCGGCACCGTGACGCTGAAGGGGCTGAAAATTCCCGTCGGCGAAGCCGCCATCAACCCGGTCCCCCGCCAAATGATCGCCGCGAACACCGCCGCCGTGTGGAAAGAGCCCGGCGGCCTCGACATCACCGTTTCCGTACCCGGCGGCGAGGAAATCGCGAAAAAGACGTTCAACCCCAAACTCGGCGTCGTCGGCGGCATCTCCATTTTGGGGAGCACCGGCATCGTCCACCCGATGAGCGAGGACGCCCTGACCGAAAGTCTGCGGCTGGAGCTCAGCGTTTTAAAAGAGAAGGGCTTTGACCGCGCCGTTTTCGCCTTCGGCAACTACGGTCTGAGCTTCCTCCGCGCGCAGCGCGTCAGCGAGGAGCGGATCGTGAAGATCAGCAATTACCTCGGTTTCATGCTGGACCGCGCCGCTGAAATGGGCTTTCGGGAGATCCTTCTCGTCGGCCACCTGGGCAAGCTCGTCAAAGTCGCCGGCGGCATCTTCCAAACCCACAGCAGAAGAGCCGACGGACGCATGGAGATCCTGACCGCCCTGGCGGGGCTGGAGGGCGCCGATACGGCGACGCTGCGGGAGCTCTACGACTGCAAAACCACCTCCGCCGCGGCGGAGATCATCGCGCGGGAGCGTCTGGACGGCGTTTACCGCCGCATCACCGCAAAGGTCACCGAGCGCTGCGCCGCCTATACCTACGGGGAGATCCGCTTCGGCACGATGCTCTTCGGCGACGGCAACGTTCTCCTTTCCATCGACGAGAACGGTGAGACCCTGTTAAAGGAGATGAAAACCGATGACGTATAAAACAACCATCGCCGGGATCGGCCCGGGCCACCCCGATTACCTGATTCCCGCCGCGAAGAGCGTCATTGAGGAAGCCGACGTTCTCATCGGCGGCAAACGCAATTTAGAGGATTTTTCCCATTTACATAAAGAGACGCTGGCCATTGACAAGAGCCTTTCCGCCATCACCGACTTCATCGCCGCCAACGACGGCAAAAAGAACATCGTCGTTCTGGCCTCCGGCGACACGGGGCTGTTCAGCATCAGCTCCTATCTGCGAAAAAAGCTCCCCGGCGTGGATTTCCGCGTTCTGCCGGGAATCAGTTCCCTGCAATATCTGATGGCAAAAATGGATCTGAAATGGAATGAGCTGAAAATCGTCACCCTCCACGGCAACGACCGCCTCAACCTGAAAAACACCGTGGCGGCAAACAGGGTGACGGCGATTTTCACCGGCGGCAAAAACACGCCGTCCACCATCGCCCGCCATCTTGACGACGATTTTTTCAGGGATCTCACCCTGACCGTCGGCGAGAACCTCTCCTACGACAGTGAACGGATCGTCCGCGGCGGCGCCAAAGAGATCGCCGCCATGGAGTTCGGCGACCTCTCCATCGTCATCGCCGAGAACCGCGCCGCCGACGCCGGCCCCTGGCCCTATCTCTCCCAGGGACTGCCTGACAGCTGTTTTCTCCGGGACGAGGTGCCGATGACCAAAAGCGAGATCCGGGCGCTGATCATGAGCAAACTGCGGCTGAAAGCCGACTCCAACGTGTTGGAAATCGGCGCCGGCAGCGGCTCCTGCACCGTGGAGATGGCCCTCATCGCCAACGAGGGCAAAATCGTCACCATTGAGAAGAACCCCGCCGCCGTCTCTCTCTGCCGACGCAACATCGCCCGTTTCGGGCTGGACAATATTACCGTCATTGAGGGCGCCGCTCCCGACGACCTCCCCGACGGCCTCGCCTTTGACCGCCTTTTCCTCGGCGGCAGCGGCGGCGGCATGAAGGAGATCATCGCCAAATACAGCGACCGTCCCCTCCGTATCGTCGCTTCGGCCATCACCCTGGAATCCGTTTCCGAAGCGCTGGAAGCCTTAAAGGAGAACGGCTTTGACGATATCGAGATCGTCCAGGCCGCCGTGGCCCGGAGCAGGGAAGCGGGAACGAAGCACATGATGCTGGGGCTGAACCCCATCACCATCGTCAGCGGGGAAAAGAGATGAAAACGGCGATCATTTCCCTGACAAAAAACGGCGGCGTCACCGCCGTGAAAACAGAGGCAGCCATCGGCGGCGATCTCTTCTGCCGCGTTCCGCCGGAAGACCGGCCGGAAACGGCGCTGACCAAGCCGCTGAAAGAGCTGATGAAGGAGATTTTCGGCGTTTACGATCGCTTTGTCATGATCATGGCCGCGGGCATCGCCGTCCGCTCCGTCGCGCCGCTGATCCGAAAAAAAGACAGAGATCCCGCTGTCGTCGTCATGGACGAAAAGGGCGTCTTCGCCATCAGCCTGCTCAGCGGCCACCTCGGCGGCGCCAATGAGCTGGCCCGGGAGATCGAGGCGAAGACCGGCGCCAAAGCGGTCATCACCACCGCCACCGACGTCAACGGCGTCGTCGCCTTTGACATGGTGGCGAAAAAGAACCGCTGCGCCATCGAGAACCTGAACAGGCTGGCCGACGTCAGCGCCGCCCTCGTCAACGGCGGCGCCGTGACGCTGCGCTGCGACCTTCCCCTTCGCGGCGAACTTCCCCCGAACCTGCGCCTCACCGAAAAAGGCGGCGACGTGGCCATTACCAACCGCGTCACCGCGGACGACGGCGAACGGCTGCTCCTTCGCCCCAAGAACCTCGTCCTCGGCGTCGGCTGCCGCAGGAACACCCCGTTTGAGACCCTTTCCGCCGCCCTCGATACCTTTTTAAAGGAAACGGGGTACGCGCCCCTTTCCGTCGCCGCCATGGCTTCGGCGGACCTGAAAAAGGACGAGCCGGGGCTAAAAAGACTCAGCGAGGAACGGAGCATCCCCTTTTTCACCTATCCCGCCGACGCCCTCGCCGAAGCGGCGGCCGCGTCGGAAACGGCTTCCGCCTTTGTGGCGGAGGTCACCGGGACGCCGTCGGTATCGGAAGCGGCGGCCCTTCTTCACAGCGGCGGCAGGACCGTCGTCAAAAAAACGATTGTCAACGGCGTCACGTTCAGCCTGGCGGAGATCCCCGCCGAGATCGTGATCGAGACCGAATAAGGAGTATCTTCATGGAAAAACAAAAATTCTATGTCGTCGGCATCGGCCCCGGCGACCGCGACCAGATGACCCTCAAAGCTTATAAGACATTGCAGGACGTCGATATCATCGCCGGTTACGGCACCTACATCGACCTGGTGAAGCCCTTTTTCCCCGATAAGGAATACCTGCAAAACGGCATGACCGGGGAAGTAAAGCGCTGTGAAATGGCGCTGGCCAAAGCGAAAGAGGGCAAGACCGTCGCCATGATCAGCAGCGGCGACCCCGGCATCTACGGCATGAGCGGCCTCGTGATGGAACTGGCCAAAGATATGGACATCGAGGTGGAAACGATCCCCGGCATCACCGCGGCGGCCTCGGGCGCTTCGCTGCTGGGCGCGCCGCTGATGCACGACTTCGCCGTCATCAGCCTCAGCGACCGCCTCACCGAATGGGAGACCATTAAGGACCGGGTGAAATTCGCCTCTTTCGCCGATTTCATCATCGTCCTCTACAACCCCAGAAGCAAAGGCCGCCCCACCCTCATCGACGAAGCCCGAAACATCATGCTCAAATCAAAAGCGCCGGAAACGCCGGTGGGCCTCGTCAAGAACATCGGCAGAGACGGGGAAGAGGTCATTCTGACGACCCTTTCGGAAATGGACATCGAGGATGTCGATATGTTCACCACCGTCTTTATCGGCAACAAACAGACCTACATCCACAACGGCCGCATGATCACCCCCCGCGGCTATTTAGAGAAAAAAGGCAAAAAATCATGAGACGCCTCCTCGTCGTCGGCGGCACCGCCGACAGCAGCGATTTCATCCAAAAAGCCCCCCGAGAATGGGAGCTCATCGTCACCGTTTACTCGGATCAGGGCGAAAAAGTCCTGCCGGCCCGGGAAAAGATGAAAGTCCACCGGGGCGGTCTCGACGAGAACGGCTTTTTGGAGCTGATCCGGGCCGAGAAAGCCGAAGCCGTCGCCGATCTGAGCCATCCCTTCGCCGCCGAGGTCAGCGACAACGTCAAAGCCGCGGCGGAACGGGCGGGCGTTCCCCGCTACCGCTTTCTCCGCGCCGCCTTCACCGAAAGAGAGAACCGCGTCGATTACCCGGATTTTCCCGCCGCCGCGGCGGGCTTAAAGGACATCCCGGGGAACATCCTGCTGACCATCGGCAGCCGCAACCTCGGCCCCTTCCTTGAGGACGAGGAGCTGAAAAACCGCTGCTACATGCGTGTCCTCGCCGACAGCCGCGTCCTGAGGGAGCTGGAAGAAAAAAGTGTTGACGCCGGCAAAATCTTCGCCATGAAGGGCGTGGCCTCGGCCGCCCTGAACATCGCCTTGGCCAAAGAGGTGGACGCCGCCGCCATCGTCACCAAAGACAGCGGCCTCACCGGGGGCCTGCAGGAGAAATACGACGCCGCCAAGGCACTGAATATCCCGCTGATCGTCGTCGGCCGCCCGGAAGAGAGCGGCGACGTCTTTACCGACATCGAGACGATGATCGCGGAGATCGGGAGAGAATAAATGGCACTATCCGCATTTTTACTGGGCGCGACCCAGAGCAACAGCGGCAAAACGACGCTTTCCATGGCGCTGATGGCCGCCCTGCGCAAAAAAGGCCGCGTCGTTCAGCCCTATAAAGTGGGCCCGGACTACATCGACCCGATGTATCACCGGGAAGCGACCGGGCGCTGGTCCCGGAACCTCGACAGCTTCATGCTGCCCGCGCCGACGATCCGCTATCTGTTCCACAAGAACTGCCGCGGCGCCGACGTCGCCGTCGTCGAGGGGGTCATGGGTCTTTTCGACGGCAAAAGCGGCTTTTCCAAAGAGGGCAGCACCGCCCATATCGCCGAGATCCTGAATCTGCCGGTGATCCTCATCGTCAACGGCAACGGCATGTCCCTCTCGGCAGCGGCGCTGGTCAACGGCTTTAAGGATTTTTCCAAAACGACAAAGATCGGCGGCGTCATCCTGAATCAGGTGAAAACCGAAAGCGGTTACCGCTTTTTAAAGGAGATCATTGAAAGCCAATGCCACCTCCCCGTTTTCGGTTATCTCCCCAAAGACCCGGCTTTCGCGCTGAACGACCGTCACCTCGGTCTCTACTGCAGCGGCGAGGTGGAGAACCTTCGGGAGAAGCTGGATCTTCTCGCCGACGCCGTTCTGGCCCACATCGACCTCGACGGTCTGCTGAGCGCCTGCCGCTTCGAGATCCGCCGCGTCGCGCCGCCGTCGGTGCCCCGGCCCCTCGACGGCAAAGTCCGGATCGGCGTGGCCCGGGACGCGGCCTTTAACTTCTACTATCAGGACAGTCTGGAGCTCTTAGGCGAGCTCGGCGCCGAAATCGTCCCCTTTTCGCCGCTGAAGGACGATGCCCTTCCCGACGTGGACGGGTTCTATCTCGGCGGCGGCTATCCGGAGCTGAATCTCGACGCCCTTTCGGACAACGTCTCCTTCCGCGCCGACCTGAAAAAGGCGCTGGAAAACGGCATGGTCTGCTACGCCGAGTGCGGCGGCTTCATCTATCTGGGCCGCTCCATGACGTACGAGGGGCACCGCCGGGAACTCACCGGGTTCTTCCCCTTCGATTTCGCCATGACCGACCGGCTCCAGCGCTTTGGCTACATGGAGGCGGCGATCCGCCTCGGCACGCCCTTTACCCCGGAAAAAGGCCTTTCCATCCGGGGGCACGAATTCCACTATACAAAACGCGTGGACAGCGAGGAATATCCCCACGTTTATGACGTGACCAAGGAACGGCGGACGGCGAAGGTCACCTGGGAGGAAGGATACGTCAAAAACAACACCGTCGGCGGCTATCCCCACTTCCATTTTTACGCCAACCCCGCCGCGGCCCGGAATTTCCTGCTGTCGGTCAAAAAACAAAAGGAGGGACGCTGACGATGCATCTCAACATCTCCGTTTTCGGCATCGACCACCGCGTCTCGGCGGAGCTGAGAGAAAAAGCGGCGTTCAGTGAAACGAAAAAGATTGAGTTCACCACGGCCCTTTTCGACCTCGGTGTCGAGGAAGCGGTGATCCTCTCCACCTGCAACCGCAGTGAGGTCTATTTCCTCGACCGCTGGAAAAACGACGCCGTCCGCAACCAGGCCCTGGATCTATATATCGACTATTTCGGCATCAAGGACGAGGCGGGAAGCATCTTCCAGCACAACGGCGCCGACGCCGTGGAGCACCTCTTCCGTGTGGCGGCGGGGCTGGAAAGCGCCGTCGTCGGCGAGGATGAGATTCTCCGCCAGGTGAAAGAAGCCTACGACTTCGCCCACCAGTTCAACAACACCGGCAAGGTCTTCAACCGCCTCTTTCAGGAAGCCATCAAGACCGCCAAAGCCATCAAGAGCACTCTGAAAATATCGGAGATTCCCCTCTCCACCGGCTATATCGGACTGAAATATCTGGAAGAGCAGATGGGCTCCTTTGAGGAAAAAACGATGCTCCTCATCGGCTTCGGCAAGATCGGCCGGCTCTTTTATCAATACGGCCGGGAGATGCCCTTTAAGCGCATCCTCGTCTGCAACCGCAGCGAAGACACGGTGCAGGAAGTCATTGAAAACGACGAACAGACCTACTACATTCCCTACGGCAGCTGTCACACCGCCATGGACGACGTCGATCTCGTCATCACCGCCACCTCCTGCCCGCACCCGATTCTCCGGGCGCAGCGGATGGCGGTCCGGGAAAAGCCCCTCTATCTGCTGGATATGGCGATCCCGAGGAACATTGAGGCCGCCGTCGGCGAGCTGCCGAACTACTGCCTTTACAACATCGACGTCTTAAAGGAAATGGCGGCCAGGAACGAGGAGAGCCGCCGCGCCCTGACGGAAAAAGCCGCCTCCCTCATCGCCGAGGCGAAAGAGGAATTCCTCCTCTGGCTGAAGGGCACGGCCCAGGACCCGATCATCGAATCGCTGAATCAGTCTGTCGACGACATCCTCGCCGACCACCTCAAATACCTCTTCCGCAAAATCGAGGTCAACGCCAGGGAAAAGACGATCATTTCCCGAACGATGGAAGCGGCGCTGAAAAAAGCGGTGCGGAACCCGATCATCGCCCTGAAATCCATCAACGACGAGGAAAAACGCGCCCACTACGCCGAAGTACTGGGAGAACTGTTCCTCCTCAACGGAAAGGGTGAGAAATAAAATGTTCCTGCCGTTATTGATTGAAATGAAAGGGCGGAAGGTCCTGATCGTCGGCGGCGGCAAAGTGGCGCTGCGCCGGGCAAAGACCCTGAGCGAAGCCGAAGCCGACATCACCGTCATCGCCCCCGCCTATATCGAGGGCTGGGAAGATATCGCGGCATCACGGCATCACCGCCCCTACGAACCGGGGGACGCCGTCGGGTTCGATCTCGTCTGCGCCGCCACCGACAGCGCCGCCGCCAACGACGCCGTCCGAAAGGACTGCGCCGAAAACGGCATACCGCTGAACGACGCCGTCGACGGCGACAGCGGCGACGTTATCTTTCCCGGCGTCGTCCGGGAGGGGGGCTACACCGCGGCCATCGCCAGCGGCGGCAAGACCCCGTTCCTCACCAAAAAAATCAAAAACGACATCCGCGAGGTGCTCAGCGCCTACGACGCGGAGCTCGTATCCTATCTGGCCTCGGTGAGAGCGTACATCATCGAGAACCATCCCGAAGAAAAAGAAACACTGCTCCGGAAGCTGGCGGCGCTGAGCCCGTCCGAACTCCGGGAGAAAGGAGATCCTCATGATCTTACGGATCGGCTCCAGAGGGAGCCAGCTGGCCCTGACCCAGACGAAGCTGACGGCGGCGGCCATTGAGGCGGCGAACCCCGGCCTCCAAACGGAAATCATCATCATCAAAACGAAAGGCGATCTCATCCTCGATAAGCCGCTGAACGAAATCGGCGACAAGGGACTTTTCGTCCGGGAGATCGAGGAAGCGCTGCTGAACCACGATATCGACCTCGCCGTCCACAGCTTAAAGGATATGCCCGCGGAACAGCCCGACGGGCTGGAAATGGCCATCACCCCGAAACGGGAGGATCCCAGAGACGTCCTTGTCACCTTTAAAGGAGCGAAATCCCTGGCGGAGCTCCCCGACGGCGCCGCGGTGGCCACCGGGAGCCTCCGGCGCGTCACCCAGCTTAAGGAAGCCCGGCCCGACCTGAACGTCGTCGGCATCCGGGGGAACGTGGAAACGCGGATCCGCAAAGCGAAGGAGCAGGGTTTGGACGGCGTCGTTCTCGCCGCCGCCGGTCTGCGCCGTCTCGGCCTCGATTACGAGGGCTTCCCCTTCTCCGTAACGGAGATGATCCCCGCCCCGACCCAGGGAATTTTGGGGCTGGAGACGAGAAGCGACGACGAGGAAACAAAAGCGCTGCTCCGGCCGATCCACGACGAGGACAGCCACCGTCAGTCCCTGGCGGAACGGGCCTTCCTGCGTTACAGCGAAGGCGGCTGCCACGCGCCGATGGGCGTCCACTGCGTCATCGACGGCGACGCTTTCACCGTCACCGGCTTTTTCAAAACGGATCGGGCGCTCTACCGCGAGACCGCCGCGGGAAAACGCGGCGAGGAAGCGGCAAAGGGCAGGGAAATTGCGTTAAAAATCAAGGAGAGTATCGACCATGAACGGTAAAGTCTATTTAATCGGCGCCGGCCCCGGCGACTACGGCCTCATCACCTTAAAGGGGCTCCAGCTCATCGAAACGGCGGACGTCCTCGTTTACGACCGCCTCATTAACGAAAACCTGATCTACCGCACGCCGGCGCGGTGCGAAAAAATCTACGTCGGCAAACAGGCCGCGAACCACGCCATGCCTCAGGATCAGATCAACGAGACCCTGTACCAAAAGGCCAAAGAGGGCAAGACCGTCGTCCGCCTCAAAGGCGGCGACCCCTACGTCTTCGGCCGCGGCGGTGAGGAAGGCATCTATCTGGCGGAACGGGGCATCCCCGTGGAGATCGTCCCCGGCATCACCTCTTCCATCGCCGGGCCCTGCTACGCCGGGATCCCCGTCACCCATCGGGACTGGGCTTCCTCTTTCCACGTTTTTACCGGGAACTTCAAGGACGAGATCCGCGGCCTCAATTTTAAGAACATCGCCGAGTTAGAAGGCACCCTCGTCTTTCTGATGGGCTTTGGCAACCTGGACTACATCACCGAGGGGCTGATCGGCGCGGGCAAAGACCCGGAAACGCCGATGGCCGTAATCAGCCACGCCACGACGCGGCGGCAGAAAACCGCCGTGGGCACCATCGCCACGATCAGAAAGATCTGCGAGGAAGAACAACTGACGCCGCCGGCCATTTCCCTCGTCGGCGACGTGGTGAAATGCCGGGAATATCTCAATTTCTTTGAGACCCGGCGGAAAAAGAGCGCCCTCATCCTGAGAGACGCGCGGCAGAGCGATATCTTCGCGAAGAAGCTCCTCGCCGACGATTTTGAACCGGTGGTCTGCCCCATCATCGAAATCGAGAAACGGGACGCCTCCCCGGAACTGAAAAGCGCCATCGAAAACGCCGCGTCCTATTCCTGGATCGTCTTCACCTCTCCCAACGGCGTGAAGGCCTTCTTTGAGCTGATGAAAGAGAGCGGCGGCGACCTCCGTTCCCTGGGGCACATCCGCTTTGCCTGCATCGGCAAAGCCACCGCCGAGCTTTTGGCCAACGTGGGCTTTAAGGCCGACCTCGTCCCCGAAAAACAGGTCAGCGACGCTTTGGGCGAAGCGCTGAAAGAGCGCCTCACCGCCGACGACCGGGTCATGGTGCCCCGGAGCGCCATCGCCAACAACCGCCTCATCGACATCGTCGGCGAGGTCTGCCCCGTCGACGACATCAAGATATACGATACCCGCATCCGCACCGAAAACGAGGATCAGCTCCGCGCCCTCCTCAGCGGCGGTGAGATCGACTACATCCCCTTCACCAGCGCCTCCACCGTGGAGGGCTTCGTGAAGGCGCTGAACGGCGACCTCTCCTGCCTGGAAAAGGCAAAGACCGTCGCCATCGGCCCCATCACCGAAAAGAAAATGCTGAAACTGAACATCAAACCGGATCTCGTCGCCGCCGACCACAGTTTGGAAGGCGTGATCGAGGCCATGAAAGGAGACCGCTGATATGAACCTCACCGACCGCCCCCGCCGCCTCCGCACCTCCGAGGACCTGCGCGCCCTCGTCCGGGAAACGCGGCTCAATGTCAAAGAACTGATCTACCCGATGTTCGTCACCGAAGGGAAAGACGTAAAAGAACCCATCTCCGCCATGCCGGGACAGTTCCGCTGGTCCGTCGACCGCCTCAGCGAGGCGGTGAAGGAAGTAACGGACAGCGGCGTCCGCCACATCATGCTCTTCGGCATTCCGCGTAAAGAGGAATGCGACGCCGTCGGCTCCCCGGCCTTTGCCAAAGACGGCATCGTCCAGCGGGCCATCGCCGAAATCAAGGAAAAGAGCGACGTCTTCATCACCACCGATGTCTGCCTCTGCGAATACACCAGCCACGGCCACTGCGGCTGCCTCGACGAAGACGGCTACGTCAACAACGACAAAACCCTGGACATCCTGGCGAAAACGGCGCTGAGCCACGCTGAGGCCGGCGCCGATATGGTGGCTCCCTCGGATATGATGGACGGCCGCGTCACCGCCATCCGTCAAACGCTGGACGAAAACGGTTTCGTCCGCGTGCCGATCATGGCCTATTCGGCCAAATACGCCTCGGCCTATTACGGCCCCTTCCGCGAAGCCGCCGCCTCGGCGCCGGGGAAAGGCGACCGCAAGGGCTATCAGATGGATTATCATAACGTCCGCGAGGCCCTCCACGAAGCCGCCCTCGACGACGGCGAGGGCGCCGACATCATCATGGTGAAACCGGCCCTGGCCTATCTTGACGTCATCGCCAAGGTCAAGGAACGGACGGTCAAGCCCATTGCCGCCTACTGCGTCAGCGGTGAGTATACGATGCTGAAAAACGCCGTGGACGCCGGACTGATGCGGGAAGACGTCATCTACGAAAGCCACATCGCCATCAAGCGCGCCGGCGCCGACGTGATCCTGACCTACTTTGCCAAAGATCTGGGCAGATTCATAGAGGAGGCGTAAATCATGGATAAAACCGCGGAAAAACAAGCACTGCTCCAACGGAGCCGCGAAATCATGGTCGGCGGCGTCAACAGCCCCGTCCGCGCCTTTGGCGACGTCGACTGCGACCCGGTCATCGTCACCGAGGCCAAAGGAGCCCGCGTCACCGATCTCGGCGGCGAAAGCTACATCGACTATGTCTGCTCCTACGGGCCGCTGATCTTTGGCCACGCCCCGGAATTCCTCCTCACCGCCGTGGAAAAGGCACTCCATCGCGGCACCACCTACGGTTTCACCACCCCTTCCGAAGTGGAGCTGGCGGAACTGATCTGCGCTTCCTATCCGGGATGCGATAAGATCCGCATGGTCAACTCCGGCACCGAAGCGACGATGAGCGCCATCCGCGCCGCCCGGGGCTTCACCGGCAGGGATAAGATCTTAAAATTTGAGGGCTGCTATCACGGCCACAGCGACAGCCTCCTGGTCAAAAGCGGCAGCGGCCTGCTGACGCAGAACGTCCCCACCAGCAAAGGCATCGTCCGGGAGCTCATTGAGAAAACATTGGTCTGCCCCTATAACGACGCCGACGCGTTGGCAAAAATGATCGACGAGAACAAAGGCGAGATCGCCTGCGTCATCATCGAACCCATCGCCGGGAACATGGGCGTGCTCCCTCCCGACGACGGCTATCTGCGCAAAGTGCGGGAACTCACGGAAAAAGACGATATCATCCTCATCTTCGACGAAGTCATCACCGGCTTCCGCGTCGATTACCGTTCCGCCGCGGGGCTCTTTGACATCGTCCCCGACATGGTCTGCTTCGGCAAGATCATCGGCGGCGGCCTCCCTGTCGGCGCTTACGGCGGCAGAAACGAGATCATGGAAATGGTCGCGCCGCTGGGCCCCGTCTATCAGGGCGGCACCCTCTCTGGGAACCCCCTGGCCATGGCCGCCGGGATCGCGAACCTGACGAAGCTCCGGGACGAACCGGAAGTCTACGACCGCCTATCCGCCGCCGCGGCCTTCCTCGACAAAGAGATCACCGCCCTCTGCGGCCAATACGGCATCCCCGCCGTGACCAGCCGTTTTAAAGGCATGTTCTGTCTGTTCTTCTCGGAAAAACCGGTGCGGAGCTACGCCGACGTCATGGCCTGCGACACCGAGCTCTACAAAGCGTTCTTCGAGGGCATGGTGAAGGAAGGCGTTCTTCTGGCGCCCTCCCAGTTCGAGGCCTGGTTCCCCTCGGCCGCCCACGATCAGGCCGTTCTGGACCGCACCGTGGAAGCGGTGAAAAACGTCTTTAAGAAATTGCGGAAATAAGGAGAGAAAAATGAAAGGCAAATTTTACGGCATCGGCACCGGCCCCGGCGACCCGGAACTGCTGACATTGAAAGGAAAACGGCTGTTGGAAGAGTGCGACATCGTCGCCGCCCCGAAAACAAAAGGGGAAAAGGACAGCACCGCCCTGCGCATCGTCGCCCCCTATATCGAGGGAAAACCCCTTTTGGAACTCGTTCTGCCGATGACGAAAGACCGGCAGAAGCTGGAAGAAGCCTGGGCCAAAGGCGCGGAGGAAATCAAAGCGCTGCTGGATGAAGGCAAAAACGTCGCCTTCATCACCTTGGGCGATCCTTCCCTTTTCAGCACCTTTATGTACGTGTTCCGTCCTTTAAAGGACGCGGGCTATCCCTGGGAGATCGTCCCCGGGATCAACGCCCCCTCGGCGACGGCGGCCCGCCTCGGCTGCGGCCTTTCCGACTGGAAGGAAAGCCTCGCCGTCACCGCCGCCACCAACGACCTTGAAGACCTTCGGGAAACGATCCTCAGCCACGACAACACCGTCCTGATGAAGGGCGCGGGCAAGTGGAGCAACATCGCCGCCCTTTTGGAAGAGCTGAACCTCACCGACAAGGCCGGCGCCGTGGAATGCTGCACGATGCCGGAAGAACGGGCCTTCCCCGATATCCGGGAAATGCCCGAAGACCTCAGCTATTTCCTCACCGCCATTATCAGAAAGGGGCAATAAACCAATGGACAATACCATCAAGATCGTCGGCGCCGGCGCCGGCGACCCGGAACTCATCACCGTGAAGGGCATGAACGCCCTGAAAGAAGCCGACGTCGTCATCTACGCCGGTTCCCTCGTGAACCCGGCCCTGCTGGACTACTGCAAAGAAGACTGCGTGATCTACGACAGCGCCGGGATGAACCTGGATGAGGTCATCGACGTCATCCGCGAAGCCTATCCCGAAGGGAAAAAGATCGTCCGCCTCCACACCGGCGACCCCTCGATCTACGGCGCCATCCGCGAACAGATGGACCGCTTTGACGAACTGGGCTTCGACTACACCGTCATTCCCGGCGTCAGTTCCTTCTGTGCCGCCGCCGCCGCGCTAAAAAAGGAATACGTCCTGCCGGAAGTCAGCCAGACCGTTATCCTCACCCGAATGGAAGGCCGCACGCCGGTGCCGGCCAAGGAAGACATCCGCGAACTGGCGAAGATCAACGCCACGATGATCATCTTCCTTTCGGTGCACATGATCGAGGAAGTCGTCGAGCGTTTGCTGGAAGGCTACAGCGAGGACACCCCCTGCGCCGTGGTGTATAAAGCCTCCTGGCCCGAGGAAAAGAAGGTCGTCGGCACCCTCGCCGACATCGCCGAAAAGGTACACGCCGCCGAAATCGGCCGCACCGCCCTGATCACCGTGGGCCGCTTTTTAGGCGACGAATACGCCCTCTCCAAGCTCTACGACCGCCATTTCACTCATGGCTACCGGGAAGCGAAAGACTGAAACAGCCGAATCAGGGAGGACAGCGCCAAAGCGCTGTCCTCTTTTTTTGTGTGACAAAAACGCGGAGAAATTCCGAAAGCGGAGTCATTTTACCGCGGAATGTTCACGGTTCCGCCATTTTGGAAGCCTATACTTTTGGAAAAAAGCAAAGGAAAAGGAACCGGAGAGTATGAAAAAAATCATTGTTTTGCTCCTGTCCGCCTGCGTCTGTCTCGCTTTTGCCGCCTGCGGCGGCGCGAAGAACGGTGAGACGGCGAACGGCGGCGCCGAGGGATTCCTCAGCGAAGCGGACATCACCATCAACAACACCATTGAGAACAGCGGTGACGGCGAACACGCCATTGAGGCCGACGGCGAAAAAACCGCCTGCGCCAACACGGCGGTGAACAAAACCGGCAGCGCCGACGGGGACGAAGCCGACTTTTACGGCGAAAACGCCGCGGTTTTCGCGACCAACGGCGCCACCCTCGACCTGGAGGAAATGGTCATCAAAACCGACGGCACCCACGCCAACGCCGTTTTCAGCTACGGCGAGGGAACGACGGTCAACGTGAAAAACGCCGTCATTGAGACGGCGGGGAACTGCTCCGGCGGCTTGATGACCACCGGGAACGGCACGATGAACGCCGAAAACCTCACCATCCATACGACGGGGAATTCCTCGGCGGCCATCCGCTCCGACCGCGGCGGCGGCACCGTTGATGTCAGCGGCGGCAGCTATACCACCGACGGCACCGGTTCCCCCGCCATTTACTCCACGGCGGACATCACCGTCAGCGACGCCGCGCTGACCTCCACGGCCTCCCAGGGCGTCGTCGTGGAAGGAAAGAACAGCGTCACCCTGAACGATGTTGTCCTCACCGCCGACAACAACACGAAGAGCAGCGATAAATCCGATGTTTACCAGGCCGTTATGATCTATCAGTCGATGTCCGGCGACGCCGACAGCGGCAAAGCCTCCTTCGCCATGAACGGCGGCAGCCTGACCAATAAAACCGGCGATATCTTCTTTGTCAACAACACCGTCGCCGACATTGAGCTCTCCGCCGCCGATATCGTGAACGAAGGCGACGGCGTTTTCCTCCGCGCCGCGGCGGCGGGCTGGGGAACGGAAGGCTCCAACGGCGGCAAGGTCACGCTGACCGGTGAAGATCAGACCATCGACGGCGATATCATCGTCGACAGCGTTTCCGCCCTGAACCTGTATCTGAAAGGTGACTCGGCTCTGACCGGGGCCGTAAACCCTGACGGGGACGGCGGTGAAGTCTACGTGGAACTCGCCGACGGCGCCGTCTGGACCCTCACCGGCGACAGCTATGTTTCGTCGCTGACCTGCGGAGCCGACGCCATCGACCTCAACGGTCACACGTTATACGTCAACGGCGAAGTTTACGCGGAAGGAACTGCCGTGAACGGTGAAGCCGTCGAGATCACCGTATCCGCCGACGGCGACGAAGCGCCCCGGGATCCCGGCGATGGCAAGGGCACGCCCCCTGACGGAGACAAGGGCACACCTCCCGATGGCGGTAAAGGCGGCACACCTCCGGCCAAACCGGGAGAATAACGACGGAAATGAAACAGATTGCCGCAAAAAACCGCGCCGCAGACACTTACGTCCGCGGCACGGTATTTTTTTGGTTTTGCCTCCGTTTATTTCACAAATTGGCGGCGCATCACCGTATTTACTTTCTTCCCCGTCGTCTTTTCGATCAGCGCGCCGGTGGGACAGATTTCGGCGCAGCCCTTCAGTTCCTCCAAATGATCCTCGGGCTTCGATAAACTGTAATCCGGCCGGACTTGGGTATCGAAACCGCGGCCGATCAGCCCTAAAGAACCGTCGCCGTGTTCATCGGAGTAACGCACGCACAAACCACAGAGAACGCATTTATCGGGATTGTGATGGACGTTGACCATATCATCGGCGCCGTTTCGGCGATGGGGTTCCGCCCCAAACCGATCCGGACGCACGTCAAACCGCTGCCCGTATTTGATGAGATCACATTCCCCGTAATCAGCGCAGCCGCATTCCAAACAGCGCGCGGCTTCCGCTTTG
The DNA here is from genome assembly GCA_902796855.1 of uncultured Bacillota bacterium. GTDB lineage: Bacteria > Bacillota > Dehalobacteriia > UBA7702 > UBA7702 > UBA7702. Next base: position 14,605 of record CADBQN010000075.1, on the reverse strand, counting down.
GCCTGCTCTTCCGTGATGGTAGAAGCGACCTCCTCGAAATTTGTCCGCCGGATTTCGGGAGGAATGACGTTTCTCCGCACCCGGGGGAGCTTTTCTCTGTCAGCGAAATCCGCCGCGGTCAGATCGTCTCTTTTGACCAGATACTGCTCGGTGCGGGGAATGAGATCGCCGTTCAGATAACTGTCGATGATATCAGCACATTCCCTCGCGTGGCCGATGGACTCCACGGCGATGCCCGGCCCCCGATTAATGCCGTCGCCGCCGGCAAAGACACCCTTCCGGTCGGTAAGATACGTGTGCGCATCAGCAGCGATGGTATTCCAATCCGTCAGCTTCACGGGGAGTCCCTCGGCAACAACCTTTTGGCCGATGGCCGCAATCACCGTATCCAAAGCCAGCGTTTCCGTTTTCCCTTCCACCGGCACGGGCCGCCTTCTGCCGGAATCGTCGGGTTCACCCAACTCCATCTGCTGCAGTTCAATCCCGGCGACATGACCGTTTTCCGTCAAAATACGGATGGGAGCGACGAGAAACTTGAATTCCACGCCCTCTTCCATGGCTTCGACGATTTCAATATCCTCCGCGGGCATTTCCGAACGGGTTCGGCGGTAGAGAACATAAACCTTCTCCGCGCCGAGACGGATAGCGGTGCGGCAGGCATCCATTGCCGTGTTGCCGCCGCCGATGACGGCGACACGGCGGCCCATCGAGGTGGGCTGGTCCTGTACGGCGCGGCGCAGAAAATCGATGCCGCCGAGAACGCCTTCGGCCTGTTCCCCTTCGCACCTCAACGGGGCGCTCTGCCAGGCGCCGATAGCGAGATAAACGGCGTCGTATTCCTTTTCCAGCGACTCAAAGGCAATATCTTTACCGATTTTCACATTACAACGAATCTTTACCCCGAGTTTTTCAATGAGGGCGATTTCCCGATCGAGAACGGCCTTGGGCAGCCGATACTCGGGAATGCCGTAACGAAGCATGCCGCCGGCTTGAGGCATGGCTTCATAAATATCGGCACTGTGACCTTTGATTGCCAGATAATAGGCCATAGTGAGACCGGCGGGGCCGGCGCCGACAATGGCCACTCTTTTCCCCGTAGGCGGCTGCTTTTCGGGAAGATAGCTCTCTTCCCGTCCGAGATCCCAATCAGCGGCAAAGCTTTTCAGCGCGGCGATGGAAATCGCCTCTTCCGCAAGCTTTCTCCGGCAGGCCGATTCGCAGGGGTGCGGACAGACCCTGCCGATGGAGGCCGGCAGTGGAATCTGTTCCTTGATCAAGGCGAGGGCCGCGTCGTATTCGCCGTCGGCAATCAGCCCCACATATCCCTGACAATGGGTATGGGCAGGACATGCATTCATGCAGGGGGGCAGGCAATCGCCGGTATGATCGCTGAATAATAATTCCAGCGCCAATTTGCGGGCTTTTTCAGCCCTTTCGCTTTTGGTGTGAACCTTCATACCTTCCCAAACCTCGGTGGCGCAGGCACGAAGCAACTTTTTATTTCCCTCGACCTCGACAAGGCAAATGCCGCAGGCACCGTAAACCGAAACCGACGGGTGAAAGCAGAGGGTAGGAATTTCAATATCATAGCGCTTCGCCACAGACAAAATGGTTTCTCCGGAGTTGGCGACACAGTTTTTTTCATCGATGGTTACGTTGATTCCACTCATGACAATACCTCCCCTCAATCCACAAGCACCGCGCCGAAGCGGCAGGCACTTTCACAACTTCCGCACTTCACGCAAAAGGCCGCGTCAATTTCATGGGGTTTCTTCTTTTCCCCGTGTATTGCTTCGGCGGGACATTTTTTCGCGCAGGCATTGCAGCCGGTACATTTTTCCGGGTCGATGGCATAAGTCAGCAACGGTTTGCACTTATGGGCAGGACATTTCTTATCCCTGATATGGGCATCGTATTCCTCCCGGAATTGAGCGATGGTCGACAGCGCCGGGTTGGGCGCGCTCTGCCCCAAACCGCAGAGGGAACCGTCGATAATTCCTCGGCCCAATTCCTCCAGCAGCTCAATATCGCCGTCCCGGCCTTCGCCGTTAACGATGCGGTCGAGAATTTCCAGCATCCGCTTGGTACCGATGCGGCAATGGACGCATTTCCCGCAGCTTTCCTTCTGGGTGAAATCCATAAAAAAGCGAGCCATATCGACCATGCAGGTGGTTTCATCCATCACGATCATGCCGCCGGAGCCCATAATTGCGCCGGCTGCGGTGATGTTTTCGTAATCCACCGGCGTATCGATGAGACGTTCAGGGATGCATCCGCCGGAAGGACCGCCCATCTGCACGCCTTTCAAGGCCTTGTCATCCTTGATACCGCCGCCGATATCGTAAATGATTTCCCGGATGGTCATCCCCATGGGGACTTCCGCCAGGCCGCCTCTTTTCACCTTGCCCGCAAGGGCAAATACCTTTGTCCCCTTACTGTTTTCCGTGCCCATTGCGGCGAAGGCTTCGCCGCCTTCCCGAAAGATCCAGGGAATATTGCCGTAGGTCTCCACATTATTAATATTGCTGGGTTTTTGCCAATATCCTTTTTGGGCGGGGAAAGGCGGTTTCAATCGGGGCATGCCGCGCTCACCCTCAAGGGAAGCGATCAGCGCCGTTTCCTCTCCGCAGACAAAGGCACCGGCACCGGCTTTAATTTCCAAATCGAAAGAGAAATCAGTACCTAAAATATGTTCGCCCAAAAAACCTGCAGTCCGCGCCTGTTTTATGGCCTTTTCCAGCCGTTTGATGGCGAGGGGATACTCCGCTCGGACATAAAACACGCCCTTTGCCGCGCCGATGGCGTAAGCGGCGATCATCATGCCCTCCATCACGGCGTGGGGATCACCTTCCAGCAGGCTGCGGTCCATAAAGGCACCGGGATCCCCCTCGTCGGCATTGCAGATAACATATTTTTCATCGCCTTCACTTTTTGCAGCGGCGTCCCATTTAAACCAGGTGGGAAACCCCGCGCCGCCCCGACCGCGAAGCCCGGAAATTTTTACTTCACCGACGACTTCGGCCGGAGACATGGTCTTCAGCACTTTCGTGATCGCTTCGTAGCCGCCGCGCTCCCGATAGGATTCAATCTTTTCCGGATCGATGACGCCGCAGTTGCGCAAAGCAACCCGTGTCTGCTTTTTGAGGAAATCCATATCCTCTTCGGGGATCAGATAGGATTCAGCCGGCAATCCGTCTTTGAGATGAGAAGCAACAATCTCTTCGGCCATTTCCTCGTTGACTTTGCTGTAATAATAATGCTCGGTATCGGTTATCACCTCAACAATCGGTTCGTTAAAGCACATGCCGATACACCCGACCTGTCCTACGGGGATATCCGACGATCGTTCGCCGAGAGCCTTTTTTAAAGCATCCAGGGTCTTTTGGGCGCCGGCGGCGATTCCGCAGCTGCCCATACCTACCGTAAATCTCATTGTTTATCCCCTCCCTCCGCTTTGCGGATACCACGAATGATCTGCCGCGCCGATTTCGGGGTTAAGGGGCCGTAAACCTCGCTTTGCTCCTTGGTTTGGATCATCATGACCGGCGCCATGGAGCAGCAGCCGAGACAGGCGACATTTTCATAGGTGAACAGACCGTCCGGCGTTGTTTCTCCCGCAACAATTCCCAGCTCATCGCCGATGGCTGCAGCAACCTTTTCAGAGCTGTTGACGTGACAGGCCGTTCCCTGGCAGACCATCAAAAGGTGCTTGCCGATGGGCGACAAGCGGAACTGGGCGTAGAACGTGATAACCCCCATAATCTTGGCGGGCCGGATTCCCAGCGCCTTGCTGATGGCAAGAACGGCGTCTTTCGGGATATATCCGTAAATCGTTTGAGTCCGCTGCAATACCGTAATTAAACTGCCGGGAATATCTTTGTATGTGTCCAATACCCCCGCAATCAAAGACAAATCCGTTTCAGGAACCGCCGAGGGACACTGGCAGGTATGATCTTCCATAAATAACCTCCTATCATCCGAAAACCATCTTTTGAGGAAAAAACGTTTTCCTTTCCGGCGGTTTTCCGTTCTCATTTTAAAATATCGTTTTTTTCAATTATATCATAGAAGCCTGAAAACATCAAAAATCATACGGCCAGCTCAGAAAAAAACAGTGTTCCGAAGCATGAAACTATCGGAACACCGTTTTTACTTTAAAGGGAGGATCATCACAATATCCATGGTTTTCCATGCACTTATTGCGATTTCCAAACTTTTTTTTCTTTAAATAACGGCTTATCCGGAAGGTCAAAACACTCTTCAGCTGCAATTGTCATGTTTTCAAAAAAGTCATCAACAGCGCAGCAGCTTCCCGCCGCAAGGGAGCATTTTGGGTACAGCGAACAGCGATATTCAAAGCACTTGCGCTGTTCCATCGCCGTTATTCCTGGGGATAAAATCCCGTCGGTTCGTCGCTCAGATTGATGAAGATATTCTTCTGCTGAGTGTAAGCGTCAAGAATACTCAGATCCGTTTCACGGCCGATACCGGATTTCTTGTAGCCGCCGAAGGGAGCGCCCGCCGGAATCTGGTTGTAGGTATTGACCCACATGCGCCCCGTTTCCACGGCCCGGGCCACACGGATGGCTTTGGTGATATCCTTAGTCCAAACGGCGCCGCCGAGACCGTATTCGGAATCATTTGCCATGGCAATAACGTCTTCCTCATCCTTAAATTTAATCACAACGGCCACGGGACCGAAGATTTCTTCCTGTGCCACACGCATATCGTTGGTTACGTTCGTAATGAGAGTCGGCTTAAAGAAGCAGCCTTTGGCGCATTCACCTTCGGTATTTCTTTCGCCGCCGCAGGCGATGGTGGCGCCTTCTTCTTTGGCGATATCAATATAGGAAGCAATCTTCTTTACCTGAGATTCGTTAACCTGAGACCCGATCTGCGTGTCCATGCTCATCGTATCGCCCTGTTTGACAATGCCGAAGGCCTTGACAGCAGCATCAACAAACTTATCATAGATGCCTTCCTGAACGAAGACGCGGGATCCGGCGCAGCAGACCTGCCCCTGATTGAAGAGGATGCCGACCTGAAGGCCGTCCAGAGCCTGATCGAAGTTGCAGTCATCAAAATAGATATTGGCGCTCTTACCGCCGAGTTCCAGCGTTGCGGGGATCAGCTTGTCCGCCGCAGCGCGGGCAATGCTCAAGCCGACTTCCGTAGAACCCGTAAAGGCCAGCTTGCGGAAGCCCGGATGATCGAGCATATACTGACCGGCTTTGGACCCTTTCCCGGTAATCACATTGATCACGCCGGCGGGAATCAGATCCTGAATCAATTCCAAGAAAACAATCAGGCTCAGCGGCGTTGTGGAAGAGGATTTGATGACGGTGCAGTCACCGGCGGCAAGAACCGGCGCCAATTTCCAGGCCGCCATCAAAAACGGGAAGTTCCAGGGGACAATCTGACCGACGACGCCGATGGGTTCCCTCAAAACAATGCTCATCGCGTTGCCGGTGATGTTCGGGGTGTTCAGGATCGTCGCGGTACCTTGCTGGGTCAGAATCGCGCCGGCGAAGTAACGAAAATGCTCCGATGCCCAGGGAACATCAATAAAGGTTGTCTCACGCAGCGGTTTGCCGTTATCAAGGGTTTCCACCGCCGCCAGCAACTCCGCGTTTTCGTCGATGCGGTCGGCGATCTTATTCAGAATTGCCGCGCGTTCCTGGGGCTGGACATCTTTCCAGCCGGGAAACGCCGCCCAGGCCGCTTTTACGGCGTCGTCCACATCCTTTTCCGTCGCCTCGGCGCAGAGGGTCAGATGTTCACCGTTTGCGGGATTTTTCACATCAAAGGTTTCACCATCAGAAGCATCGCGCCATTCTCCGCCGATCAATAAACCATACTTTTCTTTCAACGATACACTCATAACAATTACCTCCTGAATATTATTTTTCGGAACCTCCCTCTGTCGGCGCAAATAAAAATCCGGTTCCGGCGCCGCGGGAAAAGTTACTTTTTTTTCTTATTATATAAATTATAATACAAATTGAACATAAAAAAAAATCTAAAAAAGTAATTTTTTAGTGCCAAACCGTGTCAATAATGTGTTTTTTTAAGAAAGAGAGGAACGAAATGCTTACCCATAAACCGCAAAAAAAAACGGGAAAACCCTTTAAGAATCCCCCTCTCTGTCGAACGAAGAATCCGCATCCACAGCGGCATCCATCTGCCGGTTTAACCGGATACAAAAATCGGCGCCGCGGAAAAGCAAACGGAGAGAGACACGCCGGGTCCGGCAGGCAAATTCTCTCTCCGCCTATTTTATGATTCGGAAATCCCTTTTATTCCCATCTTATGCTATAATAAAGGAAACCGGTTCATTCTTCTGCTCTTTCCGGTTCGAAGGTCACTTCCACACCGTTTAAGGCGGTATCACCGGAAGCGGGGATCAGAATGTACTTTCTGCCGTCGATGACCCGGGTCTCCACGATGTAGCTGTTTTCGGGATCGACGCTGATCTTCACCTTCGCGGTGGTGATCTCAAACTTTTTGCTGTTCAGGATGTTTTCCGGTTTCAGCGCGGCGCCGTCGCCAAAGGCGGCGGAGCATTCCTTTTGAAAGGCCTCCACCCGGGGCACGGAAACGCCGCTTTCCCGGAGCACGCCGCAGACTTCCTCCACGGGAATTTCCGGTTCCTCGGGGTTCCTTGTTTCCTTATGCACCATCAGACGATCCCGGACATGGTCGTGAAGATCCTGAACGACATCGAGGCGGCACTCCTCGCCCAGCGCCGCTTTGAGCACGGAGCGAAAAGCCACCCGCTGCTCCCCGGCGGAGAGAGGAATCTCCTCAATCTTAAAGAGAGCGTCGATGAGCTCCCGCGGCGCGGAAGAAGCGTCCTTTTCATAGAAGAGAGCGTTATAAATGTTGGCGGCGCGGTCGTCGAAGGCCGGGAACATAAAACCGAAAAGAGGGTTCCCGACGAGATAACCGGCGCTGACACGGCGGAACACCCGATCCGCCGGCGCGTAGCCTAAAGAGGCTCGGCCCTCCTTCACCGGGCAGATGGCGCAGAGGAAGTAGGAAAAGACATTCTCGTCGTTCTCCCTGTCCCGCAAGGCGTCGGCAGCTTCGTGGGGGACGTCGTAAACATCGTGGGCCAGCAAAATCAGATAGTTGCTGTCCGCGACGGGCTTCGTCTCGATGATTTTGCGGAAGAGCTCCTGCCGGGCCTCGCCGTCCTCAAGGCGGGACTCATAGAGCCGCGTCAGCAAACGGTGCTCCCCGCCGTTTTGGACCTGTTCGTTGGCAAAGACGATATCAACGAGGTGACGGCCGATGCCGCCGGAAAGCGTCTTTTTCAAAAGAGCGAGATACTGCTCCGCCTCGTTTTCCGAGGCCATCGCCAGAGATTCCTCGGGAGAGGCGATGATCTCCCCGAGCTGGTTGACGTAGCAGCCGTAGACGCGGCGGATGTTGTTCTTATCGACAGTGAGATGACGGCGGATCTCATTTAATTCTTTCTGATTCATTTTTTACCTCTTTTCTGTTTTCATTTTCACGGGAAATCCAGTATAACACAAATCACGCGGGAGAACAATCATGAAATTTGCCCATTTATCCGATCTGCACCTGGGAAAGCGTCTGCACGAGTTTTCCCTCGCCGAGGATCAGGAGCATATCTTAAAAGAGATCGTCCGCGTCGTCGAGAGCGAGAACGTCGACGCCGTGCTCATCGCCGGGGACCTTTACGACAAGGCCGTTCCCTCGGCGGAAGCGGTGACGCTGTGCGACCGCTTTCTTTCCGACCTGGCCCGAACGGGGCGGGAGATCCTGATCATCAGCGGGAACCACGACTCGGCGGAGCGTCTGGCCTTTGGCCGCGATTTAATGAAAAAGGGCGGCGTCCGCGTCGCCGGCGTCTACGACGGCACCGTGGAAAGCGCGGTCTTTCACGACGAACACGGCGACCTGACCGTTTGGATGCTCCCCTTCCTGCACCCGGCGCACGTCCGCCGCTTCTTTCCCGAAGCGGACACAGGCTCCTGCTCCGCGGCGCTGAAAACGGCGTTGGACGCGGCGGAAATCGATTTCAGCCGCCGCAATGTGCTGATGACCCATCAGTTCGTCACCGGGAGCACGCCGAGCGATTCCGAGGATATCTCCGTCGGAGGCACCGACAGTGTCGACGCCGACGTCTTCGGCGGCTTTGACTACGTGGCCCTGGGGCACCTGCATCATCCACAGCGCGTCACCGCCGACACGATCCGCTACTGCGGCTCGCCGCTGAAATACTCCTTTTCCGAGGCGAACTCGGAAAAATCCGTCACCATCGTTGAGTTCGGGGAAAAGGGCGACGTTTCCGTCGACGCTGTCCCCCTGCGTCCCCTTCGGGACCTGCGGGAGATTCGCGGTTCCTACGACGAGGTCACGGCAAAATCCTTCTACGACGGCACCGCCACCGGCGATTATCTGCGGATCACCCTCACCGACGAGGAAGATATTCCCGACGCCGTCCGCCGCCTGCGGGTCATCTACCCACGGCTGACCCGTCTCGACTACGACAACGCCCGCACCCGCGCCTGGGGTCAGCCCGCGGCGGCGCCGACGGAGGAACCGCGGGCCCTCTCCCCCATCGACCTGTTCGGCGCTTTTTATGAGGCGCAGAACGGTACGGCACTCAGCGCGGAACAGCGCGCCTTTGCCGAGGCGCTGATAAAATCCATCACGGAGGAACGGCCATGAGACCCCTTCATTTAAAATTGGCGGCCTTCGGGCCCTATGCCGGTGTCACGGAAATCCCCATGGAGCGATTGGGCGAAGCCGGCCTCTATCTCATCACCGGCGACACCGGCTCCGGAAAGACGACAATCTTTGATGGCATCACCTACGCCCTCTACGGCGCCGCCAGCGGCGAACAGCGCCAGCCCGGGATGATGCGCTCCAAATACGCCGATCCAGCCACCGCCACCGAGGCGGAGCTGACCTTTGTCTATGACGGCGAGACCTACACCGTCCGGCGGCGGCCGGAATACGAGCGCCCGGCAAAAAAGGGAACGGGCTTTGTGAAGCAGCGGGCCGAAGCCGAACTGATCTGCGGCGACGGCCGGGTGCTGACAAAGACAAAAGAGATCGACGAGAAAATCAGGGAGATCCTCGGCGTGGATCGGGAGCAGTTCACCCGCGTCGCCATGATCGCCCAGGGCGATTTTTTAAAGCTCCTTTTCGCCTCAACGGACGAGCGGAAAAAAATCTTCCGCCGCCTTTTCGGCACTGATTTCTACGCCGTCTTTCAGGAGCGTCTGCACAGGGAAGCGGCAAAAAAACAACGGGAGCACGACGATCTGGAAGAAGATATCCACCACTGGTATGAAACGGTGCTCCGGGAGCACGAAGGAAAAGCGGAAGAGGAAACGGAACTCAGCGCCGAAAAACGACTCGCCGTCATTGAGGAACTCCTCCGCGCGGATAAAGAGCGGCTCGAAGCGGCGGAAACCGCGAAAAACAGGGAGGAGGAGCGCATCGCCGACATCGATCAGCGCCTCGGACTCGTCGAGGAATGGGAGCGAAACCGGGCGGAGCTGACAAAAGCCGTCGCCGACCGGGAAAAACGGAAAAACGAAGCGGAGCGCTGCGCCGACGCTCTGAGAGAGGCGGAGAAACAAAGCGCGGAAACGGACACGCTGCGGGACCGGGCGGCGGCCTGCCGCGCCGACCTGCCCCGTTACGACCGGCTGGAAGAAAAAGAAACCCGTCTGAAAGACGCCGGACAGCGCCGCGACAAGGCGGAGGCCGCCGCGAAGAAAAGCGGGGAACAGGCCGACGCGAAAAAAGCGGAGCTGGAACAGCTGCGAACGGAAAAGGATGCCCTGGCCGACGCCGGCACGAAGCTGGAGCAGTTAAAGCGCGGCGAGGACGGAGCCGCGAAAGATAAAGAAGAGATTACCGAAGCCATCAACGCCGTCCATAGACTGCTTGAACGCAGAGCGGATTACGATGCCGCCGCGGAGCGTTACCGCGCCGCCGCGGAAAAGGCGGCGAAAGCGGAAACCCATTACGCGGCGCTCCACCGCCGCTTCCTCGATGAACAGGCGGGGATCCTCGCGGAAACGCTGCGTTCGGGCGCGCCCTGCCCCGTCTGCGGCAGTACGGAGCATCCCGCGCCGGCGTCCAAAACAGCGGAGGCGCCGTCGGAAAAAGAACTGAAAGCGGCGGAAAAACAAAGGAACCAGGCGAAGCAAAAGGCGGAAGAGGATTCGGCGGAAGCGGGCAGTCAAAAAGGTCTCCTCACCGCCGCCGAGGAGCAGGCCGCGCGCCGCCTCGCCGCGAACCACGCCCCGGCGGATCCGGAAGAAGCCCTTCCCTTTCTGACCCGGCGGAAAGAGGAACTGTCTCAGCGGCAAAAGCGGCTCCGGAAAGAGATCGACGCTGAAAACCGCCGCCTCCGACTGCAAAAAGAGCTGGCGGCTGCGATTCCCGAGGCGGAACGGGATTTGGCGAAAGCCGAAGAAGCGCGGGAAAAGGAAAAAGACGCCTACGCTCAAGCCGTGACGGAGGCGGAAGCCCTCGCCCGGGCAGCGGCGGAACTCCGCGCGGGGCTGGCGTACCCATCCCGAAAAGAAGCCCTGGCGGCCATCGACGGGGCGGAGAACGCCGTGAAAGCGGCGGAGGACCGTCTAAAAGAGCTGAAAGAGGCGAAAGAGAAGGCGGAGAAGGCCCTCTCCGAAATCAACGGCAAAATTACCCAGCTGCGGGAAATCGCCGCCCGTTTTACCGACACCGAACAGGACAGCGGCGCTCTCCGCCGCCGCAGGGAAGAAGCGCAGACGGCAAAAACCGCCCTGACGGAAAAGATCTCCGCCGCGGAAACGCGCCTCAGCGTCAACCGCAAAGCGCTTTCGGAAATCCGAAGCGCCGAGGAACGGCGGCAAAAAACGGAAACGGAATGGCGGCGGATCAAGGCCATGGCCGACACGGCCAACGGCACCCTCCGGGGCCGGGAAAAGATCATGCTGGAGACCTACGTCCAACAGACGTATTTTGACCGCGTCATCCACAAGGCCAACACCCGCTTTATGGTGATGTCCGACGGTCAGTATGAGCTGCGGCGGAGCGAGGAAGCGCTGAACAACCGCAGCCAGAGCGGTCTGGAACTGAACGTCATCGACCATTACAACGGGAGCGTCCGAAGCGTCCGCACGCTCTCCGGCGGCGAGTCCTTTGAGGCTTCCCTCTCCCTGGCTCTGGGTCTCGCCGACGAGATCCAGTCCTCCGCCGGCGGCGTTCACCTGGACACGATGTTCATCGACGAGGGCTTTGGCTCTCTCGATGAAACCGCCCTCGATCAGGCCTTTCGGGCACTCTCGTCTCTTTCCGAAGGGAAGCGGCTGGTGGGGATCATCTCCCACGTCGCCGAGCTGAGAAACCGCGTCGCCACCCGCGTCGCCGTCACCAAAGACCCCCTGGAGGGCAGCCGCGTCCAACTCATCACCGACGACATCCCGCTCCCCTAAAAAAAGCGGAGGCGGTTCGCGCTTTTCCCGAAAGCGGGAGCGCGGACCGCGCCGTTTTTTAAAAAAAAGAAAAACTGTTGACGAAGAAGCTCAACACTGATATAATAAATGTATCGAAATGAATACTTCGGATCAGCAAGGAGCCGCGAAAGCGCCAAAGCGCTTTCCACAGGAATCGGGTGAAAATCCCGGACGGGGCAGCCGCTGTAAGTCGGAGCGAAGCGCCAAAAGCGCCACTGCGGAGCAATCCGCGGGAAGGCGGCGCGGAGCGATGAAGACGAGTCAGAATACTCTCCCTGCTGTTGTTCTCTCGCATCGGGACCATCCGCGAAACGCCTTTCGCCACATGGTCGAAAGGTTTTTTGATTTCACATGTATCCAAACGCCGCGGGAGAAAACGATCCCTTTCCCCGCGGCGTAATTCTTTTTCATTTTTTTCCTCTCATCGGGCGGCGGGACGTACCGATCGCCGAGGCGATTGCCCGCCGCTCCCTCCAAAGCGTGGAAGGCGAAAATGTGAATTTGACCCCTCTCACCTCCTTTCGCTTTTCAAATAAAGGCTTCTCACCAGAACCACAGAAACAGCCTCTCACTGAATCAAACGGGTTCCCTCCTTTTGAGAAGCCACGGCAGCCGTGGACCGCTTTTCCCAACCATCCCCGTCCCCGGCTGCCTCTTTCTCTTTTCAACAGGGCTTTTTTGTGATATCATAAAGAAAACGCCGATACGGCAAAAAAGGAGCGAAGACAATGCTGTTCATCGAATATCCCCCCTGCGGCACCTGTAAAAAAGCGAAAAAGTACCTGAAGGGACAGGGCGCCGCTTTCGACTGCCGCCACATCGCCGAGGAACCGCCGACCCGGGAGGAACTGGAAACGTGGCGCGAAAAGAGCGGCCTGCCGCTGAAACGGTTTTTCAACACCAGCGGCAAAGAATACCGGGAACTGGCGTTAAAGGAAAAGCTCCCGGCGATGAGCGAAGCGGAGCAATTCGAGCTCCTGTCCTCCGACGGCATGCTGGTCAAGCGCCCGATCCTCGTCAAGGGCGATACCGTCCTCGTCGGTTTCAAAGAAAAAGAATGGGAAGAGGCCCTTCGCTGAGATCCAAAAGACGGTCCGGAATACCGGGCCGTTTTCCGTTTTTGCGAACTTTTCACAAAACCCGCCGAACCGCTCCGCCTTATCTTGACAACCTTTTCAACTCATACTATAATACAGAAACCGACGTCATGAGAAGGAGGGCCAAAGTGAAGATTCAGTTATCCGATCATTTCAATTACTACCGGATGTTTCGCTTTACGCTGCCCACCATCGTGATGATGGTCTTCTCTTCCCTCTACGTCATCGTCGACGGCCTCTTTGTTTCCAACATCGTCGGCAGCGACGCTTTAGCCTCCATCAACATCATCTACCCGGCCATCATGGTCATCGGCGCTTTCGGCTTTATGCTGGGGATGGGCGGCAACGCCGAGGTGGCGAAGACCCTCGGCGAAGGCAGGACGAAGGAAGCGCGGCAGTATTTCACGATGATCGTCCTCGCCATCTTCCTGCTGGGGACGTTCTTAACGGTGATTTCCATCATTTTCATCCGCCCCATCAGCTATTTTCTCGGCGCCAGCGACCGGCTCATCGAATACTGCGTCGATTACGGACGGGTCATCCTCTTTGGCGGCATCCTCTTTATGCTCCAGGTATCGTTCCAGAGCTTTTTCATCACGGCGGAGCGCCCGACCTACGCCATGGCCTTCAGCCTGGCCGCCGGTTTCACCAACATGATCCTGGATTACGTTTTCATCGTCGTGCTCCACATGGGCATCGTCGGCGCGGCCTGGGCCACCACCTGCGGCTACGCCGTCGGCGGCGTGATCCCGCTCTTTTACTTTATCGCCCCCAACAAAAGCCTGCTGCGGTTCACCAAGCCGGCGTTCGATTTTAAGGTCCTGCTGCACAGCGCCGTCAACGGCTCTTCGGAAATGGTGGCGAACCTCTCCTCTTCGCTGACGACGTGGCTCTACAACTTCCAGATGATGCGCCTTGCCGGTGAGGACGGCGTCGCCGCCATCACCGTCATTCTCTATCTCATCTTCGTGTTCAACGCCATTGTCATGGGCTTCAGCTTCGGCATTTCCCCGGTCATCGGCTTCCACTACGGCGCCGACAACCGCGCCGAACTGCAGAACCTCTTCCGCCGCTGTCTCAGGGTCACCGCCGCCGTTTCCGTCACCATGGTGCTGCTGGCCCAGATCACGGCGGCGCCGGTCACCGACATCTTCTGCGGCGACAACGAGAATTTAAGGGAGATGACCACCTACGGAATGCACATCTATTCCACGGCGTTCCTCCTCTGCGGCTTCAACATTTTCGGTTCCTCACTGTTCACGGCGCTGTGCAACGGAAAAATTTCCGCCGCCATCTCCTTTACCCGCACCCTCGTGATGGAAGCCGGGATGCTCCTGCTCCTCCCCTTCCTCATCGGGATCACCGGCGTGTGGCTGGCCGTGCCCATCGCCGAAGCCGTCACCCTCGTCGCGGTGATCTATTTCATCATCCGCTATCGGGACCGCTACGGATATTATTGAGAAACATACAATGATAAAGCTCCTTTTTTCCTTCGCATTCAGGAAAAAGGAGCTTTTTTATCTGCGGCGGCAACAGCATTTTCCGGAGAAAAACATTCCCCGCGCGCGGCTGGAAGAAGGGACTGTTGCCGCGGGCGGGGAGATGAAACCGTACAGGGACTTGCAGGTTTTTTTCTAAATTCATTTTCCGGTCAGATACCGGCTTTTACGGGCGTATCAATCGGGATAATTCCCAAGATATCGATTTACCGCTTCCAAAGCTTCGCCCTCGCAGTTGTAGTAGATGTCAACTTCACCGTTATCATTCAATTCATAACGGGTTTCGGCGAGGAGACCGTTCTTTTCCGCCGTCATGATGGCGGCTTTTACTTTGTCCGGCTTGCACATTTTGTGGCTGCCGAATTCGCCTTTCAGCGCTTCGTAAACTTCGGCAGGGCAGGCTTCTTTTACTTTAGTAAAATATTTAATGACTGCGTAGTTAAATACTCTCATGATTAGTCTTCCTCCTTCTTAAAGAGATCCAGAGGATTCATGGCAATGAGCCAGATACCAAAGACGA
>CADBQN010000074.1 GCA_902796855.1 uncultured Bacillota bacterium | reverse complement strand
GCCGCGCGGCGCCGGTTCGTTTTATATCTTTTCCAAAACGGTGACGCGTCTCGTGTTTCCGTCGAGGAGCTCGCCGAAACAGAGATCCTCGTAATCCTCCCGGCGGCTGAACCCCGCCTTACCCGCGGCGCGGTACAGGGGCTTTTCCGGCAAGATCGCCAGGCGGTGGGTCTCCCGGACGCGGCCAAAGCGGCCGTCCTCTTCCCGGATGAAGGCGGTGTAGTCGAGGTACAGCGCCTTTTCCCCGTCCTCGGCCTCACGGACGCTCCAAAGGAGGTAGTCGTCGCCGTGTTCCTCGTAAAAATCGCCGATGGCGGCCAGCTCGTCAAAGTAATCCGGCGCCTGCCAGGAAAAGACCAGGTAACCGCCGGGGCGCAGCGCCTCCGCCGCGGAGCGGAAAAAGGCGGCGGCGTCGTCGATGCCGCCGAGATGGTGGATGGTCTCGCCAAAGCAGTAGATCACGTCCCAGCGGCGCTCCGTCTCGATGGCGCGCATGTCCATGGTGTAGAGCCTGCTTACGGCATGTCGGCGGCGGAGCTTTTCCCGGAGAACGGCGATCATCTCCTCGGAGTAATCGAGGCCCTCGGCCTTCACGCCCATGTCGATGAGGGGGAGCATATGCCCGCCGGAACCGGCGCCGATGTCGAGGACGCGGCCGTTCACCCGGCGGATCTGGAACAAAAAACCGTAGATGGCCTCGGCCTCGCCCTCGTAGTCGATGTGGCTCATAAAGCGGTCGTAATAGGGGGCGAGTTCGCTGTAGACCTTCATTCCGCCGTTTCCCCGCCGTCGTCATCCGTCACGGGGTGAGCGTTGCCCTCTTCGTCAAAGCGGGTGAATTTCGCGTCCTTCCAGAGCCGGGGCAGCTTGTAGTATTCCTGCTCCTCGGGGAGGAAGACATGGATGATGAGGTCGCCGTAATCCAGCAGGATCCAGCCGCCGGCCTGATAGCCCTCGACTCTCAGGGGGCGTTCGCCGCCGTCCTCCAGCTTTTCAAGGAGCTCGTCGGCGATGGACTGGGACTGGGTGCGGTTCTTCGCCTGGGTGATCAGAAAGGCCTCGGCGATCTCGGTGATCTCGGCGACGTCCAGAAGCTGGGTGTCAAAGCCCTTTTTCTCGGTGATCACGGCGACGGCGGTCTCGATTTTTTCCTGTAAATTCATAAAGCGGGTTCTCCTTCCTTCATCAAGGGAAATGGATGGTCTATGTTTCTTATGGCGCGGCCCGTTTTGGAGAGTCAAAGGATCTCCGTCGGTTCCGCGCGGCGCTGTCTCAGCGCGAGGGTGTCGGGATGAACGCTGTAGCCCTTTTCCTCACAGTAGCGGATCTCGTTTTCCACGGCCAATGCCAGCGCCCGGTTGAGGTCGGTAAAGGCCAGCTCCCGCAGGGAAGCGGCGCCATCGTAAACGCGGAGGGGCTCCGTTTTGTCGGCGATGAACAAAATCTTGTCGAGAAGGGTCATCGCCGGCGCGCCGACGGTGTGGCGGCGGACGGCGTTGAGCATCTCCTCATCGCCGATGCCGTAGTTCTCCGCCATGGCGGCGGCGGCCAAAGCGCCGTGGAGCAGCAGGGGAGAGCGGCGCTCCGCCTCGCCGACGGGGATGTTCCGCGCCTTTGCCAGGGGGATCATCTCGTCTTCGGGAATTTCCCGGGCGATGTCGTGGAACACGCCGCAGAGGTAGGCCCGCATCGGGTCGACGTCGTAGGCCAAAGCCAGGTCGTAGCAGAGCTTTGCCACGGAAACGCAGTGAGCCATGCGCTTTTCTTTCAGCGGTTTCAGTGGAATCATCTATCCTTCGGATCTCCTTTTCGATAGAGGCCGTGGGCCTCGATGTAGTCGATAACGGCCGGGGGCAGCATGTCCTCGATGGTCTCCCCGGCGGCGACCCGCGCGCGGATCTCCGAGGAGGAGACGCTGAGCGCCGTCTCGCTGAAGAGGGACACGCGGTCGCCGTATTTGGCCAGGACCTCGTTGGTGTCGTCAAAGCTGTAGCCGGGCCGGGCCGCGGCGATAAAGCGGCAGCGCCGCATCAGCTCGTCGGCGCGGTACCATTGGGCGATGGTGACGATGGCGTCGGCGCCGGTGATGAAATAGATCTCCGCCTCCTCGCCGTAGATCTCCCGAAAGGCGTTGACGGTATCCAGGGCGTAGGAGTAGCCGCCGCGGCGGATCTCGATGTCCGAGACGGAAAAGCCCTCCTCGCCCCGGACGGCCAGTTCTGTCATGGCGAGGCGGTGCTCCGCCGGGGTGATGCGCCGTCCCTTTTTGTGGGGCGGGTTCCCCGAGGGCACAAAAACGACCTCGTCGAGGTGAAAGCCGCGGCGCACCTCCTCGGCGGTGACGATGTGGCCGTAGTGGATCGGGTCGAAAGTGCCGCCCATAATGCCGATGTTCTTCATAGCTATTTCCTGATCTGCCCCGTGCCGTGGATCACGTATTTTTCCGTGGTCAGGGCGTTCAGCCCCATGGGGCCCCGGGCGTGGAGCTTTTGGGTGCTGATGCCGATCTCCGCGCCGAAGCCGAACTCGTTGCCGTCGGTGAACCGGGTCGAGGCGTTGACGTAGACGGCGGCGGCGTCCACCGTCTCGGTAAAGCGGCGGGCGGCGCTGTAGCTCTCGGTGATGATGGCCTCGCTGTGCCCCGAGGAATAGCGGGCGATGTGGGCCATGGCCTCGTCGAGGGAGGAAACGACCTTCACGGCGAGGATGTAGTCGAGAAATTCCGTTTCCCAGTCCTCTTCCGCGGCGGGGACGGCGTCCTTTAAAATGGCCCGGGTACGTTCGCAGCCGCGGATCTCCACGTTCTTCTCGGCGAGCTTTCCTGCGGCCCGGGGCAAAAAGTCCGCGGCGATGTCCTCGTGGACGAGGAGGGTCTCGGCGGCGTTGCACACGGCGGGGCGCTGGGTCTTGGCGTTAAAGAGGATGTCCACCCCCATGTCGATGTCGCCGCTCTTATCCATATAGATGTGGCAGTTGCCGACGCCGGTCTCAATCGCCGGCACCGAGGCGTTCTCCACCACAAAGCGGATGAGCCCGCCGCCGCCTCTGGGGATGACGACGTCGACGTATTCCCGCATTTTCAGCAAAATCGAAACGGCTTCCCGGTCCTTCGTGGCGACGAACTGCAAAAGGTCTTCGGGCAGGCCGCGGTCTTTCAGCGCGGCGCGGAGCGTCTCCGCCACGGCTTGGTTGGAGCGGAAGGCTTCGCTGCCGCCTTTTAAAATCAGGGCGTTCCCCGTTTTCAGGGCAAGGCCGGCGGCGTCGGCGGTGACGTTGGGCCGGGCCTCGTAGATGATGGCGATGACGCCGAAGGGCACCCGTTTCCTGGCGATCTCCAGGCCGTTGGGGCGCTTCCACTGGGCGATGGTCTCGCCGATGGGGTCGGCCAAAGCGATGAGCTCCGTGAGGCCCGCGGCCATGCCATCGACGCGCTCCTCCGTCAGCCGGAGCCGGTCGAGGAGGGCGGCGGAAACGCCCTTCGCCTCGGCGTCGGCGAGGTCTTTGGCGTTCTCCGCCAAAATGGCCGCGCTGTTCTCTCTCAGCGCCGCGGCCATTGCCGCCAAAGCGCCGTTCTTTTCGTCGGCGGAGAGGAGGGCGCCGCGTTTCGCGGCTTCCTTGGCGTTGGCTCCCAGCCGGTACATATAGTCTTTCATATCATATCCTCCAATACGAGGTTGTCGCAGTGGATCACTTCGGCGGCGTCCGTTTCGTCGCTGCGCTTTCCCCGCAGGGCGCGGATCTGCGCCGCGCCGTAGCCGACGATGCCCCGGCCGATGATACCGCCGCTGTCTTTCACGGTGACGACGCTGCCTTCGGAAAAGTCGCCGTCCACGGCGACAATGCCGACGGGGAGCAGGCTCTTGTGGCGGCGCAGGGCGTTGGCCGCGCCGTCGTCCACGGTGAGGGAGCCCGCCGGTTCGCTGGCGTAGGCGATCCAGCGGTCGCGCTGCCGCAGGCTCTTTTCGCCGGGGCGGAACAGCGTGAAGGTGCCTTCGCCCCGGAGCATGGCGCGGATGTTGTCGACGTCCCGGCCCATGGTGATGGTCAGGGGGATGCCGCTTTGGGCGGCGATCTTCGCGGCGTCGACTTTGCTCTTCATGCCGCCGCTGCCCATCCGGCTGCCGACGCCCCCGGCGATGGCGGCGATCTCCGCCGTGATCTCATCGACGACGGGGATGTGTTCGGCCTTGGGGTCTTTTCGCGGGTCGCCGGTGTAGAGGCCGTAGATATCCGAAAGCAGGCAGACGATGTCGGCGTCGGCAAGGCCCGCCACCAGCGCGGCGAGGGAGTCGTTCTCGCCGAATTTCAGTTCTTCCCAGGCGACGGTGTCGTTTTCGTTGATGATCGGGATGATCCCTTCCGCCAGCAGGGTGTTTAAGGTGTTCCTGGCGTTGATGTAGCGGTGACGGTCGGCGAAGTCCCCCCGGGTCAGCAGCACCTGGGCCACGTCGATGCCGCAGACGCCGAAAAAGCTGTCGTAAAGGGCCATCAGCTTCGACTGTCCCACGGCGGCGGCGGCCTGTTTGGAGATGATGGCCTCGCCCTTGTGCTCGCCGGAGAGGTGCGGCCGTCCCAGCTGCACCGCGCCGGAGGAGACGATGATCAGTTCTTTCCCTTCCCTGTGGAGAGTGGACCAGAGGGCGGCCAGGTGGTGGAGGACGGTGCCGTCGATTTGCCCGTCGTCGTCCAGCAGGGTGGAGCTGCCCACTTTAAAAACAATGCGTTTCAGATCGGTGAGGCGATGTTCAGCCATACGCGGTTCCTTCCTTTTGAAACAAAACTTCCTATAATTTTATATCATAGCACAAAACCGGGGTGATTCGCAACGTCAAAACGGCAATTTTCCGCGGAAAACCGAAATGATTTTGAAATAAAAGCGCCCGAACCGCTTTGAACAGCGCTGTTTTTCGCCGTGCCGAAGCGAACCCCCAAAAAAAATCTTGTTTGCCCGCGTCCCCCGCCGTGGTATAATGAAAAGAAAGCCTCCCCAAAGCGCCCGGAAGGCCCCTTTCCAACCTGTGCAGGGTGATCCTTTCCAACCTGTGCAGGGTGATCCTTTCCAACCTGTGCAGGGTGATCCTTTCCAACCTGTG
>CADBQN010000073.1 GCA_902796855.1 uncultured Bacillota bacterium | reverse complement strand
GTAGGGACAAGGCTCCTGCCTTGTCCGCGCGGCAGGGCGTTTCTCGGTACGAAGAACAGGGCGGCGACGAATACCGTTTCTCGAGAGGGGCCGCGTCGCCGAAAGTCAAGATCGTTTTCGTTCCGCTGTCCCGCGCGGGAAGGTCGGGAGACCTTCCCCTACACAATCAAAGCTCCTTTTCGTGGTAAAAGGTCGGTTCAACGTGTTTTGTAACGTTGTACGTCGCCCGCGCCGCGGCGGTCGTTTTCACGGTAAAATGCCTGTTCGGCGCTTTTTGCGGCGGGATATGTCACCGCGGCGGCTGTGCCGTTCGCGCGCTGTCTTCGGAATCAAAAAGGAACGGCTCCCTTGGTGGTTGGGGCCGTTCCCTAGCTTCTTCTTTTGTCGCTCACCGCAGCAGGATCGCTTTCCACACCGCTAAAATCTCCCTGGCCCAGTAGCCCGGCATCACCGGCAGATAGGTGGCGGAGGGCGCGGCGGTGGGGTTCAGCCCCGCTTTTTTGGCGTATCGGGCGGCGCGGAACTGATGGAAGGCGTCGGTGGCGATGACCACGTCGGTGGAGAGGCCGTTGGCCGCGATGATCTCCGCGGCGTTGGCGAGGTTCTCCTCGGTGTTGGTGGAGGATTCCTCCAGATAGATCCGTTCCGGGGCCACGCCCCTGATCGTCAGCACCTGAAAGATGCTCTCGGCCTCGGAAATGTCCTCGCCGGCGCCCTGTCCCCCGGCGGCGACACAGACAGCGTCGGGGTTCGCTTCCAGATATCCCCGGGCGGCCTCGCAGCGGTCGTAGAGCAGGCGGCTCGGCGTGGAGCCCCGGACCTTGCAGCCGAGGACGATGACGGTGCCGCCGTCTCCCCCGTCGTTTTGGGCGGCCTTCGCCATCACCGCGACGGTGCCGAGGCAGAACACCAGCGCCGCGGCGTAACACAGCGAAAACGCCGCCGCCCGCCGCCGGCTGCCGCCAAAGGGAGAGCGCCGCCAGAGGACGACGATCAGCGGCAGCAGCAGGATCACGGGATAGATCATGCCGATGTGGAAGATGCCCGCCGCCAAAGGCAGCAGCAGCCACAGACAAAAGAGGATCAACAGAATCGCCAGGGTCTTTCGTAAGAGTCGCACCGCCGTTTTCTCCTTTCGCCGGGTCAACGGGGCTTTTCGCCCCGGTTTTGTTTTATTCCGCTCATAGTATAGCACCAAAAAAAGAAGAAAAAAAGAGGGAACGCGGAAATCAGTGTGAAAAAAAGGAGCCGAGATCCGTCGGAACGCGGCGCGCTTTTTCGCCCCGAAGCCCTTTCAACGGCGCGGCGGTTGTGGTATAATCGGTTTGACGAAACGAAAGGAACCGGAACGAATGACGGAACAGACAAAAGGTGTGCTGATCATGGCGGCCTCCGCCGTGTTTTTCAGTATCGGCGGCGTCTTCATCAAAATGATCCCCTGGAATCCCCTTGCCATCAACGGCGTCCGCTGTCTCGTCGGCGCGGCGGTCTTCGGCGTCTATATGGCGGTTTCCGGCCGGAAATTCACGCTGAACATCGCCACCTTTGCCGCCGCCCTTTCCGTCTTCGGCACCACGGTCTTTTACAACGCCGCCACAAAATTCACCACCGCCGCCAACGCCATCACCCTGGAATATACGTCGCCGGTGTTTATCATCGCCTTTTCCTATCTGTTTTTCGGCAAAAAGCCCGGCAAAGCCGATGTCATTGCCTGCGCCGCCGTGTTCCTCGGCATCTTCTGGTTCTTCCTCGACGGCCTCTCCACCGGCAACGTCCTCGGCAACGGCCTCGGCCTCTGCTCGGCGCTGTGCGTCAGCGTCGTCTACGTGCTGAAGCTCCGCCCCGAGACCGATCTCGCCGCGGCGATCTTCTTCGGGCTGGTCCTCGGCGGCGTCGTCTGCGTCCCCGCCCTGGCCGGGGAAACGGCGCTCACCTTTGCCGCCGTCTCCCGGGCGGTGCTCCTCGGCGCCTTTCAGCTCGGCGTGGCCTACATCCTCTTTTTCCAGGGGCTCCGCCGCTGCGATCCCGTCCCGGCGGTGCTGGCGGGCAGTCTGGAACCGGTGCTGAACCCGGTGTGGGTCGCCCTCTTTTACGGCGAGTATATCAGTCCCCTGGCCTTTCCCGGCGTCGTCATCGTCCTCCTCACCGTGGTGCTCTACAACCTTTCTCTCGCCCGGCGGGAATGAGGGGAACTTTGTAAAAAACCGTCACAATTTTGGGGGCTCCCTCATATGTTACAGTATGAAAATCATCAAAGGAGGCCCCAAATGAGCAGATCAAATTGTGGAAATGATTCGTGCTGCGGCTGCGGCGGGAACTGCGGCGGAGGCTGCGGCTGCGGCTGCGGCAACGGCTGCGGCAATCACTGTGGCTGCGGCTGTTCCGGCTGTTTCGGCTGCTGCGACTACAGCTGTGTTCTGAGCTCCATCTATAATGTCTATACGTTACAGTACCTCGCTTCCATCCTCTACGCCTTTTTGGGCTGCGGCTTCAACGGCTTTGGCCCCTGTACGGGGAACGGCGGCTGCGGCTGCGGCGGCGCCGTCACGCCCGTCTGAAAAAAGCGGGAAGCATAAAAAAGCGGAAGGAAAGCCCTTTGGGCCTTCCTTCCGTTTTTTGGTCGTGGTTTGAGTTTACAGCTCCACTTTGGGGAGTTTGGCGAGGCTGGCGGCGAGATCCTCGTCGGTGGGGATGTAGTCCGTCATTTCGCCGTTGTTGTATTTTTCGTAGGCCACCAGGTCAAAATAGCCGGTGCCGGTGAGGCCGAAGACGATGGTCTTCTCTTCCCCGGTCTCTTTGCATTTCAGTGCTTCATCCATGGCCACGCGGATGGCGTGGGCGCTTTCGGGAGCGGGAAGGATCCCCTCGATCCGGGCGAATTCCTCCGCCGCCTGGAACACTTTGGACTGTTCCACCGAGGTGGCTTCCATCAGGCCGTCAGCGTAGAGCTGGGAGAGGACGGAGCTCATGCCGTGATAGCGCAGGCCGCCGGCGTGGTTCGGCGAGGGAATGAAGTCGCTGCCCAGGGTATACATTTTCGCCAAGGGGCAGACCATGCCGGTGTCGCAGAAATCGTAGGCGTATTTGCCCCGGGTAAAGCTGGGGCAGGAGGCCGGTTCCACGGCGACGATGCGGTAATCCCGTTCGCCGCGGAGCTTTTCGCCCATGAAGGGGGCGATGAGCCCGCCGAGGTTGGAACCGCCGCCGGCGCAGCCGATGATGACGTCGGGAACGATGCCGTATTTATCGAGGGCGGCTTTGGTCTCCAGACCGATGACCGACTGGTGGAGCAGCACCTGGGCGAGGACGCTGCCGAGGACGTAGCGGTAGCCTTCCGTCGTGGTGGCGACTTCCACCGCCTCGGAGATGGCGCAGCCCAAGGAGCCGTTGGTGCCGGGGTGCTCCGCTAAGATCTTTTTGCCGATGTTCGTCGTTTCCGAGGGCGAGGGGGTCACTTCCGCGCCGTAGGT
>CADBQN010000072.1 GCA_902796855.1 uncultured Bacillota bacterium | reverse complement strand
TGGCCGTAGCTGGTGCGGTAGCGGAGACGGCCCAAAAGCTTGATCAGCTCGGGATGGAGACCGTGGACGCCGACGACAAAGCTGGCCTGCTCGCCGTCTTCCTTGATGGTCTGATCCACTTCTTTTTTGGCCTTTTCCACCATTTCCTCGATGCGGGCCGGGTGGATGCGGCCGTCCTGGATCAGTTTTTCCAGGGCGATGCGGGCGATCTCACGGCGCACCGGGTCAAAACCGGAGATGATGACGGCTTCCGGCGTGTCGTCGATGATCAGGTCGATGCCGGTCATCGTTTCAAGGGTGCGGATGTTGCGGCCCTCACGGCCGATGATGCGGCCCTTCATTTCGTCGTTGGGCAGCGCCACCACGGAGACGGTGGTCTCCGCCACATGGTCGGCGGCGATGCGCTGAATGGCCTGGGTGACGATTTCACGGGCGTATTTTTCGGCGTTTTCCTTGGCGTCGGTCTCAATCTCTTTGATCATGACGGCGGCGTCGCGCTTTACGTCCTGTTCCAGACCGGCGAGGAGCAGTTCCTTCGCCTCGTCGACGCTGAGGCCGCTGATGTGTTCCAGCTCCGCCTGTTTTTCGCTGACGAGTTTATCCGCCTCGCCGAGACGGCGGTCAAGATCCTGTTCCTTGCGGCTGAGTTTGCCTTCCTTTTTCTCGATGTTCTCGATTTTCTTATCGAGGTTCTCTTCCTTTTGGATTACCCGGCGTTCCATCCGGGAGACTTCTTTCTGACGGTCTTTCGCTTCCTTTTCGCTTTCCTTTTTCATCGTGAGGATTTCTTCCTTCGCCTCGACCAGCGCTTCGCGCTTTTTGGAGTCGGCTTCTTTATAGGCTTCCTCAATGATTTTTTTCGCTTCGTCTTCCGCGGATTTAAAGGCGGCTTCCGCCGTCCGTTTGCGGACGGTATAACCGACGACAAAGGCGATGACCGCCGCGGCGATGATGGCCGCGATCAAGATGATAAGAATTGTTGTGTTCAAAATTTATACACCCCCATAAAAATAGAAAAAGCCAAGAATCAACTTGGCTTATGCCGCATTCCTTCAAGCGGGATATAACGGGATATAACGAATGCCCCCTCACGCGCGCGGAAACTGCCGCGGCGCGCCCAGTGAGACCGTATTGTATTTTATTCCTTTTAAATGTTATGTAAAAAATAATATAAAATACGCGATTATATCTCACCAGCTGAAATTCAGCGGATAAACTACGTTTCATCCCTTATAGTGTACCCTATCAGCGGTGTACTTGTCAAGAAAATATTTTGCCCCGTCCGCGTCGTTTTCACGGTGTCTCACGGCGAACGGGGCGCAAAAGCGAAAGTTCAGTCAAAGAACGGCGGCGCTTCCTCTTCCGCGTCGCTCTTAGGAAAATCCTCCATGGCGGCGGTGATGTTCCCCGGGGCGAAACCGCGGCGATAGAGGCGGCCGTAAAAGCGGTCCCTGTTCTCGCCGAGGGTCTGCCCCGAACGGCTCCACCGGGCCAGCAGTTTTCCGATGAGCGCCTGTTCTTCCTCGTCGGTATAGAGGTCTTCCAGCTCCGGTCCGCACTCGATGCCGGCTTCTTTCAGTTCCCGGCGGACGAAATCGCGGCCCTTGGGATTGCTGCGCTTGCGCTTCTCAATGACGTAGTTTTTGTACCGTTCGTCGTCAATGTAGCCCCAGCGGATCAGCGACGCCGCCGTTTCGTCGGCGACCTCGTCGGAGAACCCCCGCTTTTTTAAAGCGAGGGTCATTTCCTTCACGCTGCGGGGCTTATAATTCAGCAGCCACAGACTGTAATTGACGGGATCGGGCAGTTTTCCGTCTTTTCTCCGGCCGGCCATTATTCGGCGTCGGTCCCGGCTTCGTCGTCTTCTTTTTCGTCGTCGCCGAAGGAGGAGACGTCCTTGTTCTGGATGATGGCCATGACCTTCGCCTCGACTTCCTGATAGACGTCGGGATGATCCTTTAAGAACTGCTTGGCGTTCTCGCGGCCCTGACCGATGCGTTCTTCCTGATAGGAGAACCAGGCACCGCTCTTTTTGATGATGTCCTGATCGACGGCGATATCGAGAAGGCTGCCGACGCGGGAAGCGCCCTCACCGTAGATCATATCGAATTCCGCCACTTTAAAGGGAGGCGCGACCGTGTTCTTGACGATCTTCACCTTGGTGCGGTTGCCGATGATCTCACTGCCGTTCTTGATGGCTTCGGCCTTGCGGATCTCGATGCGGACGGAGGAATAGAATTTCAGCGCCCGGCCGCCGGTGGTCGTTTCGGGGTTGCCGTAGATCACGCCGATCTTTTCGCGGATCTGGTTGATGAAAATGACCGTCGTGTTGGTGCGGCCGACGACGCCGGTGAGCTTTCTCAGCGCCTGGGACATCAGACGGGCCTGCACCCCCATGTGGCTGTCGCCCATTTCCCCTTCCAGCTCCGCTCTGGGGACGAGGGCGGCGACGGAGTCCACGACGATGATGTCCACGGAATTGCTGCGGACGAGGGCTTCGGTGATCTCCAGCGCCTGTTCGCCCATGTCCGGCTGGGAGATGAGGAGCTCGTTGATGTTGACGCCCAATTTGTGGGCGTAGTGGGGATCGAGGGCGTGCTCGGCGTCGATGAACGCCGCGGTGCCGCCGCGCTTCTGGGCTTCGGCGACGATGTGCAGGGCAACGGTGGTCTTCCCGGAGGATTCGGGCCCGAAGATCTCAATGATGCGGCCCTTGGGGACGCCGCCGACGCCCAAAGCGACGTCGAGGGCGAGGATCCCCGAGGGGATGACTTCCACGTTCATCTTCGCGGCGTCGCCGAGGCGCATGATGGCCCCTTTGCCGAACTGTTTCTCGATATGGTGCAGCGCTTCCTCAAGAGCTTCTTTTCTGTTGTTGCGTTCCATTTTTTCTTCCTTTCGCTTTTATATGACTCAATTCAATCCCATTCGTTCTCAAGACATTTTTCCGCGATCAGCGCCAGCGCCGTCTCGACGGTTTGGCGCCGTATCTCGCCGCGGTCGCCGGAAAAGAGATTCTTTTTCACATCGATCTCCCCGCCGACGGCGAGGCCTATATAAACGAGGCCCACCGGCTTTGCCGCCGTGCCGCCGCCGGGCCCGGCGATGCCGGTCACGGCCACCGCGGCGTCGGCGCCGGAAACGCGGCTCAGTCCCGCCGCCATTTCCCGGGCCGTCTCTTCGCTGACGGCGCCGTGTTCGAGGAGGGTCTTTTCGCTGACGCCCAGCAGCTTCACCTTCGCCTCGTTGCTGTAGGTGACGAGGCCGTAGCCGAAGATGGCCGAGGCGCCGGCCACGTCGGTGACGGCGGCGGCGATCTTCCCGCCGGTGCAGGATTCCGCCGCGGCGACGGTCACCCCTTTTGCGATGAGCTTTCGGACGATGTCCTCAACGGTTCTCATTCAAACAGGTCCTTCCCTTTATAGAAATAATCGGCGCCGGAAAGAATCGTGATCACCACGGCGATCCACAGCAGCAGCACGCCGATCCACTCGGGCAGGGCGGCGATGCCGGCGGCCAGCAGGATATAGGTGATGGCGACGATCTGGGAGACGGTCTTGAACTTGCCGAAGTAGGAGGCGGCGATGACCACGCCCTTATCGGCGGCGATGGCGCGGAGCCCCGTCACCATCAGCTCCCGGGTGAGGATGATGATGATGGCCACGGCGCCGGCTTTGCCTAAGGCCAGCAGGCAGATGAGGGTGGCCAGGATCAGCAGTTTATCGGCGAGGGGGTCCAGGAATTTCCCCAGCGTCGTCACGAGGTTCCGGGAACGGGCAATGTGACCGTCCAGACCGTCGGTGGCGGAAGCGCCGACAAAGAGCACCGCGGCGATGATGTATTTCCCCGGGATGGGCAAAAGCAGCACGAGCATGATCAGGGGGATCATCGCGATGCGGATCAGGGTAATGGTATTGGGCAGATTCAGATTTAAATTCATCTCTCGTTCCTCTTTCCTTCTTCTTCCAATATTTTTCCGGTCAGGTCATAGACATCGCTGCCGGTGATAAGCGCCTGAACGACGTCGCCCCTTTGATGGGGCCCGTCGGCGGAGAGATAGATGACGCCGTCGACCTCCGGCGCCTGAAAGGAGCCGCGGCCGTAGTAGGGATACGCTGCCGCCTGGGGGTCGTCGGGATCGGTCTCGCCGTCGATGAGGACGGTCTCTTCCCTTCCCAGCCAGCGTTCCATGTTCCGGGCGGAACAGCGGCTCAGCAGCGCCATGGCCTCGTCGTAACGGCGGTTCTTCGTCTCCTCGTCGATCTGATCGGGCAGATCGTAAGCGGCGGTGTTCTCCTCCCGGGAATAGGGGAAAACGCCGACCCAGTCGAGGCGCGCCTCCTCCAAAAAGGCCAGAAGCTCCGCGAAGGCCTCCTCTGTCTCGCCGGGGAAGCCGACGATGAAGGTACTGCGGATGGCGAAATCGCTGTCGGTCTCACGGATCAAAGCGAGGAGCGCTTCTAATTTTCGCTTTCGCTCCGGCCGTCCCATAGCCTTTAGCACCGCGTCGTTGACGTGCTGCATCGGGATATCCAGGTAGGCGCAGAGCTTTTCCTCCGCGGCCATCAGCTCCAGCAGTTCCCTGTCGATGCGTTCGGGGTAGCTGTAAAGGACGCGGATGCGGAGGAAATCCAGCTTTGTCAGGGCCTTGAGGAGCTCTTTCAGCTTCGGTTCCCCATAGAGGTCGCGGCCGTAGACCGTGGTGTCCTGCGCCAGGAGGATGACCTCCCGCACGCCGCGGCGGACCAGTTCCTCCCCTTCTGCGAGGATCTCTTCCATGGGGCGGCTGACATAGGGGCCGCGCATTTCCGGGATGGCGCAGAAGGTACAGCGGTTGTCACAGCCTTCGGCGATTTTGAGATAGGCCCAGTGGGGCGGCGTCGCCAGCACGCGGCGGAATTCTTTATAGGAGGGACGGGACGCTGTTTCGGGGAACAGCTCCCTCAGCCGCGCGCCGATGGTCTCAAAGTTCAGGGAGGTGAGCCAGATGTCGACTTCGGGGATCTCCCGTTCCAGCTCTTCCCGGTATTTCTGCACGAGGCAGCCGGTGACGACGAGACAGCGGCAGTTCTTCTCTTTCAGCGCGGCGCAGCGGATGATGGCGTCGACGCTCTCTTCTTTGGCAGCGGCGATGAAGCCGCAGGTATTGACGATGACAATGTCGGCGGCGGCGGGATCGTCGCAGAGGGCGAAGCCGTACTCTTTTAAAATCGCCATGATCCGCTCGCTGTCAACGAGGTTTTTCGCGCAGCCTAAGCTGCATAGCGCTGCTTTCAATGGTGCTCTCCTTTATGATGGTCTATATCCAAAGGCGGCTGCCGAGGAAGGAAACAAGGGCCAGGACCGCCAGGGTGATGACGAAGCTCAGCAAATAGCGCCGCTGCCGCGCCGAGCGCTTGGTGGCGTTCTCCAGCTGGTCGGCGCGTTTGCGGATGTGATCTTCCGGCGTGAACAGCCGTTTTTCAATGTTGCTGTTGATGAAGGCCGACTCGTCGTAGCCGATTTCCTTCATGATCTCCTCAAGGATGCGCCGGGAGTTCAGACCGAGATAGGAAGCATAGCTTTTGGCGTAGCCGATGGTGAAGGTCTTGCCGGGGAGCGAGGCGTAATCCTCCTCCTCGAGGGCAAAGAGATATTTGGCGTCGATGTCCAGTTCCCTGGCGACTTCGCCCAAGGTGAAACCGGCATCCATGCGCGCCTGCTGAAATCGAAGTCCTGTCGTTCCCATATCGTTCCTTTCCTCCTCACTCCTCATCAAAGAGGGAGGGTTCTTCCGGTTCCTTAAACGTCTCTTTAAAGGCTTCCAGCGACATCAGCACCGTCCGCGGCTTCGCGCCGTCGGCGGGGCCGATGACACCTTTTTCTTCCAGTTCCTCCATGATCCGGGCGGCGTGGTTATAGCCGATGCGGAACCGCCGCTGCATCATCGAGGTAGAAGCCTGTCCGGCGGTGATGGCAGCCCGGGCGGCGTCGAAAAAGAGGGCGTCGCCGTAATCGGCTTCCTTTTTGCCGCCGGTATCCACGGCCTGGGCCACGCCCTCAACGTAATCGGGCTCGCCCTGTTTTTTATAGTGATCGAGGATCGCCGCGGCGTCGCTGTCGGAAAGCCAGGCGCCCTGGACGCGCAAAGGTTTGGAGTAACCGACGGGCATATAGAGCATATCGCCGCGGCCCAGGAGCTTTTCGGCGCCGCCGACGTCCAGGATCGTGCGGGAGTCGGTCTGCGAGGAGACGGACAGCGCGATGCGGGACGGGATGTTGGCCTTGATCAGCCCGGTGATGACGTCCACCGAGGGACGCTGGGTGGCGATGACGAGATGGATCCCGGCGGCCCGAGCCTTCTGCGCCAGGCGGCAGATGGACGCTTCCACGTCCTTGGCGGCGACCATCATCAGGTCGGCCAGCTCGTCGATGAAAATGACGATCTGAGGCATTTGATCCTCTTCCGCCGCGAGTTGATTGTAACCGAAGATATTGCGGACACGGTTCTGATTAAAGAGAGTATAGCGGTTCTCCATTTCCCGCAGGGCCCATTTCAGCGCCCCGGCGGCTTTTTTCGGGTCGGTGACCACCGGCGTGATCAGATGGGGCAGCCCTTCGTAGATCACGAATTCCACCTGTTTCGGGTCGATCATGATAAACTTCACCTGATCCGGCGTGGCCTTGAACAGGATGGAGCAGATCATCGTGTTCATGCAGACGCTCTTCCCGGAACCCGTCGTCCCGGCGATCAGCAGATGGGGCATGGAGGCCAGGTCGCCGATGACGGGATTCCCGGCGATGTCCTGACCGTAGGCGCACGTCAGCTTGGAGGACATTTCAAAGAAGCGGGAGTTTTCCAGAATCTCGCGGAAATACACGGTGACGGTGTCCTTTCGGGGCACCTCGATGCCGATGACGCTCTTGCCGGGGATCGGCGCTTCCATGCGGACGTTGGCGGCGGCGAGCTGCAGGGCGATGTCGTCGGTGAGGCCGACGATGCGGCTGACCTTCACGCCGGGGCCGGGCTGGACCTCATAGCGGATGAGGGAGGGGCCGACGTTGACATCGGTGACCCGGGCCTGGACGCCGAAGCTTTCCAGGGTGCTCTCCAGCTTTTTCACGCTGGCGCGGATATCCTGAGCGCTCTGTTTCCGGTTCTTTTGATCTCCTTTTTCAAGTATACTCGTCTTGGGGAGACAAAAATGGGACATGGCTGCTTTTTTTTCGGGATTTTCCGGATCGACCTCAAATTCCTCGCTGTCGCTCTCCGTTTCCCCGTCTTCGTCGGGAACGATCTCCTCAAAGGCGGTGAGATCCGTCTCGTCCGCCGGCGGTTCCAATTCCTCATCGTAGATGTGGGCGTCGATGCTTTCGGGGGAGAAGATCCCGGTGTGGATGTCCTCGTCGCCCAGGCCGCCGTAGAGGCCGGCGACGAGATCCATATCGGGGTCTTTTTCGTCGTCGTCGTAGACGGGGGCGATGTCGTCGATCTCGCTCCTGCCGGTCAGGTGTTCCCTGAAGGTGACCGGCGTAAAGTCGCCCTCGCCGGGATCTTTCGTGAAGACCATGCCGTCGATGATGACACGGTTCTCGTCGGCGTATTCCACGACTTTGCGTTTGCGTTTGCCCGGCGCGGGGAGCTGTTCCCTTTCACGGCGGGCTTTGCCGGGAGACAAAAGGCCCGTTTTGCCGCTTTCGTCCCCTTCCGCGCCGTCAAAGAGGGACGCTTCCGCTTCCGCCTCGGCTTTGGCCTGTTCCCGCGCTTCTTTCCGCTCGGCGTATTTTTCCGCCAAAGCGTCTTTGCGGCCGGCAAAGAACGAACGGAAGGAGAAGTTCACCAGCATCAGCACGGAGACCAGAGCCAAAAGGATGAGCAGAACGACGGAGAGCGGCTCCGTCAGCAGACGCAGCATCCCGTAGGCCAAAACGCCGCCGAGGACGCCGCCGCCGCTGCCGCCGGCGGCCACCGTCATGAAGCTGCCGAAATCGACAAAGCGCTGGTCGATGCTGAAGAACGCCGGAAAAACGAGAAAGAGGACGGTCGAAAAGACGATGAACCGCGCGAAGCGGAATTCCTCGTTCCTCTTCCGAAAGAAAGCAAAGGCCAGAAGCAGCAGATAAAAGGGGAGCGTAAAGCGGGCGGCGCCCAGCAGCGACGCGAACATCTTCACGATGGCCTGGAGCAGCACGCCGACGCCGGAAATGCTCCGCGACGGGGAGACCGCGATAAAGAGGATCAGCAGCAGCACGCCGCAGACGGCGAGGATGACGGAGATCCCCAGAGCGGACAGGCGCGGGGAAGCGCCGTTCTTCTTTCCCTGATTCTTTTTATTTTTCTTCGCTGTGTTTTTCTTTTTCGCGGTCGCCATTTTCCACCTCTGTTTTTTCTCTGTTTATTATCGGATCCCTTTGGCGAAAGAGCCGGGCAAAGCGGCGGTTCGTGCCCAGTCTGACTTCTTTCGCCCCGCGGAATCGTTACTGACATACTAAACTAACTTTAATATTTCGATATGTATGGCTTTTTTCCTGCTTTTTGCGGATATTTTCTCGACCCGCGGCCCAAACTAAGGAAAAAACAACGGAGGCGGTTTTATGTTCCATCTGATGAAGAACGAAACCTTTGGGGAAGCGGAGAACGACCCGGCGGAGCAGCGGGAAACGCCCCGGACCATTGACGAATACGGCCAGCTCACGCTGCCGGAGTTCCAAAGCGACATCCACGTGATCAGCGTCATCGGCCAGATCGAGGGGCACATGGCGCTGCCGCCGGAGAACAAAACCACAAAATACGAGCACATCCTGCCCCAGCTCATCGCCGCGGAGCAGGCCGATTCCATCCGCGGCGTCCTCTTTCTGCTGAACACCGCCGGCGGCGACGTCGAGGCGGGGCTGGCCATCGCCGAGATGATCAGCACGATGACGAAGCCCACGGTCTCTCTGGTCCTCGGCGGCGGACACAGCATCGGCGTGCCCATCGCCGTCGCCGCGGCCTACAGCTTCATCGCGCCGACGGCGGCGATGACGCTCCACCCCATCCGCATGAACGGCCTCGTCATCGGCGCTCAGCAGAGCTTCGATTACTTCCGCATGATGCAGAACCGTGTCGTCCGCTTCATCGTCCGCCATTCCAACATCGGCGAGACAAAACTCCGGGAGATGATGCTCACCACCGGTGAGCTGGCCCAGGACATCGGCACCATCGTCGTCGGCGAGGAAGCCGTCGGCGCGGGCCTCATCGACGAGGTCGGCGGCGTCGGCGCCGCCATGGCGAAGCTGAGGGAGCTGATGGGCTGACCGCGGCGGGATTCATAGAAATTTAGGCAAAAAGCAACTTTTTTGGTGGTAATTCCTCACGGGACATGATATAATGATTTAGTTACCGCCGCGAAAACGGCGGCGGACGAAACTATCTGAATGTGAGGAATGATTTATGGGTTGGTTTCAAGGTATTTTTCTCGGGATCGTACAGGGGCTGACGGAATTTCTGCCGGTCTCCAGTTCCGGGCATCTTACCATTTTTGAGTACTTTCTGAACGCGCAGGAATCGGGGATCACCTTTGAGATCCTGCTCCACATGGCGACGCTGATCTCGGTCATCATCTGCTACCGCAAAGATATCTGGGAACTGCTGAAGCACCCCTTCCAAAAATACGTCGGGCTGATCCTCGTCGCCTCGATCCCCGCCGGCGTCGTCGGCGTGCTCTTCAACGACTTCTTTGAGGAGCTCTTCGACTCCATCTGGGTGCCGACCATCGCGCTGTTCTTCACGGCGACGCTGCTGTTCATCGCCGACCACCTGAAAGGCGACAAGACCGGCAAGGACATCACCGTTTGGAACGCCCTGCTCATCGGCGTGATGCAGATGATCGCCATCTGCCCCGGGATCTCCCGCTCCGGCTCGACGATCTTCATGGCGCTGCTTTTGGGGATCTCCCGGACGGAAGCGGCGAAATTCTCTTTCATCATGTCGATCCCGGTGATCTTCGGCTCCTTCCTGCTGGAATGCGTAAAGATCGTCGGCGATACCGGCAGCTTCACGCTGAGCCCGGTGTATCTCGTGGCGGCAGCGGCGGCGGCGGTCTCCGGCGTTCTCGCCATCAAGCTCGTCGTGACACTGCTGAACAAAGGGCGCCTGCGCTATTTCGGTTACTACTGCGTGCTCTTCGCCCTCTGCTCCGTCCTCTGCCTGAGTCTGGGAATGTGAGGAGACCCTAAAACAACATAAAAAGAAACGGACTTTCCGCGGGTCGGAAGTCCGTTTTTGTTATGGGGGCGGTGTTTTGCGCGGCGGCGTACTCCGTCGCAAATCACCTTTAACAGGTATTTTACATCGAAAAGGAGCTTTGACTGTGTAGGGGAAGGTCTCCTGACCTTCCCGCGCGGACACGCGAGGATATATTGGTTATACCTTGCGGCGACGATACCCCTTTCGAGAAACGGTGTTCGTCGCCGCTCTGTTCTTCGTACCGACGAACGCCCTGCCGCGCGGACAAGGCAGGAACCTTGTCCCTACGAACAACAACGGTACAACTGCCGTTTACCGCGGCGGCGTACTTCGTCACAAAACACGTCAAACAGGCCTTTTACCACGAAAAGGAGCTTTGATTGTGTAGGGGAAGGTCTCCTGACCTTCCCGCGCGGGACAGCGGAACGAAAACGGTCTGACCTTGCGGCGACGCGGTCCCTTTCGAGAAACGGTGTTCGTCGCCGCCCTGTTCTTCGTACCGACGAACGCCCTACCGCGCGGACAGGCCGGGAGACCTGTCCCTACGAACAACAACGGTACAACTGCCGTTTGCCGCCGCGGCGTACTTCGTCACAAGACACGTTGATCAGACCTTTTACCACGAAAAGGAACTTTGACTGTGTAGGGGAAGGCCGGGAGACCCTTTTTTTTATTTTAGCACGGTTCCGTTGCCGTTTCCGTTCGGATTCATGTCTGTCCTGTTGACGATCTTATCGTTTTTGTTGACGATGGAAAACCCCTTCCGTCAACAAACTCATAGGCATTGAACAGGCATTTCACCGATTTTTTGACGCTGTTGACGATTTTTTCGCCTGTGCGGGCTTCCGTCAACAAAGTCCCTTCTTTATAATAAGAAACGTATGAAGCGTTCGGGCTTCATACGTTTCCGGATGATTGAATCGAGGGCCGCTTATTTCAGCAGGCTGCTTCTGTCCACATAATGGGTGTGGAGCAGTTCGTGGGCCAGATGACCGCCGGGCTCGCCGAGGTACTCTTCGTAGACCTTGGAGATCACCGGGTTGCGGTGAGATTTGCGCACCGGCAGGGCGCGGTCGGTGGCGTAGACGGCTTCAAAGCGGTGTTCCATTTTCGCCCAGTTCTTGATCGGGTTGCCGCCGCCGCCGATGCAGCCGCCGGGGCAGGCCATGATTTCGATGAAGTGATAATCGGCTTTGCCTTCGCGGATGAGGTCCATCACCTTCCGGGCGTTGCCGAGGCCGTGGGCGACGGCGACTTTCACCGGGATATCGCCGACCTGGATGGTGGCTTCCTTGATGCCTTCAAAGCCGCGGACGGCGTGGAAATCGATGTCGGTCAGTTCCTGTTTGGTGACGATTTCATAGACGGAGCGGAGAGCCGCTTCCATGACGCCGCCGGTGGCGCCGAAGATTTCACCGGCGCCGGAGCCGAGGCCGAAGGGATCGTCGAATTCCGTTTCCGGCAGGGATTTAAAGTCGATGCCGGCCTGTTCGATCATTCGGGCCAGTTCCTGGACGGTGAGGACGACGTCGATGTCCTGATAGCCGTTGCGTCCCAGTTCGGGGCGTTTGCACTCGAATTTCTTCGCGGTGCAGGGCATGATGGAGACGCTGCACACGTCCTGGGGCGCTTTGCCCTGGGCGGGAGCGTAATATTCCTTGATCAGCGCGCCGAACATCCCCTGCGGCGATTTGCAGGAGCTGAGGTGATCCAGCAGATCGGCGTAGTACGTTTCGCAGAATTTGATCCAGCCGGGGCTGCAGGAAGTGATCATCGGCAGCGTGCCGCCGGTGGTGAGCCGCTGGATGAACTCGGTGCCTTCCTCCATGATGGTGAGGTCGGCGGAGAAGTCGGTGTCAAAGACCTTGTCGAAGCCGAGGCGCTTCATGGCGGTGACGAGGCGTCCGGTGGAGACGACGCCGGGGTCTTCGCCGAGGGCTTCGGCGATGGTGATGCGGACGGCGGGCGCCACCTGGGCGACGACTTCTTTGCTTTCGTCGTCGATCATGTTCCAGACGACGTCGCGGTCGTCGTGGACGGTGAGAGCGCCGACGGGGCAGGCCTGGACGCACTGGCCGCAGCCGACGCAGGTGGTGTCGGCGAGGTATCTGCCGTAAGAAGGCGTGATGACCGAGTCGAAACCGCGGTTCTCACGGCTTAAGGCAAAGACCGTCTGGATCTGACTGCAGGCGTAGACGCAGCGGTTGCAGGCGATGCATTTCGAGGGGTCGTTGGTGATGCAGGGCGACGTGAGGTCGCGTCCCTTGCCGCGGACGGCCTGGGTGTAGCGGAGCTCTCTGTTGAAGTGCATATCCTGGGCAATGGTCTGCAGTTCGCAGTTGCCGTTGCGGTCGCACTGGAGGCAGTCTTTGCTGTGATGGGCAAAGAGGAGCTCCAGGATGTTCCATCTGGCGCGGCGGACGCGGTGGGAGTTGGTCTTCACCACCATGCCGTCGCTGACGGGATAGGCGCAGGCGGGAACGAGGCGGCTTTGGCCTTCCACCTCTACCACGCAGATGCGGCAGTTGGCCTTTACGGCCTGGTCGGGATGGTAACAAAGGGTCGGAATCTTGATGTTCAGTTTCCGGGCCGCCTGTAAGATCGTCGCGCCGTCGTTGATTTCGACGGTCTGACCGTCAATGATAAGTCTTGCCATTTATCTCTGCCCCCCTTCGATCATGCTGAGGTACGCGCCGCGGAAGTTTTTCAGCGTGGAGACGACCGGCGACGGCGAGGCCTGACCGAGGCCGCAGAGGGAGCAATCCATCATGGTCTCGGAGAGATCGGCCAAGGTGTCGAGGTCTTCCATAGTGCCTTCGCCCCGGCGGATCTTGCGGATCAGTTCCAGCAGGCGGGCGTTGCCTTCGCGGCAGGGCGTGCACTTGCCGCAGCTTTCGTGGGCAAAGAATTCCATCAGGTTCTCGACGATCTCAAGGACGTCCTTGCTGTCGTCAAAGACCATGATGTCCCCGGCGCCGAAAGTGGCGCCGGCGGCGGAACAGTCGTCGATATCGAGGGGGATATCGAGCATATCGCCGTTGATGATGTTGCCGGAAGCGCCGCCGGTCTGAACGCCCAAAAGCTGACGTCCGTTGGGGCAGCCGCCGCCGACTTCATAGATGAGCTGGCGGAGATTGGTGCCGCGGGGATACTCAAAGACGCCGCGGTTGACAAGGTTCCCCGAGAGGGTGAAAATCTTGGTGCCGCAGTGGTCGCCGAGACCGAACGAGGCATACCAGGCACCGCCGTTTAAAACGATGGAAGGCACGGTGACAAGGGTCTCGACGTTGTTGATCAGCGTGGGGCAGCCATAGAGACCTTCGGTGCCGGGATAGGGCGGTTTAAAGCGGGGCTCGCCGCGTTTGCCCTCAATGGATTCAAGCAGCGCCGTTTCCTCGCCGCAGACGTAAGCGCCGCCGCCGGAAACGACTTTCAGATCGAAGCTGAAGCCGCTGCCAAAGATGTTGCTGCCGAGGAAACCGGCATTGCGGGCGTCGGCGATGGCGTTTTCCAGGACGGGGAAGAGGTAGGGATATTCATAGCGAAGGTAGATATAGCCCATGTCGGCGCCGACGGCGTAACCGGCGATGGCCATGCCCTCAATGAGGCTGTGGGGATCCCCGGCGATGATGACGCGGTCCTTGTTGGTGGCGGGTTCGCCTTCGTCGGCGTTGCAGACGACGTATTTTTGAGCGCCTTGGGCGGCGGAGACCATTTCCCATTTTCTGCCGGTGGGGAAGCCGGCGCCGCCGCAGCCGCGGAGGCCGGAAGAAGCGACTTCGCCGATGAGGGAAGCCTTGTCCATGGAGAGGGCTTTCCGCAGGGCGCCGTAGCCGCCGAGAGCGCAGTACTCACTGACGGAAGCGGTGTCGTATTTCCCCACAAAGCGCAGGGCGATTCTTGTTTCCTGCATTATCTCGCACCTCCTTGCTGATAGGCTTTGATCAGGTTCACGGCGGACTGAGGCGTGAGATTGGTATAGACGGCGTCGTTGATCATGATGGCCGGCGACGTATCGCAGAGGCCGATGCATTCGCAGAATTCCAGCGTGAACATGCCGTCGCTCGTTGTTTCACCGGGCGCAACGCCAAGGCAGTCGCAGA
The DNA here is from genome assembly GCA_902796855.1 of uncultured Bacillota bacterium. GTDB lineage: Bacteria > Bacillota > Dehalobacteriia > UBA7702 > UBA7702 > UBA7702. Next base: position 695 of record CADBQN010000072.1, on the reverse strand, counting down.
TGGCCTGGGCCACTTCCTGGGCGCCGACGATGTGGCAGGGCGCGCTTTTGCACATACGGATGATGTAGCGGCCGCGCGGCTTGTCCGAAAGCATGGCGTAAAAGGTGATAAAGCCGTAGATCTCCACTTCCGGGATGCCGGTGACACTGCTGATCACCGTGGCGGCTTCCCGCGGGATGGCGTTGCCGCAGATGGTCTGGATCTCCAGAAGGATGCGCATGAGCTGATCGGGCTCGTTTTTATAACGGGCGGCGATGGCGGCGATCCGGGACATATCTGCGGAAGATGTGCCGCATTGATTTTGCATTTCTGATAATTCCCCCATTTCTCAAACTAAGAAATCAATTTTTCCATATAAATATTGATTTACTCTCCATTGATAAATTTTATCAAATAACCGCCGGGAAGTCAATAGAACCGAGGCGGTAACCGTTGATTTTTTCGACAAAAAAACAACACACGGGCGGAAAAAATTTTCAACATCTGCCGGGGTTTCCCCGCCCCTCACCTTTGTTGACGGAAGCCCACACACCCCGAAAAATCGTCAACATCGTCAACAAATCGGGAAAAGGCCTGGTAAAACAGCATGAGTTTGTTGACGGAAGGGGTTTTTTTATCGTCAACAAAAAACGGAGTTATCGTCAACAAAACATTGTTTCGGCGGGAGCGCCCCGGCGGGGCGGCGTCGGTTCGGA
>CADBQN010000071.1 GCA_902796855.1 uncultured Bacillota bacterium | reverse complement strand
GGATTTGTTCCGGCATTGAACGAAAGTTGTTTCGCGGGGAAAGGCCTGCTTGGCGTGTTTTTTCGCGGGACGCGGGCATTCTAACACTGTGGGAAAAGAACTGTTTGCCTGACGGCGGGAGGCGAAGGCCTCCCCTGAATCACAACAGAAATGAGGAAATTTTATGTCTAAAACCGTGATCATCGGCGGCGTCGCCGCCGGTTCCAGCTGCGCCGCGCGGCTGCGGCGCCTCAAAGAGGATGAGGAGATCGTTTTGGTGGAACGGGGCGAGTACATCTCCTTTGCCAACTGCGGCCTGCCCTACTACATCGGCGGCGCCATCGCCGAACGGGAAAACCTGCTGCTGATGACGGCGGAGCGCATGAACAAACGCCACCGGATCGACGTCCGCCTCCGCTCCGAGGTCACCGCCATCAACCGGGAAGAAAAGACCGTGACCATCCACGACAGGGCCGCCTTTAAAATGTACGACGAGCGCTACGATCACCTGCTCATCGCCACCGGTTCCGCGCCGGTGATGCCGCCGCTGCCGGGGATCGGCTCCGACCGGGTGGAGTCCCTTTGGACCGTCCCCGACGCCGACCGCATCAAAAAGCGCTGTCTGGAAGAGAGCGTTCACCGCGCCGTCATCGTCGGCGGCGGCTTTATCGGTCTGGAGCTGGCGGAGAACCTCCGCGAGGCCGGCCTTGACGTTCTGATCGTGGAAATGAGCGATCAGGTGCTCCCCTCCCTCGACCGGGAGATGGCGCTGCTCCTCGAGGCGGAGCTGCGCAAAAACGGCGTCGGCCTGAAACTGGGCCGCGGCGTCACCGCCTTTGAGGAACGCGGCGGCGCCCTCGCCGTCTCGCTGAACGACGGCACCGCCGTTGAGACCGACCTCGCCGTCGTCGCCGTCGGCATTCGCCCCAACGGTCAGCTGGCCAAAGAGGCGGGGCTCGCCGTCAACGAACGCGGCGGCATCGTCGTCGACGCACACCTGCGCACCTCGGACCCGGCGATCTACGCCGCCGGGGACGTCATTGAGGTGGAAGAACCGATCCTCGGCGGCAGGACGATGATTCCCCTGGCGGGGCCCGCCAACAAGCAGGGCCGCGTCGCCGCCGGGAACATCGCCGGCGGGAACGAGGTCTTCCGCGGCAGCCGGGGGACGGCGGTCGCGAAGGTCTTCGGCCTCACCGCCGCTTCCGTCGGCCTCACCGAAAAAGCGCTGGCACAGAAGGGCCTCGCCAAAGGAAAGGACTACGAGACCGTCACCATCGTCCAAAACTCCCACGCCGGCTACTACCCCGGCGCCGTGCCGCTGACGCTGAAGCTGCTCTTTGCCGCCGACGGCGAAAAGATCTTCGGCGCCCAGATCGTCGGCGCGGACGGCGCGGACAAGCGGATCGACACCATCGCCGCCTCGATGTACTACGGCGGCACCGTCGCCGACCTGGCCGGGCTGGAGCTGGCCTACGCGCCGCCCTACTCCTCGGCGAAAGACCCGGTGAACATGGCCGGGTTCTGCGCCGGGAACCTCCTTGACGGCATGGTGAAGTTCGCCGCCTGGGACAGCGTGGAGACAGAACCCGACAGCGTGATCTTGGACGTGCGGGAAAAAGCCGAGGTGGAAGCCTTTGGCCTCGGCCGCGCCGTCCACATCCCCATGGGGCAGCTCCGGGAGCGCCTTAACGAGCTGGACCCGCGAAAGCGCACCATCGTTTTTTGCGCCATCGGCGTCCGGGGGTACAACGCCGCCCGGCTCCTGGCGCAAAAGGGCTTCGCGGACGTTGCCGTTTACCCCGGCGGTTTCCGCTTTTACCGCGGCACCCACCCGGACAGCGGCGATGTCGGCGAAAACGGGGGCATCCCGCCCTGCTTCCGGCTGAAATGAGAGGAAATGAGAGCAAAGGCACCGTGAACGGAACGCGTTCACGGTGCCGGTTTTTTTAATCAACGGCACGGAAAGTGCCGCTGCGACGTGAGGACAGGAAAAAACCTGTCCTCACATCATTACAGAGGGATTTACAGAGGTATATTATGGTGTGTATTCTTTCGAAAACCGCTCTCACCGTTCCTCAAGGTGCAGATAGCGGCGGCAGAAGGGGATCCGCGCCAGCAGCAGGTAAGAGACGGCGGAGGCGATGAAGGACGCCCCGGTGCCGGTCAGGAAGAAGAACAGCGGCGAACGGGCCTCGTAGGCCACGGGGTCAAAGAGC
>CADBQN010000070.1 GCA_902796855.1 uncultured Bacillota bacterium | reverse complement strand
TGGTGCCGACAGAGAGACTTGAACCCCCAACCTACTGATTACAAATCAGTTGCGCTGCCAATTGCGCCATGTCGGCATGAAACGCAAGTATTATTATAGCCCACGGCCCTGCGTTTGTCAAGGGGTTCCGGCAACTTTTTTCAAACGCCCATAAATCTCCAAAGCGCGCAGGATCCAAAAGGGGGGAAGCCTCCCTCTGAGCCGTCCGCGCCGGTCAGGACAGAGCGTCCTGCTGTTTGACGTATTTCCCCAGCTTGCGTTTAACCCGCTGCAAAGCGTTGTCAATGGATTTTACGTGGCGGTCCAGCTGATCGGCGATTTCCTGATACGTTTTTCCGTCCAGATAGCTGGCGAGGACTTCCAACTCCAGCGGGCTCAGCAGCTCGCCCATTTTATTTCGGATATCCTCGATCTGCTCCTGATTGATAAAGATTTCCTCGGGGTCGGAGATATGGATCCCGGAAATCACGTCAAGGAGCGTCCGGTCGGATTCCTCGTCATAGATCGGCTTGTTCAAAGATACGTAGGAATTCAGCGGAATATGCTTTTGCCGCGTCGCCGTCTTGATGGCGGTGATGATCTGACGGGTGATGCAGAGATCGGCAAAGGCCCGGAACGACGCCTGCTTCTCGTCGCGGAAATCGCGGATGGCCTTGTAGAGACCGATCATCCCCTCTTGGATGATGTCCTCTTTATCCGCGCCGATCAGAAAGTACGACCGCGCTTTTGAGCGCACGAAATTCTTATACTTGGCAATCAGATATTCCTGGGCGATGAGATCGCCGCCGCGATAGGCGGCGATGATTTCCTCATCTTCCATATCATCGTAAGGACTTTGTTCCTCCTCGGCGCGTCCGTCACCGTCAAGATATGCCGTCTCGTCAAAGGGCGCGGCCCATTCGCTGTTATCCGCCGGTTTTTTAGGATCTTTCATCGTCTCCGCCTTCATTTTCAAGGGTTTTCCCGGCCGCCCCTCTTTCGAGATCCGCGGCGATTTTTGGTCCTTCGGAGCTTTTCATCGTTTCTTCTTCTCTTCTGCGTTCCTTTAAGCCATAGTAATCCTCGTCATCGTCTTCGTCGTCGTCCTCTTCCGACCGCGAAAACAGCCGTATCAGCGGACGCAGGAAACGCGGCGTATCCTCATATTCGTAAAGCTCGTCCTCGTCGTCCTCATCTTCCTCTTCGTCTTCGTCTTCTTCGTCGTACTCCTCGTCGTCGATCTCGTCGGCGCGGAGCCAATGGACAAAACGGGCGAAAACAGATTCTTTTTCCTCTTTTTCTTCTTCCTCAACGTCAACAACATCGTCATCATCAACGTCGACAACATCGTCATCGTCAGCGTCAACAACAACTTCATCACTTTCATTCCCGGCAGCGCCCTCATGATTCGCCGCCGCGGCGAGCGCGTCTTTCTCTGTTGACGTCTCGGCATCCTCGGCGGGGGCGCGGTACGGATGAATGATATGAACAAAATCGGTGATCTCGATCGTCTCTTCCGGAACGTTTTCTTCCGCTTCTTCGCTGTCGGTCCCGACATCCGCCTCGTTTGCTTCGGCAGCGGCGTCCTTTTTCCCGGAGAACCGACGGCGGAAACGGCTCAGCCAGCCCTCTTTTTCCGAGGGTTCGCCGTCTTCTTCCGAAGCGGTACCATCTTCGGCGGGAAGCGGTTCATCCGTTTCAAAGAGCGTGTCACCGTCTTCGGGGGACGTTTCCGCTGCCGGACCGAAAGCATCCGGTTCCGTATCGCCGTCTTCTTCCGTCTTTTTGCCGCGGCCGAAGAACCGGCGGCGTTCCCGCTCCGCGGGTTCCGCCCCGTCTTCCTCGTCGGGGCTGTCGGGACGGACGAGACCAACAATATCCTCGACGGCGGCGTCGCTCCTGCGGCGCAGGACGAGATCGTAAATAACGGGAACAACGAACAGCGTCACACAGGTGGCGTAGAGCAGACCGCCGAGAACGACAATGGCCATGGGCTGAATGACTTCCGCCCCCAGACCGACGCCGGCCGCCAGCGTCAGCAGCGCCAGGATCGTCGTGGAAGCCGTCATCAGCACCGGCCGCAGACGGACGCGGCAGCCCTCAATGATCGAGGCGGAAAGCCCCTTCCCGGCCCGGCGCAGCTGATCGATGTAATCCACGAGCACGATGCCGTTGTTGACGACGATCCCGCTGAGCAGCAGGAACCCGACGACGGCGATAACGCTGAAATCTTTCCCCGAAATCAGCAGCGCCAGAAAACCGCCGGTAAAAGCCAGGGGAACGGTGACCATGATGATCAGCGGCAGCCGCAGCGACTGGAACTGAGCCACCATGATGAGGTACATCAGCAATAAGGCGAGACACATGACAAAGAGGAGATCGCCAAAGGAATCACTGATGGCCGATTCTTCCCCGGAGATGGTGACGGTATAGCCTTCCGGCGGCTGATAGCCCTCGACCAGCTGACGAATTTCGTCACTGACGAGACCGACGTTATAGCCGTCGGCCACGTCGGCACTGGCCGTCATATAGCGGATCTGATTATCCCGGTAAATCACCGGCGGTCCCTCTTCCTCGCTGATCGTGGCGATGGAGCCGATCACGACGTCGGAGGTGGTGCCGTCATCGTTGGACACGGTCATTTTCAGGTTTTGGATATCGGCAAGGGAAAGATCGCCGGAATTGCCGTCGATGACGATGACGTCGGTGCCGTCGGAGCCGTTTTCCGACAGCGTCGTGGCATTAGCGCTGTTGCTGATGGACATCGAGATAAAATCGTAAACGTCGGAAACGGTGAGACCGTAGCGCATCGCCTCGGTCTTATTGACGCTGACGCGCAGCGTCGGCGTGGCCGTATCCATCGTGCTGCGGACATTGTCCGCGCCTTCGACGCTGAGCAGCAGATCTCCCATATCCCGGGTAATGGAGGCCAGTTCGGAAAGGTCCTCGCCGCAGACGGTGATCTGAATACCGTCGTTATAGAGCGACGAGAGGTCATAGCTGCCGATGGATACGTCGATGCGGCAGCCGAGGTTTTCCGTTTCCGCCAGCAGCGTTTCGGCGATCTCGCCGCAGGAGTGTTTTTTATTGTCCTTCAGAACGACGTAGACATTGGTGGCGTTGCCCTCGCTGACGTCACCGAGCATGGAGATCGTCCCGCCGGCATCGTTCACGGCACCGACGGACTTCACGTCGTCCATATCCCGGAGGAGCTCCACAATCTTATCCGTGGTGTTCCAGAGGACTTCTTTCGTGGTTTCCTCTTCCATCGTCACGCTGAGGGTCATTTCGGTGCTGTCGGTCTCCGGCAGGAAAGAGGACCCCCGGGAAACCGCGAACACGGCGCTGAAGACCAGCAGGACGCAGGCGAAGAGAAGGACGAAGACGCGGTGTTCCAGCACCCAGCGAAGGATGGACTCATACTTCGTCAGCGCCCTGCGGCCGAAATTCATGGATTTCGGCTTCATATTCCGCAGGATATTCGAGGACATCGCCGGCACCAGCGTAAAGGCGATGAGCAGGCTTGCGAGAAGGGCGTAGGCGATGGTCAGGCCGACGTCGGCGAAGAGCTGCCGGGAGAGGCCGTCGGTGAAGACGACGGGCAGGAAAACACAGATCGTCGTCAGCGTGGACGACACGATGGCGGGGCCGACCTGTCTGACCCCGGTCATGGCCGCCGCCGCCCGCGACATACCCGACGTGCGGCAGCGGTAGATGTTCTCCATAACGACGATGGAGTTATCCACCAGCATCCCGACGCCGAGGGCGAGACCGGCCAGGGAGAAAACGTTCAGCGTCACGCCGGTGAAGTACATCAGCGCCACGGCGAAAAGGAGGCTGACGGGAATCGCCGTCGCCACAACGAGGGTGGGGCGGTAATCCCGCAGGAACAGCACGAGAACGACGATGGCGAGGACAGCGCCGAAGAGAAGGTTCTCCCATACGGCGGTGCGGACCCTGTCGATATAGAGACTCTGATCCGACAGCGGCGTGATCGTCACCTGGGGATAGGCCTTGCCGATTTCGTCAAAGGTGTTCCATATGTTCTCCGCCACTTCGGTGGTGGAATAATCCGATTGTTTCACAAAGGAGATCAGGACACCGTCGTGACCGTTGATCCGGGAATAAACATTCCCGCTGTCGTTGACGAGGCTGACGTTGGCGACGTCGCTGAGGAGGACGTCACTGACGCCATCGAGGTTAAAGTGGAACAGGACGAGATTTTCCAGCTCGTCCACGGAGGAGATCCTGTCCCCGACTTTAACGGCGTATTCCCTGTTGCCAAGGGCCAGGGAACCGGCGGTGGAGGAGAAGTTCTGCGCCGCCAGCATCGTGCTGACCATTTCCGTCGTAATCATCGACCGGAGGTCGGCTTCGGCTTTGGCCGTTTCTTCCGCCGCGGACAGATCCGAGAGCTGTTTGGTGATGGAGGCCTTGCTTTCCGCCAGTTCCGACTCGCTGTTGCCCATCTGCAGCGTCAGCGCTTCCCGCTGGTTTTCCAGATTGGCGATTTCCGACTGCAGCGACGCTACGGTGCCGTTGTTGTCGGTGACACTGGCCTCGGCGGCGGTGAGCTGAGCTTTCGCCGTCGTCAGCGATGTTTGCAGGGAATTGATATCCGCCGCTTCTTCCTCGGTCAGTTCCCGTTCCTCATCGCCGCCGGAATAGGCGGCAAGGCGCTGTTCCAGATCGGCGATTTGTTCCTTTAAAGCGTCGGCCCGCTCCGACGAGGCCGCCGCCGTCGCTTTGGCCCTGGAAAGCTGCGAATTCAGCGAACGCAGCTGATTATCGATGGAAGAAGTTTGATTCAGAAGCGCGGAAGAGAGCTGCGACGAGGCCCCGGACAGTTCGGCGTCGGTGGCTTCCAGAGCGGCCCGGGCTTTGGCGTAGTCGCCGGAAATCGCCTGAAAGATCGTTTCGTTCACCGCGGCGAGCTTTTCCGGATCGATGGTGATCTGGACCTGCTCGCTGACGAGACCGATCACCGACATATCGGCGATGCCCTCGATGCCGTCAAAATACGTCATCAGCGTCTCGTTGAGGAATTTGGAAATCTCGGCGCTGTCGCTGCCTTCCAGGTCGACGGAGGCGACGATGACGGGCATCGTGTCGGGGTTGACTTTCTGAATCGACGGCGTTGAGACCGAACGGCTCCAATCGTCGCTCAGCGGCTCAAAGACTTCCCGCATTTCCGCGACGACGGAATCCATGTTGGTGGACTGACTGAACTCCACCGTCACGATGGACTTGCCCTCCGTGGAGACGGAGTTCATATTCGTGACACGGCCCACCGAAGCCAGCGCCTTTTCAATGGGGCGGGTCACGATTTCCTCCACTTCCTCGGGCGAAGCGTCGGGATAATTGGTAATGACGACGGCATAGGGATAGTCGACGTCGGGCAGAAGATCGGTTCGGATACCGAGAAACGCCGCAACGCCGAGGACGAGGATAATCGCCACGGCGACAATGACGCTATACGGTTTTTTTACGCTCCATTTCGTCAGCATTGTGATTTCATTTTCTCCCGGAATTTATCTTTTTTTATGGAAATTATGCACAAAAAGCCAGCTTAATACTAACATCTTATTATAAGTCGTTTCGCGTGAAATGTCAATCTCAGCGGAGAAAAAAAGTATGTAAATATCGTTAACGAACGGCCGCCTCACGCCTTCAAATAAACCGTATATTTTCACAAAAACGACATGTTTATTGGGCGGTACGGGGCGGGTATTCCCGCCTCAAAAAAGTCGGACGCCGTGACAGCGGCGGTTTTCTGTGGTATAATGAGACATCATGAGGAAAGAAGGCTGACAGAAATGGTGATCCGCCGCGGGAAACGGGAAGATATCGACGAAATCTCACGTGTATACGACCGCGCCAAAGCTTTTATGGAAGCCACGGGGAACCGCTCCCAATGGCTCAACGGCTATCCCGGCCGGGCGCTCATTGAGGACGATATCGCTAAAGGCCAATGCTACGTCTGCGAAAAAGACGGCAAAATCCACGGCGTTTTCGCCTTTATCCTCGGTGAGGATCCCACTTACGGCTATATCGAGGACGGCAGCTGGAAAAACGACGCCCCCTACGGAACCATTCACCGCATCGGCAGCGACGGCGAGGAAAAAGGCGTCTTCGCCGCCTGCGTCGCGTTCTGCAAGACCCTCAGCGGCGAACTGCGCATCGACACCCATCGCGACAACGCGATCATGCAGCGCCTCTGCGCCAAACACGGTTTCGAGCGGCGCGGGATCATCTACATCGACGACGGCACCCCCCGCATCGCCTACCAGTACAGCGCCGAAACAAAAGAATAAAAACCCGGCGCCGCGAAGGATCTTCGCGGCGTCTTCCCGTTTCCGGCGGTCATCGGCGGCGGCTTTCGACCTTTTCCGTGAAAAAAACGCTTTTTTCGTTGTAATCGCCAAAAAAAGTGTTATACTTATGGATAGAAATTGATTTGAAACGGGAGAAGTAACGATGGATCACAACGAAAACCAACGTTCCCAGCATCGCAATACGAAAGCGAAACCGGCGGCGAGATCCCGGACAGCTCTTTCCCCCGGCGAACAGCGCCGCCGGGATCAAAAGAAACGCCAGGCCGCCGTCATTTCCATTGTCGCCGTCGCGGTCGTCGCGGTATTGGCGGCGTTTATCGCCTTCACCCACACGGGGCTGACCGCCGTCGCCGACGAAAACTCCGTTGTCACCGCGGACATGCTGCCCGAAGAGAGCGGCTTCGCGCAGTTCTCTTTGATGGCCACCGGCGACAACCTGCTCCACACAAAACTCTACACCGAAGCCGCCGAGCGGGCGAATAACAACGGCTACGATTTCACCTATCTCTATCAGGACGTCGCGCCCCTCACCAAAGACGCCGATCTCTGCTTCATCAATCAGGAAACGCCCTTAGCCACCGCCATCAAGGAGGTCTCCAGTTATCCGATGTTCAATACGCCGTCGGAATGCATCACCGCCCTCCACGACATCGGCTTCAACGTCTTCAACATCGTCAGCAATCACTCCCTCGACCAGGGAGCCGACGGGCTGAAAGCCACCATCGACTTCATGGAAACGGTGCCGGACAGTCTCTACGTCGGCGCTTACTATAATAAAGAAGAGATGGAAAAACCCCACACCATCGAGGTCAACGGCGTCAGCGTCGGCTTTGTCGGCTTCACGGAGATGACCAACGGCCTGACGCTGAACAGCGATTCGGAACTGGCCTTCGTCTATACCTCCGACGAAGAGGAAATGGAAAAGCTGATCAAGCTGACCGATGAAAACGCCGACGTCGTCATCGTCTCCGTGCACTGGGGGGATGAAAACATCACCTCGGCGCTGGACCGCCAGAAACAGCTGGCCCAGAAATTCGCCGACTGGGGCGCGGATCTCGTCATCGGCCACCATCCCCACGTCCTCCAGGAGATCGAGACCGTCACTTCCGCCGACGGCCGCGATGTCCCCGTCGTCTATTCCCTGGGGAACTTCACTTCCACGATGAACGCCCAGGCCAATCATGTCGGGGGGTTCTTCAAGTGCAATGTCGTCTATGACCGCGGTTCCGGCCGTGTCTTCATCGCCGACGAGGAATTCATTCCGCTCATCAACTACTTTACCGGCAGCAAAAACAACATTCACGTCATCCCCTTCGCCGACTACACCGACGAACTCGCCGCGAACCACGGCGCGGGAATCACCATCGATTTCGTCAACGACCTGCTCCGCTCTACCGTCGGGGAAGACCTGCTAAAAGGCGATTATCCCGGTGATAACGACGGCGGCGGCGAAGAGGAAAACGAAGATGGGGAAGCGTAATTCTTTCCCGGCCGCGGGAAAACGGCAAACTTACCCACGCGAAAAACATACAAAAAACGGCCATGAAATCTACCAGGGGTGAAATGGCTGTTTTTTTCGACAGTTCCCTTAAAATTCCATTACAGGAAAAGTCACAAATCTAACATAATATATTGCATTCTATATCTTTTTTTGATAAACTGTATATGAATGACGTTTTTTAAAAAAATATCCGAAAAAAGAGAAAAGGATCATTAGAAATGAATCAACTGTTACTGCGTTCAAAAGCGATGGAAACCCGGGAGGAGACCATCTTAACGCGCCGAGAAGCGGTCACCGGCTGCCATGACCGTCTGCACGGCGGCGACATGGACATGACCGGTTGGGTCGATCTGCCGGAGACCCTTAACGGAGAAGAACTGAAATCTCTGAAAAACGCCGGGAACGAGATCCGACACCGTCACTCGGCTCTCGTCGTCATCGGGGTAGGCGGTTCTTACCTGGGGACCCGCGCCTGTTATGAAGCACTGACCCCCCAAAGTCAAGGGGTAAAGCTTTTTTTCGCCGGCTGGAATCTCAGCGGCCGTTATCACGAAAAGCTTTTGCGGGAACTCGATCGTCACGACGCGGCTCTCTGCGTCGTCTCCAAATCCGGGACGACCATTGAGACGACTCTCGCCTTCGACCTCCTGAAAGACTACATGAAAAAGCGCTACGGCCGCGATTTCGCGCGGCGCGTTTACGCCGTCACTGACCCCAAAAAAGGCGCTCTTCGGGAGGAAGCCGAGAAAATGGGATACCAGACCTTCGCGCTTGATGAAAACATCGGCGGCCGCTACAGCGTTTTAACGGCGGTGGGGCTGCTGCCCTTAACCGCCGCCGGATATGACGTTGAAGCCCTTCTCCGCGGCGCGGCAAAAGCTGAAAATGCCCTGAATACCGCCGATCTCTCAAAGAATGACGCCTATCGCTACGCCGTATTTCGCAATCTCATGTTTGAGGAGGGAAAATCCATTGAGTTTTTTTCCTTCACCGAACCGGAGATGATTCGCTTCGGCGACTGGCTGAAACAGCTTTTTGCCGAAAGCGAAGGTAAAGACAGCAAAGGCATTTATCCTTCCGTTATCGGTTACAGCACCGACCTTCACTCCGTGGGGCAATTTCTGGAAGAAGGGAATCCCGTTTTCTTTGAAACCATGATAACCCTCGGCCATCATACAATCGATCTCACAGCGGACGGACACGAACACGGCTATAACCGCCATATCGACTCTGTCGCCGAAGCGGTTTATCGGGTAAGGAACGAAAAAGGGACGCCGATTACCCGACTCACTCTGACATCGCTGGATGAAGAGCATCTTGGTTATCTCATTTACTTTTTTGAAAAAGCCTGCGCCATGAGCTGTATGTTGATGAACGTCAACCCCTTCGATCAACCCGGAGTGGAAGCGTATAAACGAGAACTGCGGGCGTTGCTAAGCGAGGAATGAACCATTGATAAACAGAGAGATGGAAGAAAAATACCGGCAATGGACTGTTTGCGCCGAAACGGAGCTCAAAGCGGAGCTGGCGTCCATCGCCAACGACACAAAGGAAATCGAGGATCGCTTTTACCGCGCCCTTTCTTTCGGGACGGCGGGGATGCGCGGTGTCATGGGCGCCGGCAGCAACCGTATGAACGTCCATACCGTACGCCAGGCCACCCGCGGCCTGGCGGCCTGGCTCAAGAAAAAACAGGCCAAAGGCAGTGTCGCCATTGCGTTCGACACCCGGAATCAATCTGCCCGCTTCGCGCTGGAATCCGCCCTGACCCTAGCCACGGAGGGTATCAAGGCATATCTTTTCACGTTGCCTTCTCCTGTGCCGCTTTTATCCTACACTGTGCGGGAACTGGGATGCGCCGCCGGGATCGCCGTCACCGCCAGCCACAACACTAAAGAGTACAACGGTTATAAAGTTTACGACCGATTTGGCTGTCAAATGGTATCTGAGGCCGCCGCGGAAGTCGCCGATCTGGTACGGCGCTCTTCCCTTTTCGATCCGATCCTCTCGGAGAAAGAAGCCCGAACAGCGGGACTTCTCATTGATCTTGGCGAGGAAATGATGGAACAATTCTGCCGCGCAACGATGCGACAGGGGCACTCCCTCTCTTCGGAAGCCATCGCTGATCTAAAAATTGTTTACACGCCGATTCACGGCTCCGGCCTCAGACCCGTTGCTTTCGTGCTGAAAGAACGTGGCTTCCAGGTAGATATCGTTGCGGAGCAGGCCGTCGCCGACGGTAATTTTCCTACGGTAAAAAAGCCCAATCCCGAGGAACACGAAGCGTTGGCCATGGGAATTCGCCGTGCCGAAGAAACCGGCGCCGATCTGGTGCTCGGCACCGATCCCGACTGCGACCGGGTCGGCATTGCCGTTCGTGACGGGGAGACCTATCATCTTTTTAACGGCAATCAAATCGGCGCGTTGCTGGCACAATACGTTTTAACGCGCCGCGAAACCGAACTGAAAGACAACGCCGTGATTTTAAAATCCATCGTCACGAACGATCTCGGCGCCGAAGCGGCGAGGAGCTTTGGCGTCACCGTAAAAGAAACGCTGACGGGGTTCAAATACATCGGTGAGGCCATGACCGCTTATGAAAAAAGCGGTGAAGGTAATTTTATCATGGGTTACGAGGAAAGTTATGGCTTCCTCGTCGGCGGTCACGCCAGGGACAAAGACGGCGTCGTCGCCTCCCTGCTCATTTCCGAAATGGCAGCTTACTACAAGGAAAAGGGTCAAACTCTCCGCGCCGTTCTCCATGATCTTTACAAAAGATTCGGCTTTTTCCTCGACGACGTCGACTCCGTCACCTGCCCCGGCAGTGACGGACAGAAACGCATCAATAGGATCATGGCGGCGCTCCGAGGAACCAACATGCTCTTTAACGGACAGAAGGTCTCCCTTGTGGATTATAAAAACGGCATCGGCGATCTGCCCAAAGCTGATGTACTGAAATTCATTTTTGACGACGGTTCCTGGATTGCCGTTCGTCCGTCGGGAACGGAACCGAAACTGAAAATATATTATTCCGTTAAAGACACAAATGAAGATCGCGCGAAAAGCCGTTTGACGGCCTGCAGACAAACCATAACCGATTTTTTGAACAGAGAGGTTGAATAACGCTTATGAAAGGTATCATTTTAGCCGCGGGCAAAGGGACCCGCCTCTACCCGATCACGAAACCCTGCTGCAAACCGCTGCTCCCCGTTTATGATAAGCCAATGATCTATTATCCGCTGTCGGTATTGATGATGGCTGGGATCCGGGAGATTTTGATTATCGTCCCTCCGGAAAATCACAGCTTTGAGGAACTCCTCGGTAACGGCAGCGATTTCGGCGTTTCTATTTCCTACAAAGAACAGATGGTGCCCCGAGGCATTGCCGACGCTTTTATTGTCGGGGAGGAATTCATTGGCGGCGACAGTGTCTGCCTCGTTTTAGGTGATAACATCTTCTATGGCGGCGATTTGGCGGATACGCTCCGCCGGGCCGCCGGACAAAAGGAAGGCGCCGCCGTTTTCGGATACTATGTGGAAGATCCCCGGCCCTTCGGCGTCGTGGAAATCGGCGAGGACGGAAAAGCCCTTTCCATTGAGGAAAAGCCCGCCGAACCGAAATCCAACTACATCATCCCCGGCCTTTACTTTTACGATCAGCACGTTGTGGAAATCGCCAAAAGCGTCGAGCCCTCAGCCCGGGGAGAATTAGAGATTACCTCCGTCAACAATGCCTATCTCGCGAAAAACCGCCTCAGCGTCGTGAAACTGCCCAAAGATACCACCTGGTTCGATACGGGAACAGCGGAAAGCATTTATGAAGCCTCTTCCGCCATTCGGACGTACCAAAATGAGAACCATACGTCCATTGGCAACATCGACGCCATAGGTTATGAGTTGGGCATGATCGACGAGACGACACTTCGGAAAACCGCGGGGAAACTGAAACAGACGGAATACGGGAAATATTTGCTTTCCCTTATTGAAAAATGATTTTGCCCTTTGACGGCGGCTCGCCGGCGGCAGCCGCTCCCTTCTTCGGAGCGCGCCCGCCGAGGGGCCGCCGTTTTCGCGGGGAGACGAAAAATGAAGAATTCGGGCGTTTTTCCCCTGAACCCTTGCCATCGGCAAGGGGATGTGATATAATTAGAAAGCTAAGTTTTGATTTCAGTTTGCTGCGCTAGACGGGGAGGCAGCGGTGCCCTGTGGCCCACAACCCGCTATAGTGGGGTCGAATTCCCGTTCGAGGCGGCATTTTGTAGGGACTGTCTTTTATAAGTGATGTTGATCGCCGGGTCCCGGGCGGCGAACGGCTGTGAACCCCGTCAGGTCCGGAAGGAAGCAGCGGTAAGCAGTGCGGTTTGGGTGCC
>CADBQN010000069.1 GCA_902796855.1 uncultured Bacillota bacterium | reverse complement strand
GCGCTCTCCTGTGCGCCCCGCGGCGGCAGAATGTGGCTTTATTCGGATTTATTTCTGCGACGTACATAGGTTCTCTCGTAGGGTGTCACGTCGCCGTTTGGTTTGCCATTGTATCTTTGTTGTACCGCGCGGACAGGCCGGGAGGCCTGTCCCTACACAATCAAAGATACTTTCTGCTTTAAAAGGCCCGTTTGACGTGCTTTGTAACGCTGTACCTGTCCGTGATCCGACGCGGCACGGGATAGATCGGTTCGCAGGGAAAGGCCTGTTTGACGCGGTTTTTCGGGTGGTGCTTGGCGTTTAGCTGTGGGAGAAAAAAATTTTTCTTTTTTTTGAGGGGATTGTTCAGGGGGTTTATTAGAATGGCTGTTCGAGAGGTATTGACAAATGAAGTAAATTCATGTAAAATGGGATATAGAAAAACGGAAACGGTGTTTTCATTCTATATCGCGAACGCATGGGCGAGGCGCGGCGTTCCCCTTCACGGCGGCTCAGAGGGCGGCAGAGCCACCATTGGAGGGCGGGTTTATCTCTTTTATGCCCGCGGGAAAATCCGGCGGTTCCCGCCGTTTCCCGGGAAGCGGCGGAGTATTTTTGAGAACATTAGTTCCTGCGGTCTTTGGCAGTTAAAAAAACCGCCGTCTCTTCCGCGGGGGAAGAAACGGCGGCAGCGGGATCCGCTTTATTTGTTCTTTTTCGCTTTGGCGGCGTTCCGTTCGGGAACGAGATAGTTGATTTGGAAATCGTCGGTTTCCTTGGCGATGACGTTGCTCAGAAGCAGCAGGCCGATTAAGTTGGGGACGGCCATCAGCGCGTTGAAGATGTCCGAGATGTTCCAGGCGACGGTCAGCGAGGAGCAGGCCCCGACGATGGGCAGCAGCGAGAAGAGCACACGGTAGGCCATGTTGATCTTGGTGCCGCCGGCGAGGTATTCCAAACATTTTTCGCCGTAGTAGGCCCAGCCGAGGATCGTGGAGAAACCGAAGAGCAGGACGGAAAGGGCGATGAAATAGTGACCGAAGGAACCGCCGAAGACTTCGGCAAAGGCCGTGGCCGTCAGTTCCGCGCCGGTCAGCGTGGTGTAGGCGCCGGTGGCGGCGGCGTAGAGCACGCCGGAGGAAGCGATGACCAGACCGGTGAGGGAGCAGATGATGATCGTGTCGATGAAAGTACCGGTCATGTTGACATAGCCCTGACGGGCGGGATGGTCCGTTTTCGCGGCGGCGGCGGCGATGGGAGCGGAACCGAGACCGGCTTCGTTGGAGAAGACGCCGCGGGCGACGCCCTTTTGGATGGCGGTGGCGATGATGTTCCCCAGCACGCCGCCCATGATGGCCTGAGGCGCGAAGGCGCCGACGAAGATGTTATACAGACCCGAGGGGATGTTCTTGATGTTGATGAGGATCGCGATGATGGCGACGATGAAATAGAGAGCGGCCATGAAGGGAACGATCTTCCCGGTGACGCGGCCGATGGATTTGATCCCGCCGACGATGACGATCATGCAGAGCACGACGATGATGACGCCGGTGACGATGTTGGCGGCGGTGAGATCGACGCCGAAGAGGGTGAATTTGGCGAGGCCGCTGAAGCAGGGCAGCGCCGCGATGGAACTGGAAACGGTGTTGCTCTGGGTCATGTTGCCGATGCCGAAGGAGGCGATGACGCCGAAGAGCGCGAAGAGGAAGGCCAGCACTTTGCCGAGGCCCTTGCTCTTTAAGCCGTCGCGGAGAGCGAACATCGCGCCGCCGGCCATTTCGCCTTTGTCATTGACGGTGCGGTATTTGACGGCGATGAGGGATTCGGCGTATTTGGTGGACAGACCGACGATGGCCGTGAGCCACATCCACAGCAGCGCCCCGGGGCCCCCGGCGGCGATGGCCGTGGCCACACCGGCGATGTTGCCGACGCCGACGGTGGCGGAAAGCGCCGTCATCAGCGACTGGAACGGCGAGATGTCGCCGGCCTTTTTGTCGTCCTTCTTGGCGAAGATGGATTTCAGGGCGTAGCCCAGATTCCGCCAGGGCAGGAATTTCAGTCGGAAGGTCAGGAAAACGCCGGTGCCGACGATGAGAATGAGCATCAGCGGTCCCCAGACCACGGTGTCCAGCCAATCGATGAACGACGCGAAATTGGTGATCTCAGCGAAGGCATCGAGGCACAGCAGTGAGTTGAGAAGTCCCATTTTTTTCACCTCATAAAATATTGAATATGATCCCGCATCTTAATTTCAAAAAAAGAGTAAAACCACGTTTTACTCAGTCGGAAAAGACCCGACGCGCGCCAGCGCGTCTGTCGGTCGCTCTGTCCTTTGGCCTGAGAGATTAGTGGAACACACCTTGCACCTTCGGCACCCTTTAAAAAAAGGGATTCTCCAGAGTTCTATCCGCCCACAGTCTTTGGCACCCGAGAGTTTCGCTCCTTCGGTAAACGCCCGTGAAACGGGCTGTTTTTTCCTGCGGACTTCATATAGAAATATGAAATTAAAATACTTTAATAGTTTAGCACAAAAAAGTTAAAGGCGCAACGGTTTTTTTAAAAAAAGGACACAATCCATGTCTATTATTTTTTCATAATTTTACCGGCAGATACAAATTATCAACAAAAAACAGCTTTCGCGGCGCTGTTTTCCTTTCGGCGGAAGTATGGTATAATGGGAGCAGTATACGAGGCGCGAACCGCGCGAAAAAGAAAGGGCTGGTGGAACATGGACCCCACAAAGGATTGGCTGCTGAGAACCATCGTCACCCTGGGACAGGCGCTGAGCCGCGGCGAACGCGGCACCCGGACGGAGATCCCCCGCCCCGACAACGCCCTCGGCGACGACGACCTGCTGCCGGAGATCCTGAACGAGATGATCGCCGCGGGCAAGCTCGACGAGGCGGAGAACCTGCTCTATCGCTTTATCGAGAACTACCCCCTGGCGGAGAATTACGGCATCGGCCTCGATTTCTACGAGCGCCTTTCCCGCCTCAGCGACGAGGAACTGGCTCGTGACGGCTGGAGCCGCCGGGAGATCCGCGACGGCATCGCCGACCTGCACCGGCTGATCTTTCGGGAAGAGCCGCCCTTTGTTTTGGAAGACGAAGACGAGGAGGACTGACCATGGACGGGACCATCTGCGGGCGCTGGCTGCTGCCCCACCCCCCTGCCGCCGTCGAAGCCGTCGGCGGCGCGTACAGAGAAAAGATCGCGGCGACCGTCGGCGGCATGGAAAAAGCCGCGGCGCGGATCGCCGAAACGAAACCCGATACGGTGGTGATCATCACCCCCCACGGGCCGCGGTTCAGCCACCATTTCTACACGCCTTCCCAGCCGAGGGTCAGCGGCGATTTTGCCGCCTTTGGCGCGGCGAAGCCCTTTTGGGGCTTTGACTGCGATTTGGAGTTGATTTCCCGTTTGGAAGAGGCCGCCGCGAAGCGGGGACTTTCCGCCGGACGCGTCGGCGACGCGGAGATGCGGCGGAACGGCCTTTCCTACGACCTTGACCACGGCGCCCTGGTGCCGCTGACCTTTCTCGCCGAGCGGTATCGGGACTTTCGCGTGGTGCCCCTCTCCCTCAGCGACGTGTCGGCCATGGATCACTACCGCCTCGGCATGGCGCTGCGCGAGGCCGCTGAGGCCCGGGGCGGACGGACGGCGGTCATCGCCAGCGGCGACCTCTCCCACAAGCTCCAAAGCGACGGGCCCTACGGCTATGACGAGGCCGGCCCCGCCTTTGACCGGGCGGCGCGCAAAGCCCTCCTCGGCGAGGACCTCTTTGGCCTGATGACGCTGGACCCGGCCTTTGCCGAGCGGGCGGCCCAGTGCGGGCTGAACAGTTACCGCGTTCTCCTGGGCACGCTGGACGGTTTTGCCTTTACGGCGGAGTTCTTCTCTTATGAGGGGCCCCTCGGCGTCGGCTACCTCACCGGGGAGCTGCGCCAAGGAAAGCCCCGGGAGAGCTTCGCCACCCACTTCCCCGAAGCGTTCCGCGCCTTTCGCGAGGAACGGCAGCGGCGGGAGAGCGCCCCGGTGAAGCTGGCGCGCCGCGCCATTGAGACGTACCTTGCCGACGGCGGCGTCATTGAGGCGACGGCGGAGGAAAAAGCGGCCCTGGATGACATCGCCTGCCACGGGCTGTTCGTTTCCGTCAAGATCGACGGCCACCTCCGGGGCTGCGTCGGCACGTCCCGGGAGATCCCGGGGCAGCTCTGCAGGGAGATCATCGAATACGCCATCGACACGGCGACGAAAGACCCGCGGTTCCCGAAGATGACCGCCGACGAGGCCGCGGCGGCGACGATCAGCGTCGACCTCCTCGGCGAGGCCGAAGCGACCGACGAGAGCGGCCTCGACCCGAAGCGGTACGGCGTCATCGTCGAGAGCCGGGATAAAAGCGCCCTGCTTTTGCCGGACATCGCCGGCATCGACACTGTTGAGGATCAGCTGGCCATCGCCAGGGACAAGGCCGGCATCCACCCCTGGCGGAAAATGAGCATCCGCCGTTTCACCGTCACCCGGTATGAGTGAGGCGGCGCGGACAAAAAAACGGCGGCGCGGGTTCCCTTTGACGAAAGGGAGACGCGCCGCCGGTGGTTTTTACGGTGACGGAAGCGCCGCGCGGGAGGCGGTGCGGCGGGGCGTTTCTTTATTGGCGGAGCCTTTCGGCGACGTTGTCGGTTTCTCTCGTGAGGAAGCGCGTCGCCGAAGGTTTTTTTGTGTTGAAGATACGTTATACCGTGCGGGAGGCGGTGCGTCGCCGATTGGTTGTACCGTTGGTGTTATGTGGTGCCGCGCGGACAGGTCGGGAGACCTGTCCCTACACGATCTATGATAGGTTTTACGTTAAAAGACCTGTTCAACGGGTTTTATCACGTTGTACCGTATTGCCAAAGGTATGTTTTACGGGAAAAGGCTTGTTTGGCGGCAGGTGTAACATCATATAATGTAGGGGGCGCTCTCCTGTGCGCCCCGCGGCGGATGGGCGTAGCTTTGAAGGATACGACTTTCGGCGACGCACTGCGTTTCTTGCGTGGGCGGGTGCGTCGCCGATTGGTTGTGCCGTTGGTGTTATGTGGTGCCGCGCGGACAGGTCGGGAGACCTGTCCCTACACGATCTATGATGAGGTTTGCGTTAAAAGACCTGTTCAATGAGTTTTGTAACGTCGTACAATACAGGGGCGCTCTCCTGCGCGCCCGCAGCGGCGGGGCGTTGCTTTAAAAGATCGGTTTGTTTTAAGGGCAAAAAAAAGAGACGGACGGGCCGTCTCTTTTTATTTCAGTGTGATCTCGCCGCAGAAGGCGCGGCACCGTACACGGGCCGCGGGAGCGTTGACGGCGTCCCGGGCGGAGGTACCGTCGGTGACCACGCCGAGGAAGGCGTTTTTTTCCGTTTCCACCCGGACATGGGGCGGGAAGAGCACCCGGGCCGAACCGAAGGCGGCGCGGACATCGACGACGATGTCTCCTTCGATGACGGCGTCCCGAAGATCGAGCTCCGCGGCGCCGAACAACGATTCCACCCGGCCGCCGCCGTAGACGCGGCCTTCGCTTTTGCGCCGGGACGACGAGAAGAAGGCCCGGACGCCGGCGTCGGCGGCGGACTCGATGCCCGACACCGGTCCCCGGCGAAAGACGCCGAAGATCGTCATCAGGCCGATGAGCACCAGCACCGCCGGCCAGAACAGAACTTTGAAGCGCTTCATGTCGATGACGTCCAGCCCCGTGAGGAGGAAGACGACGCCGAGGATGAGCAGGATGACGTCAAAGACCTTTACGCCGTGGCTCAGCATACCGTAGACGGCGATGACGATGAGGATCAGCGACCACCAGCCGTCGAAGAACACGTCAAAGGGCAAAAGCCCGACGCGGCTGCCGCCCCAGACGACGCCGAAGATTACCAGCACCGCGCCGAGGAACAGCAGAGAGAGATTTTTTCGCATAATTGTCTCCTATGGTTCAGTCCGCCGCGTCCAGCAGCCGCGCCACTTCGTCGGCGGCGGTTTCGGCGGGGATCAGACCGGATTCGCCGGTCTTGCGCAGTTTATATTCCACCATGCCCTTGTCGAGGGATTTATCGCCGATGGTGATCCGCAGCGGGATGCCGATGAGATCGGCGTCCTTGAACTTGACCCCGGCCCGTTCGGCCCGGTCGTCCAAAAGGACGTCGACGCCGCGGTCTTTGAGGGCCGTGTAGAGCTCGTTGGCCGCGCTCATCTGGCGTTCGCTCTTTTCGCTGACGGGGACGATGATGACGTGGAACGGCGCGATGGCCTTGGGCCAGACGATGCCGTTCTCGTCATAGTTCTGCTCGATGGCCGCGGCC
Organism: uncultured Bacillota bacterium; assembly: GCA_902796855.1. GTDB lineage: Bacteria > Bacillota > Dehalobacteriia > UBA7702 > UBA7702 > UBA7702. Next base: position 37,125 of record CADBQN010000069.1, on the reverse strand, counting down.
ATGGTGCGGCCGACGCCGATGCCGTAGCAGCCCATGACAAAGGGGTTGGCCTTGCCGTTCTCGTCGAGGTAGGCGGCGCCCATGGCGACGCTGTATTTTTTGCCCAGCTTGAAGACTTGTCCCACTTCGATGCCGCGGGCGCCGGTCAGGGTGCCGCCGCAGACGGGGCAGGTCTCCCCGGCTTCCACCATGCGGAAGAAGCCCCGTTCGCCCTCGAAATCGCGGCCGTAATTGACGTTGACGAGGTGATAGCCTTCCTCGTTGGCGCCGCAGCAGAGGTTTCGCGCCGAAGCCACTTCCTCATCGATGAGGACGCGGAGCTTTTGGCCGCAGGGCCCGATAAAGCCCTGGACGACGCCGGCGGCGGCCAGATCGGCGTCGGTGCCCATATAGAAGAGGCGCGCGCCGAGGAAGTTCTGGACCTTCACCTCGTTCAGGCGGCGGTCGCCGCGGATGAAGATCAGCACCGGCGTTTCATCGGCCATGTAGAACAGCGCCTTCATTGTCTTTTTCGTGTCGAGCTTCAGATAGGCGGCGACGTCCTCAATGGTGCGGCAGTCCGGCGTCAGCACCTTTTCGACCTCGCGGAGGTCTTCCGCTTCCGCCGCGGCGCTCTGTCCGCTTTCCGCCACTTCCACGTTGGCGGCGTAGTCGCAGTGGCCGCAGTAGAGGATCTCGGCCTCGCCGTTGTCGGCCAGCACCATGAACTCGTGGGAGGAGCTGCCGCCGATGGCGCCGTTGTCGGCGCGGACGGGGCGATAGTCGAGGCCGCAGCGGTCGAAGATTTTGGCGTAGGCGTCGTACATCTTATGATAGGAGATGTCGAGGGCATCGTCGTCCCGGTCGAAGCTGTAGCAGTCCTTCATGATGAATTCCCTGCCCCGCATCAGGCCGAACCGGGGGCGGCGCTCGTCGCGGTATTTGTTCTGGATCTGGTAGATCATCAGCGGCAGCTGTTTATAGGAGCTGACCTCGCTCATGACCAGGGAGGTGGCGACTTCCTCGTGGGTGGGGCCAAGGCAGAAATCGCGGCCGTGGCGGTCTTTGACGCGCCACATCTCGTCGCCGTAGACGTCCCAGCGGCCGCTGGACTGCCACAGCTCCGCCGGCTGAACGATGGGGAACATCAGCTCCTGAGCGCCGGCGGCGTTCATTTCCTCCCGGACGATGCCGCTGATCTTTTCAATGACCCGCCAGCCCAAGGGCAGATAGGAATAGACGCCGGAGGCGACTTTCCGCATCATGCCGGCGCGGAGCATCAGCTGATGGCTGACGATCTCCGCCTCGGCGGGGACTTCTCTTAACGTGGGTGCAAAAAGCTGACTGTATTTCATTGCTTCTCCTTCTGGTCGCGGCGGATCTCCCGCAGGAGCGCGGCGACGATCTCTTCTTCTTTATATTTGCCGATGACCTCGCCGCGGCGGAACAGGAGGCCCTGCCCCCTGCCGTTGGCGATGCCGTAATCCGCTTCTTTCGCCTCGCCGGGGCCGTTGACCTCGCAGCCCATCACCGCCACGGTGATGGGTCGGTCGGCCTTCATGTTCCCCAGCGCCGTTTCCACGGCGGCGACCATCTTTTCCAGATCCACCTTGGTGCGGCCGCAGGTGGGGCAGGAGACGATCTCCACCCCTTCCTTCCGGAGGCCCAGGTCTTTTAAGATCTCCTTGGCGACGATGACCTCGTTGACGGGGTCGCCGGTGAGGGAGACGCGGATCGTGTCGCCGATGCCCTCGTTCAGCAGCAGGCCGATGCCGATGGCCGATTTCACGCTGCCTTTCAGCAGCGTCCCGGCTTCGGTGACGCCGACGTGGAGCGGGTAATCCACCTTTTCGCTGAGGAGCTCGTAGGCGGCGACGGTCTTTGCCACCGAGGAGGACTTCACCGAGATCTTCACCTGGTCGAAGCCGTATTTCTCAAAAATCGCCGCTTCCCTCAGGGCGCTTTCGACGATGGCCTCGGCGGTGGGGCCGTATCGGGCCAGCAGATCCTTTTCCAGGGAGCCGCCGTTGATACCGATGCGGATCGGGACGTTCCGTTCCCGGGCGGCGTCGATGACGGCCTTTACCTTCGCCTCGCCGCCGATGTTGCCGGGGTTGATGCGCAGGGCGGAAACGCCGTTGGCGACGCTTTTCAGCGCCAGACGGTAGTCGAAATGGATGTCGGCGACGAGAGGCAGCGGCGACCGGGGCACGATTTTGGCCAGGGCCTCGGCGGCCTCGGCATCGGGGACGGCGAGACGGCCGATCTGGCAGCCGGCGGAGCTCAGCGCGTTCAGCTGGGCCAGGGTGGCCTCGACATCGGCGGTCTTGGTATTGTTCATGCTCTGAATCACCACAGGGGCGCCGCCGCCGACGGGGACGGAGCCGACGCGGATCTGACGCGTGATCTTTCTTTCTTTCATAGGTTCACCCCACGATCCTGGCGATATCAAAATAGGTAATGACGATGAGCAGCCCCATCAGCAGGACGAAACCGGCAAAGTGGATGGCGCCCTCGACCCCGGCGCTGACCGGCTTGCGGCGGATGCCCTCCACCAGCAAAAAGACAAGGCGGCTGCCGTCCAGCGCCGGCAGGGGCAGCATATTGACGACGCCGAGGTTCACGCTGATGACGGCGACGAAGACGAGGAAATTATAAAAGCCGTAGTGGGCCGCTTCCCCCACCATCTGGCCGACGCCGACGGGCCCGGCCAGTTCCAGGCCGATGGCGCCGGTGATCATCTGCCACAGCGACACCAGCACCAGCTTGGTCATGGCGTAGGTCTGGACAAAGCCGGTCTTGATGGCCGCGAAGGGCGACATCGGCACCCGGGCGGCGACGACGCCGATGACGCCGCTGCCGTCGTCGTTCGCGTCCGGCGTGACGGCGAGGGTCACACTCTCACCGTCCCGGTCGACGGAAAAAGTCAGTTCCTTTCCGGCGCTGCTTCGGATGACGCCGGTCATGTCGTCCCAGCTTGCCACCGCTTTGCCGTCGATGGCGGTGACGCGGTCGCCGCTTTCAAAACCCGCGGCGTAAGCCGGGTAGTCCTCGCTGACCTCGCCGATGAGGGGCTCCGTCGTGGCGGTGCCCATGCCCATGAAGGCGATAACGAAGAGGATCAGCGCGAAGAGAATATTGAACAGCGCGCCCCCGGCGACGACGAGCATCCGCTGGGGCACGTTCTTTTTATCAAAACCGTTGGGATAGTCGCTCTCGCCGTCTTCCCCGGGCATTTTGCAGTAGCCGCCGATGGGCAGCAGCCGCAGGGAATATTGGGTATCCCCCTTTTTGAAGGAGAAGAGCAGCGGCCCCATGCCGACGGAAAATTCCTCCACATAGACGCCGCAGGCCTTGGCGCAGAGCAGATGGCCGCCCTCGTGGGCGAAGATGATCACGCCGAACATGACCAACGTCAGCGCGACGGTGAGCAGTACGTTCAAATCGGACACCTCATTCTCAGATCTTCGCCAGCCGCGCTTTCGTCTCCTCGGCGGCGTTCAGGATCTCCGCCAGGGACGGCGAAGGGATGTTGTCGTGACGTTCCACGGTGTCGGCGACGATCCGGTAAATATCTTTATAGCTTATTCTCTTTTCCAAAAACTTATACACCAACGTCTCGTTGGCGGCGTTCATCACCGCCGGCAGCGTGCCGCCGGCCCTGCCGACGTCGTAGGCCAGGGCCATCAGCGGAAAGATCTCCCGCCGCGGCGCGTAAAAATCGATCTTCCCCAAGGCAGCGAAATCCAGTTCCTCCACGGGGTTGGCCTTTCGCTCGGGGTAGGTCAGGGCGTATTGGATGGGGATGCGCATATCGGCTTTGCCCAGGTGGCCGATGAAGGAGCCGTCCTCAAAGCAGACCATGGAATGGATCACGCTCTGGGGCTGGATCAGCACGTCGATGCGGTCGTAGGGGCAGTCGAAGAGCCAGTGAGCCTCGATGACCTCCAGGCCCTTGTTCATCATCGTGGAGCTGTCGATGGTCACCTTTGCCCCCATGTTCCAGGTGGGGTGCTTCAGCGCCATTTCCGGGGTGACGTTATTGAGCTCTTCCGGGGCGCAGTGGAAAAAGGGGCCGCCGGACGCCGTGAGCACCAGTTTTTTCAGGCCGCTCCTGCCGCCCTGAAGACACTGGAACACCGCCGAGTGCTCGCTGTCCACCGGCAGAAAGGCGATGCCCCGGCGGCGGACGAGATCCATGACGAGGTGCCCTGCGGTGACGAGGCTCTCCTTGTTGGCAAAGGCCACGTCGTTGCCGGCCTCGATCGTTTTGAGCAGCGGCGCGAGCCCCGCCATGCCGGAAATGCCGTGGATCATCATATCGACGCCGACGGCGGCGGCGGCGAGAACGCCTTCCTCTCCGCAGAGGATCTCCCCTTCGTAGCCGGGGAGCGCCGCTTTCAGCTCATTATACCGCGTCTCATCGCCAAGGGCGATGACCGTTGGGTGAAATTTTTTTGTCTGTTCCGCCAGGAGGGCGGCGTTCTTGTGGGCCGTCAGGACCTTCACTTCGTAGTCGTCGGGGAACCAGCCCATGATATCGAGGCTCTGCGTGCCGATGGAGCCGGTGGACCCCAAAATGCCGATGGCTTTCACTTTCCTTCTCCCCCTTCCCTTCTTCGCCGCGGCGCGCTCAGAACAGCGCCGCGTAGACCGTCACCAGCAGGTAGAGCAGGGGCGACGCGAAAAACATGCTGTCGAAGCGGTCGAGGACGCCGCCGTGACCGGGAATGAGGTTCCCGGAGTCCTTCACCCCGGCCCAGCGCTTGACGGCGCTTTCGCAGAGGTCGCCGAGCTGACCGGCGACGGAGACGAGGACGGCGACGACGATGATATAACCGTAGGGCAGCAGACCGGTGAAGACGTTGAGGATCAGCGCCGCCAGCACGGCGGCGGCGACGCCGCCGACGGCGCCTTCCACCGATTTGTTCGGGCTGACCCTGGGCATCAGCTTATGCCGGCCGAGGGCGCTGCCGATGAAATAGGCGCCGCTGTCGGTGAGCCACTCGATGAGGAGCAGCAGATAGAGCAGATAGCGTCCGTCGCCGAGGCCGGAACGGATCAGCACCGCCGTGGACAGCGTCAGCGGGATGTAGACGACGGCGGTGACGTTGAGGGCGATCTCGTCCAGCTCGAATTTGCCGAGGATGAACAGGACCATAAAGGCGGCGAAGGCCAGAAACACCGCGGCGATGACGACGCCCGGCGTCTTGGCGAAAAGCTGGGCGAGGACGATGATGACCGCCGCCGAGGGGTAATATATCCAGGGGAGGAACGTAAAATCGTTGACCTCCGCCATTTTTCCGAATTCATAACCGCCGAGGACGGCGATGGCCAGGATCAGGGCGGCGAAGATCCAGCCGCCGAAAAAGACGGCGAGGAGGATCACCGGCACGAAGACGCAGGCGCTGATAACTCTCGTTTTTAACATTTTCTTTTTCCTCTTTTTCAGGAGATGCCGCCGAACCGGCGGTGACGGCGCTGATATTCCAAAATCGCGCCGTAAAGGGCCTCGTCATCAAAGTCGGGCCAGTTGATATCGGTGAAATAGAACTCGGTATACGCCGTCTGCCAGGGCAAAAAGTTGCTGAGGCGGATCTCGCCGGAGGTGCGGATCAGCAGATCCGGGTCGGGCATACCGGCGGTGTAGAGGTAGCGGGAAAAGGCCGCCTCGTCGATGTCGGCGGCGTCGAGGACGCCGTTCTTCACGTCTTCGGCGGCGCGGCGGACGGCGTGGAGGATCTCGTCCCGGCCGCCGTAGTTCAGGGCCAGGTTCAGGTTGATCTTATCGCAGTCTTTGGTCAGTTCCGTCACCCGCTCCAGCTCCCGGCGGACTTCTTCGGGGAGCTCCGCCAGATCGCCGATGGCGGTGAGGCGGACGCCTTCCTTCACCATATCGGCGGCCTGTTCCACGAGGTAGCCGCGGATGAGCCGCATCAGAAAGCCCACTTCCTCCATGGGGCGGCGCCAGTTCTCCGTGGAGAAGCAATAGAGGGTCAGCGCCTTAACGCCCAGGTCGGAGCAGACGTTGGTGAGGTGACGAATGATCTTTGCCCCGGCCACGTGGCCTTTGACCCGGCTGAGCCGGCGCTTTTGGGCCCAGCGGCCGTTGCCGTCCATGATGACGGCGATGTGTTTTGGCACGGCGTCGCGGTCGATCTGTCCCAGCAGGACATCGGCCCGGGTTATACTGTCGCTCATAAGAACCATCCTCCAAAAATCGACAGAACCCCCTCCGACGGCGGAGGGGGTTCTTTTTGCCATTATTCTTCGATAATCGCGTCGTTGGGGCAGGAATCAATGCAGGTGCCGCATTCGGTGCAGACGTCCTGGTCGATTTCGTAAATGTCGCCTTCTTTGATCGCTTCGTTGGGGCATTCGTCCAAGCAAGTGCCACAAGCTACGCATTCGTCAGTGATTTTATACATTCGGGTACACCTCCTTATATATAAATTATGAAATTTAAAAATGCCCTTTGGCATCAAACATGGCGGGAGAGAGGCGCGGGATCAGACTTCCATGATCTCCGCTTCCTTTGTTTTGGTGATCTCATCCAGTTTTTTGACCCATTTTTCCGTCAGTTTCTGAGCGTCGTCGAGGCCGCGGGCGGCATCGTCCTCGGAAACTTCCTTTTCCTTTTCCAGCGCTTTGATGTCGGAATTCAGATCCCGGCGGATGTTGCGGACGGCGATTTTCGCTTCCTCATCCTTTTTGCGGACGACCTTCACCAGTTCCTTCCGGCGTTCTTCCGTCAGCTGGGGAATGGCGATACGGATCACGGTGCCGTCGTTGTTGGGGTTGAGCCCCAGATCCGAGGCGAGGATGGCCTTTTCGATCCCCTTGATGGTGCTCTTGTCCCAGGGCTGCACCACGAGGAGCCGGCTTTCCGGGGCAGAGATGTTGGCCATCTGATTGAGGGGGGTCATCGTGCCGTAGTAATCCACCTGAATTTTGTCGAGGAGGGCGGGGGTGGCCCGTCCGGCGCGGAGGGTGGCAAATTCCCTTCTCAGCGCTTCCGACGTTTTTTCCATTCTTCGTTCCGCATCTTCCAAATACTCTTTAATCACAGAGCTCACCTCCGACAATGGTCCCGACGTTCTCGCCGAGGACCGCTTTTCTGGCGTTGCCTTTTTCGTTGATATTGAATACGACAATGGGGATCCTGTTATCCTTGCAGAGAGAGGCCGCGGTGGAGTCCATCACCTTCAGCTCCTTATCGAGGACGTCTTTAAAGGTGAGGGTATCGAACTTGACGGCGGTAGGATCGGTCTTCGGGTCGGCGGAATAAACGCCGTCCACTTTTTTGGCCATCAGGATGGCTTCGGCGTCCAGCTCGGCGGCGCGCAGCGCCGCGGTGGTGTCGGTGGAGAAATAGGGGTTCCCGGTACCGGCGGCGAAAATGACGACGCGGCCCTTTTCCAGATGGCGGACGGCCTTGCGGCGGATGTAGGGTTCGGCGATCTGCCGCATTTCGATGGCGCTCTGCACCCGGGTGTCGATGCCGATGCTTTCCAAAGCGTTCTGCAGGGCCAGGCTGTTCATCACCGTGGCCAGCATGCCCATGTAATCGGCGGTGGCCCGTTCCATCCCCTGCTGGGAACCGGCGATGCCGCGCCAGATGTTCCCGCCGCCGACGACGACGAGGACGTCAATGCCGAGGTCGCGGATATCGTGCACCTGTTCGGCGACGTGATTGAGCATCTTTTGATCGATGCCGTAGCCGAGGTCGCCGGCAAGCGCCTCGCCGCTGAGTTTCAAAACGACTCTTTTATAGACCGGATCTGCCCACATAATTGTTTTCCACCTCTGTTTTTTTTATCTGTAGGTCGGGCCGTCACCGGCGGCGGCGGTCCGAAAGGTTCGCCTCGGCGCGCGCCGCGCTTATTTGAACATGTTTTCGACTTCGGCGGCGAAATCGTCCTGTTTCTTTTCAAGGCCTTCGCCGGTCTTGAAGCGGACGAAGCGGACGACGGAGAGATCGGCGCCGTTGGCTTTGCCGACGCTTTCAACGTATTTGGCGACGTTCATATCGCTGTCCTGGACATAGGCCTGATCGAGGAGACAGATTTCCTTCATTTCCTTGTTCAGGCGGCCGGTGATCATCTTTTCGATGATGTTTTCCGGTTTGTTGGGGTTTTCTTCCTTGGCCTGGGCCATCAGGATTTCCTTTTCGTGTTCCAGATAGTCGGCGGGGACTTCGTCACGGTTCACGTATTTGGGATCCATCGCGGCGACCTGCATGGCGACGTTGCGCAGGCAGGTTTTGATTTCGTCGTTGACGACGTCGGTCTTGCCGTAAACCATAACGCCGATTTTGCCGCCGCCGTGGATGTAGCAGGCGACGCAGCCGTCTTCGGCATTGATCTTTTCAAAGCGGCGGATGTTCATGTTTTCACCGATGACGGCGACCTGAGCGGTGAGCGCGTCTTTCACGGTCTTGCCGCTTTCGGCGAGCCATGCTTCGGCCATAAAGTCGTCAAGATTCGCCGCGGAGCTGGCGAGGGCCTGTTTGGCGACGTCGGCGGCAAAGGCTTTGAAATCCTCGTTCTTGGCGACAAAGTCGGTTTCGCAGTTGATTTCGACGAGAACGCCGGCTTTGGCGTCGTCGGCGATGGCTTCGGTGACGATGCCTTCGGCGGCGATGCGGCTGGATTTTTTCGCGGCGGCGGCGAGGCCTTTTTCCCTGAGGAAGTCCACGGCTTTTTCCATATCGCCGTCGGTCTCGGTCAGCGCTTTTTTGCAGTCCATCATGCCGGCGCCGGTCATTTCGCGGAGTTCTTTTACCATTTTTGCGGAAATCATTGTTTGGGTTCCTCCTGATTCGATTCTATAAGAAAAGCAGGGCCGGTGGTTCCGCCTCTGAGGCAGCCGCGGGATCACCCTGCTTTTGGTTTCATTGGTTTTCGGTTTATTCGGCTTCTTCTTCGGCGGGGGCTTCTTCTTCCTCGGCCACGGCTTCGGCCATGGAGAGGCCCTGGTTGCCTTCGATGACGGCGTCGGCCATACGCCCGACGAGGAGTTTGACGGCACGGATGGCGTCGTCGTTGCCGGGGATCACATAGTCCACTTCTTCGGGGTCACAGTTGGTGTCGACGATGGCGATGCTGGGGATATCCAGCTTTCTCGCTTCGGCGACGGCGATGCGTTCCTTTTTGGGGTCGACGACGAAAATGGCGCCGGGGAGGTCTTTCATTTCCTTGATGCCGCCGAGGAATTTTTCGAGCTTATCTCTTTTAACGCGGAGCTGGGCCACTTCCTTTTTGGGGAGGAGTTCCAGGGTGCCGTCTTCTTCCATCCGTTCCATATCGGAGAGGAAGTCGATGCGCTTCTGGATGGTCTTGTTGTTGGTCAGCAGACCGCCGAGCCATCTCTGGTTCACGTAGAACATGCCGCAGCGTTCGGATTCTTCTTTAATGGCGTCCTGAGCCTGTTTTTTGGTGCCGACAAAGAGGATGGATTTGCCGTCGGCGACGGTGTCTTTGATGAAGTTGTAGGCTTCATCGATCTTTTTCACCGTTTTCTGCAGGTCGATGATGTAGATGCCGTTGCGTTCGGTGAAGATGTAGGGAGCCATTTTGGGGTTCCAGCGACGGGTCTGATGTCCGAAGTGGACACCTGCTTCTAAGAGCTGTTTCATTGAAATAACTGCCATTTGGTTATTTCCTCCTTTGGTTTTAGATCGCGGATTGCCGCGCTCACTTCCGGAACGTTCCTTTCGCCGCGCTGACCGGCAAGCCGGCACCGGCGCGTGATCGCGTTCCGTGCATGATTCTATACCATATTAACATAAAGTGATTGTTCATGCAAGCGATTTTTATGATTCTTTTGTCCGATTTGTACGAAATTTTTCCCGAAGAACGGGAGGTCAAAGTTCGAATTCTCTTACCCCGGAAACCCCCTCCTTACCGTCGGGACGGAGCGTTCCCCGGCGCCTCCCCTTTCCCGCCGCCGCGGGGAAAAGCGCCTCCCCGGCGGCGGGAAGGCGCTTTTTTCGGCATTATAAAATGTACTTGGTCAGATCCTCGTTTTTGACGATGCCGCCCATCCGCTGTTCCACATAGTCCCGGTCGACGGTGATTTCGCCGCGGACGAGATCCGGGGCGGAGAAGAGCAGCTCTTCCAGGACTTTTTCCATGATGGTGTGGAGACGGCGGGCGCCGATGTTCTCCGCTTCCTCGTTGATGCGGTCGGCGATCTCCGCCATGGCGGTGACGCCGTCGGCGGTGAAGGTGACATAGACGCCGTCGGCCTTCAGCAGTTCGCCGTACTGCTTTAACAGGGAGTTCTGCGGTTCCTCCAAAATGCGGCGGTAGTCGGCGGCGGTGAGGCTGTCCAACTCCACGCGGATGGGGAAGCGCCCCTGGAGCTCCGGCATCAGATCCGAGGGCTTCGCCACGTGGAAGGCGCCGGCGGCGATGAAGAGGATGTGATCGGTGCGGACGGGGCCGTATTTCGTGTTGACGGTGGCGCCCTCCACCAAGGGGAGGATATCCCGCTGGACGCCGCCGCGGCTGACGTCGGCGCCGCCGCCGCGGTTCTCCGTGCCGGCGATCTTGTCGATCTCGTCGAGGAAGACGATGCCCATCTGTTCCGCTTTTTCCACGGCCTCGGCGGAGACTTCCTCCATGTCGATGAGCTTTTGGCTTTCCTCCTGGGTGAAGACGCGGAGCGCCTCGGGGACGGTGACGATGCGTTTGCGGCGTTTCGGCGGAATCATGTTGCCGAAGATGTTGCCCAGGTCGACGCCCATGTCGTCCATGCCGCCGATCATCATGCTCCCCGGCGTTTCCTCGACCTCGATCTCAAGGGTCTCCCGGTCCAGCTCGCCGGATTCCAGCAGGCGGCGGATGTACTTGCGCCGTCTGGCGTTGCGCTCGTTCTGGGGCATCACTTCGTCGGGGTCTTCCCTGTCCTTGCCGTATCCCTCCATCATCAGGGCGTTGACGAGGCGGGCCTCGGCGTTCTTTTTCGCCTGTTTGGCGACGATCTCCATCCGCTCGGCCCTGACGATGGCCACGGCGTTCTCCGTCAGGTCGCGGATGATGGAATCGACGTCCCGGCCGACGTAGCCCACTTCGGTGAACTTGGTGGCCTCCACCTTGACGAAGGGCGCGTTGACCAGCTTGGCCAGGCGGCGGGCGATCTCCGTTTTGCCGACGCCGGTGGGGCCGATCATGATGATGTTCTTCGGGATGATGTCGTCCCGGAGGACGGAATCGACGTTCTTGCGGCGAAAGCGGTTTCTGAGGGCGATGGCCACGCTCTTTTTGGCGTTGTCCTGACCGATGATGTATTTATCCAGCTCCATGACGATCTGGCTGGGAGTCAGTTCTTCTCGTTTCATCCTTTATTCCCCGATCCTTTCCACGATGATGTGATCGTTGGTAAAGACGCAGATGCCCGAGGCGATCTTCATGGCCTCGGCGGCGATGTCCGCGGCGGAGAGGTCGCTGTGGGCCAGGAGCGCCTTGGCGGCGGCCAGAGCGTAGGGCCCGCCGCTGCCGATGGCCACGACGCCGTCGTCGGGCTCGATGATCTCGCCGCTGCCGGAGATGATCAGCATGCTTTCGTCGTTGGCCACGATCATCATGGCTTCCAGCTTTTGCAGGATCTTGTCGGTGCGCCATTCCCGCACCAGCTCCACCGAGGCCCGGGTCAGGTTGCCCCGGTGCTCGTTGAGCTTGGCCTCGAATTTATCGAAGAGGGTGAAGGCGTCGGCCACGGCGCCGGCGAAACCGGCGACGACCCTGCCGTTGTAGAGACGGCGCACCTTCCGCGCGCCGTTTTTCATGATCATGGAATTGCCCATCGTCACCTGACCGTCGCCGGCCACGGCGGTCTCGCCGTTCCGGCTGACGCCGATGATGGTGGTGGCTTCAAATTGAGAGGATTGCGCCATTAGTTCTCCTTTTCCTGGCCCCGGGGATGGGTCTCGCGGTAGATTTCCATCATCCGGGATTTCGTGATATGGGTGTAGATCTGGGTGGTGGACAGCCGCTCGTGGCCGAGGAGCTCCTGAATGATGCGGATGTCCGCGCCGTTCTCCAGCATATGGGTGGCGTAGGAATGGCGGAGCATGTGGGGGCTGACCTTCAGCGTCGCCGAGAGGCGGTTCACGTATTTGTCGAGGATATCCCGGACGGCCCGGGTGGTGAGGACGCCGCCGTTGCGCTGGTTCAGAAAGACGCCGGTCTCCTCGGCCCGCTCCGGCTTCACCAAAGCAGGGCGGCCTTTTTCCAGATATTCGGCGAGGGCCGCGGCGGCGGGTTCGCCCAGGGGCACGATCCGCTCCTTTGTCCCCTTGCCGAGGACACGGACGGAACGGACGCTGAGGTTAAGCCGGTCGAGGGTGAGGCCGCAGAGCTCCGAGACGCGGAGCCCGCCGCCGTAGAGCAGTTCCATGATGGCGCTGTCCCGAAGCCCCGCCGGGCTGTTGTCGGGGAGGGCCAGAAGGGAGCGGATGTCCTCGTAGTGGACGAATTTCGGCAGCTTTTTCGTTTCCTTCGGCGTGGAGACCAGCGTCAGCGGGTTGTCCGCGAGGACGTTCTCACGGATGAGGAACCGGTAGTAGCTGCGGAGGGACGACATCTTCCGGGCCACGGAGTTTTTGGAAATGCCCCTGTCCCGAAGCACCGCCAGATAGCGGCGGATCGTCAGATGGTCGGCGTCGGTCTCGGCCATGCCGCGTTCGGCGAGGTAGGCGAAGTAATCTTCCAGATCTTTGCGGTAGGCGGTGATCGTGTGCGCCGAGGCGTTCTTTTCCCCGGCAAGGTATGTCAGATATTCCTGAAAGAGCCGCGCCACGTCATCGCCTCCCTTCTCCTTTTATAGCACGGTTTCGGTGTGATTCCGTTACGAAACGTCGATGGTTTTGAGGATTTCCAGTGACCGAGCGGCAATCTTGGCGTTCTTTTCCTTTTTTTTGCGGATCCGCTCCGTCAGCGGCGGCATCAGGCCGAAGGTGATGTTCATCGGGTCGAATTTGCCGCTGCCGCCGGTGGAGACGTACCGCGCCAGGGCGCCGATGGCCGTTTCCGCCGGGAAGAGGACGAGTTCCCTCCCCTCGGCGCGGCGGGCGGCGTTGATCCCCGCCAGCAGACCGTTGGCGGAGGATTCCACGTACCCCTCCACGCCGGTGAGCTGACCGGCGAAGAAGAGCCCCGGACGGTGCCGCGCTTCCATCGTGGCGTCGAGGATCTTCGGTGAGTGGATGTAGGTGTTGCGGTGGATCATGCCGTAGCGGAGGAACTCGGCCTTTTCCAGGCCGGGGATCATCCGAAAGACCCGTTCCTGCTCGCCGCGGAGCAGATGGGTCTGGAAGCCCACCATGTTATAGAGCTGGCCTTCGTTGTCCTCCCGGCGGAGCTGCACCACGGCGTAGGGCATCTCCCCGGTGCGGGGGTCGACGAGGCCCACGGGCTTTAAGGGGCCGTGGCACATCGTTTCCCGGCCCCGGGCGGCCATTTCTTCCATGGGCATGCAGCCCTCGAAGAATTTGATCTTCTCAAAACCGTGGGGCTCATAGAGCCTGGCGCTGACGATGGCTTCGTAAAAGGCGTCGTACTCCTCTTTCGTCATCGGGCAGTTGATGTAGTCGGCGTCGCCCTTGTCGTAGCGGGAGGCGAAAAAGGCCACGTCCATGTTGACGGACTCCCCGGAGACGATGGGCGCCACGGCGTCGTAGAAATAGAGATCCTCCCGGCCGGCGAGTTTACCCAGCTCCTCGGCGAGGGCCGGGGCCGTGAGAGGGCCGGTGGCGACGATGACGATGTCGTCGTCGGGAATGGCGGTGACTTCCTCGCGGACGATCTCCACCTTCCCCGTGGCGGCGAGTTTTTCCTCAATCAGGGCGGAAAAAGCCACCCGGTCCACGGCGAGACAGCCGCCGGCGGGCACCCGGGCGGCGTCCGCCGCCGTCATGATCAGCGAGTCGAGACGGCGCATTTCCTCTTTGAGCAGGCCGACGGCGTTTTCTACGTTGGCGGCGCGGAAGGAGTTGCTGCACACCAGCTCCGCCAGGCCCCCGGTCTTGTGCGCCGGGGTCATCGTCGCCGGGCGCATCTCAAAGACGCGGACGTCGTGACCGCGGCGCGCCAGCTGCCAGGCGGCTTCGGAACCGGCGAGGCCGCCGCCGATGATCGTAACTTTACTCATAGCGTTTCCTTATTTACTCCCTTTCCCCTTCCCGGTCTTTCGCTGGGAGGGGCATTCCTTGTTTTCGCAGAAGATGATCTTTTTGCCGCTCTTGTCGGTCTTTTCCACGAGGTGACGGCCGCAGTCGGGGCAGACATCGTTCAGCGGCAGGTTCCAATAGGCCGTCCGGCACTGAGGATAGTTTTTGCAGCCGTAGAAGACGCGGCCGCGCTTGCCGCGCTTTTTCACGAGGGCGCCGCCGCACTCGGTGCAGGTGACGCCGATCTCCTCGTCGATGGATTTGACGTTTTTGCACTCGGGAAAACCGGGGCAGGCCAAGAACTTGCCGTAGCGGCCCTTTTTCAGCACCATTTTGCGGCCGCACTTTTCGCAGGTGACGTCGCTTTCGCCGAGGGTCGTTTCCTCGACGTTGCCGTCCTTGTCCACGGACTTGACGTTTTTGCACTCGGGATAGCCGGGGCAGGCTAAAAACCGCCCGTAGCGCCCCATTTTATAGACCATGTTGCGGCCGCAGTTCTCGCAGATGACGTCGGAGACCTCGTCGACGAGTTCCACGTCGCCGATGGCTTCCTCGGCTTTTTCCAGCGATTCGGAAAAGGGGCCGTAGAACCCGCGGAGGACGGCGCGCCAGTCGAGGTCGCCCTCTTCCACCTTATCGAGCTCGTTTTCCATCTTAGCGGTAAATTCCACGTTGAGGATGTCGGGGAAGTGCTCCATCAGCATATCGTTGACGAGGGAGCCCAGCTCCGTGGGGTGGAATGTCTTGTCCCGGCGGGAGACGTAGCCTCTGGCCACGATGGTCTCGATGATGGAAACGTAGGTCGAGGGGCGGCCGATGCCCTTCTTTTCCAGCGTCTTGATGAGCGTCGCTTCGGTATAGGCCGGCGGCGCCTGAGTGAAGTGCTGCTGGGGGTCGAACTTCACCAGGGTCAGGGCGTCGCCTTTGGCCGCTTCGGGCAGTTCGTCGTTTTTGTTCTCGCTCTTATAGAGCTTCATGTAACCGGGGAAGACCACGATGCTGCCGCTGGCGCGGAAGAGGCAGTCGCCGCCGGTGATGTCAAAGGTGGTGTTCAGGATATCGGCGTCCGCCATCTGGCTGGCGATGAACCGCTCCCAGATCAGCTTATAGAGGCGGTACTGGGGCTGGGTCAGGCTGTCCTTGATGGAGGCCGGGGAGCGCAGCGCCGAGGTGGGGCGGATGGCCTCGTGGGCGTTCTGGGCGTTGGCGGCCACGGCGTAGCGCCGCGGCGTTGCCGGGCGGTATTGCTCACCGTAGGTCTCCTCGATGTAGGCCAGCGCCTCGTCCTGAGCCGGAGCGGCCACGCGGACGGAGTCGGTGCGCATGTAGGTGATGAGACCGACGTTGCTGCCGTTGATGGAAATGCCCTCGTAGAGCTGCTGAGCGATCTGCATCGTCCGCTTGGCGGTGAGGTTCAGCTTCTGGTTGGCCTCCTGCTGGAGGGCGCTGGTGGTGAAGGCCGGCGGCGGCGATTTGAGCTTTTTCTTTTTCTGCACCGAAGAAACGGTATAGCCGACGTTCTCCAGGCTCTTTAAGACATCGTTCATCCGCGCTTCGTCGGGGATCTCCGCCTTTTTCCCGGCGATCTTCGCCAGCTTGGCGGTGAAGACGCTGTTCCCGTGGCGGAAATCGGCTTCCAGCGACCAGTATTCTTCCGGCTTGAAGTCGTCGATCTCCTTCTGCCGCTCGCAGATCAGGCGGACGGCGACGCTCTGGACACGCCCGGCGGAGAGGCCCTTGCGCACCTTGCGCCAGAGCAGCGGGCTGATCTTGTAGCCGACGAGGCGGTCAAGGACGCGGCGGCTCTGCTGGGCGTAGAAGCGGTCGAGGTCGATGGCGCGGGGATGTTTCACCGCGTTCCTGATGGCGTCTTTGGTGATCTCGTTGAACTCGATGCGGCAGAGCTCCTCGGGATGGGGGTCGACGCCGTCCTTGTTCCCTTCCAGATATTGTTTTAAATGCCAGGCGATGGCTTCCCCTTCGCGGTCGGGGTCGGCGGCGTAGTAGACTTTATCCGCGGCTTTCGCGGCTTTTTTCAGGTCTTTCAGCAGCTCGCCCTTGCCCCGGATCGTGATATAGTGGGGCTCGAAACCGTTCTCCACGTCGATGCCCAGCTTGCTCTTGGGCAGGTCGCGGACGTGGCCCATGGAGGAGACGACTTTATAGTTCTTTCCCAGCAGTTTGCCGATGGTTTTGGCTTTGGTCGGCGATTCGACAACGACCAGATATTTGCTCATTTACGTTGCACCTCAATTATGAATTCGTTAGCGTATAGGTATTGCCCGGCGTTTCCCTCACCGCGCCCTCGATCTCGAGGAGGGTGAGAAAGGAAGTCAGCGCCGGAGCCGAAAGGCCGGAAATGTCCAGGAGCTCGTCGAAGCCGCGGCGGCCCTTGGCGAGCTCCGCCAGAACGGCGCGCTCCGCCCCGTCGGAGGCGAGGGCCGTCAGATCCCGTTCGCCGCCGCTTTCCCGTTCGGCGGCAAAGCCGACGCCGAGGAAGTCCTCTAAGATATCGTCGGCGCAGGCGGTAAATTTGGCCTCGCCCATCTCGATGAGATAGTGGGGCAGGCCGCTCAGCGGCGAAAAGACGGAGCCGGGGATGGCGTAGATGTTTTTCCCCTGCTCCAGGCCGTGGCCGACGGTGTGGAGGGTGCCGCTTTTGCGCCGCGCCTCGGCGACGAGGACGCCGTCGGCGAGGCCGCTGATGAGGCGGTTGCGGCGGGGAAAGTGATGTTTCAGCGCCGGGCAGCCAAAGGGATACTCGCTGAGGACGCAGCCTTTGGCGGCGATTTCCCGATAGAGCCCGCGGTGACAGGGGGGATAGACGACGTCGACGCCGCTGCCCAGCACCGCCGTGGTGAAGCCGCCGGCGCTGAGCGCCGCCCGGTGGGCTGCGCCGTCGATGCCCTCGGCCATGCCGCTGACGATGTGGACGCCGGCCTTTGTCACCAGGTCGGTGACGATTTGATTCACCGTGTCGCGGCCGTAGTCGCCGCAGTTCCTGGCGCCGACGACGGCGACGCTGAGCCGCTCCGGCGGCGGCAGCGCGCCGAGGTAATAGAGGAACCGGGGCGGATCGGTGACGTTCCGCAGAAACGCGGGGAAATCAGCGTCGGAGGAGACGGTGATCTTTACGCCGAGGCTTCGGCGGTAAGCGTCGATGGCGTCGGGGTCCAGACCCGCGCGGGAGGCGGTCATCTGTTCCAGCCGGCTCTCTTTCAGCCGCAGGGCCCGCCGCCAGAGGCGCGGCGATTTCCAGGCGGTCTCGGCGTCGCCGAAATAATCCGTCAGCGCGGCGATGTGCTTTTGTTCCATCTCGTCGACCTGACCCAGAGCGATCAGGTACTTCACGTCCCGGCCTTCCATTTATTTTTTCCCTTTAAAGCCTCCCTGGGCCAGGATGTTGCTGGTAAAGGAGGAAATGCGGTTCTTGCTCCGCTGTTTGGAGCGGAGGGCAATCTGAATCAGGCGGTCCAGCAGGACGGGATAGGGCACGCCCTTCGGTTCCCAGAGATAGAAGGAAAGGGAGCCGGGGATCGGGTTCACCTCGTTGAGGTAGACCTTGCCGTTGTCCTCGTCGATCATGAAGTCGAGGCGCCACACCCCCTGCCCTTCCATGCAGTAGAAGGTATCCAGGGCGTAGTTGCGGATCCGCTCCGCCGTTTCCTCGGGGATGTCGGCGGGGATGCGCCGTTTCAGCGACGCCATGCCCGAAGACTTGCCGCCGTCCTCCTGCAGGTATTTATCGGAGAAAGACAGAATTTCCCCGGCGTTGAGCGGTTCCTCCAGCTCGGAGACTTCGGCGCGGCAGGCGTCGCCGAGGACGGCGACGTTGATTTCCCGCAGGTGCTCGATGGCGTGCTCCACCAGGACTTTATCGTCGTACTGCGTCGCCGTCTCGATGGCTTCGGTCAGTTCTTCCCGGTCGGCGGCGATCTTAATGCCGATGCTGGAACCGAGGTTCGCCGGTTTGACGATGACGGGATAGGTGAATTTCCGCTCAATGTAGGCGACGATGTCGTCCTCGCCGTCGCCCCACTGGGCGGAATAGAACCAGAAGCAGTCCAGCACCGGCACGCCCCCCATTTTGCAGAGGGCTTTCTGCGTCACCTTATCCATGGCGGCGGCGGCGGCCATCACCGACGGCCCGGTAAAGGGAATGCCGGTCAGCTCCAGATAGCCCTGGAGGCAGCCGTCTTCCCCGTAGGCGCCGTGGCAGACCGGCAGAAAGACGTCGATGACGGCGAGGGGCTTTTTGTTCAGGAAAGAGCGGGGGTAGACGAAGACGGTGCCGTCTTCGGCGTTGGGGGAGACGATGATCTTCTCGCACTCGGTGAGAAGGCCGTCGATGTCCTTGAAGCGCTCGATGTCCGTCAGCGCCTCGCCCCAGTACCAGTCGCCTTCCTTGCTGACGTAGATCGGGAAGACGTCGTATTTTTTATCGTCCAGGGAGTGCATGGCCTGAAGGGCGGAGATGATCGCCACCTCATGCTCGACGGAAGGAAATCCGAAGATAACGCCGACTGTTGTTTTCATAGTGTTAGCTCCTCCTTATTCATTATACGTATCGGGCAGATCGTTTTCGTAGAGCACGTAATCGCCCTTTTGGGTTTTGCCGTAGACAAAGGTGTTGGCCTCATTGAGGTTCTTCGCCACAAAGAGATGATCCTCGGGGAACCCGGCCTCGAGGACGCCCTCTTTGACGGGAACGGTCTGCCGTTCGCCGACGAGAGCGATGTAATCGCAGGCCGCGGCGGCGAGACCGCCGAATTTTTTGTTTTCCTCAAATTCCTTTTCGCCCAGCTCCACCATACCCGGGGTGATGAGGAACTTCCGTCCGCCCTCGATTTGGCGGAGGACGTCCATGGCGGCGGCGGCGCCGGCGGGGTTGGAGTTAAAGGCGTCGTCGATGATGTGGAGGCCGTTGGCGGTGGTCTTCAGTTCCAGCCGGTGTTCCACCGGGGCCAGGGCGGCGACGGCGCGTTTCAGCTGTTTATAGGTAAGGCCGAACTGCCGGGCCATGGCGGCGGCGCCGACGATGTTCAGAACGTTGTGCTCTCCCAAAAGGCGGGTGTGCATTTCCTCGGCGGCGCCCTCTTTGGAGTGGAGGACAAAGGTCATGCCCCGTTCGCCGCAGCGGATGTTTTCCGCCCAGAAATCGAGGTCCTCACCGTGAAGGCCGTAGGAAACGACGCGGCAGGGAGCTTCCCCGGCCCGGGCGCGGATGGCTTCGTCGTCGAAGTTCAGCACGGCGATGCCGTCGGCGGGAAGGGCGTGGATGAGCTCGAATTTCGTCTTGGCGATGTTCTCAAAGGAACCGAAGGACTCTAAATGCGCCTCGCCGAGGGCGGTGATCAGCCCGTAACGGGGGCCGACGAGATCGCAGAGCTCGGCGATGTCCCCGGGCTGTTTCGCCCCCATTTCGGTGACGAAGGCCTGATGGATCGGTTTCAGCTGTTCCCGGACGATCCGGGTGATGCCCATCGGCGTGTTGTAGGAGCCCGGCGGCATCAGCGTGTAGTATTTTTCTTCCAGCATGCGGTTGAGGACGTGCTTGACCGAGGTCTTGCCGTAGCTGCCGGTGATGGCCACCTTGAGGAGGTCCGTTTCCCCGGCGAGGATCTCTTTGGCCTCGGCGAAGTAGCGGTCCTTCTTGTGCTCCTCATAGGGAAGGGCCAGGGTGTTGGCGGCCAGCATGAACAAAGGCGAGGCGAAGGGCAGCGCCGCCAAGATCATCAGCGACAGCGCCCGGGCGGCGTTCCCCGCGCCGTAGTTGGCGACGACGAGGAAGAGCAGAGCGAGAGAGGGCAAAAAGAAGATGACGAGGGTGACGACGTAGAGCCGGGTGGCCCGCTCGGTAAAAACCAGAGGCTTTTTCGCCGGCGTTTTGTCGCGGCCCTTTAAGAACATCAGATAGACCAGCACCCAGAGGACGATGGCCACGAGATCGGGAACGAGGCCGCCGAGGAACAGCGGCACCGCCGCCAGCAGCGCCAGCAGATCGGTCCAGCGCGGTTTGCCCTTGGACTTCAGCCAGCTGCCGTAGCGGTCGTTGCGGTAGGTGTTCTGCTGCATCATATGGAGCTCCCCGGCGAGACGGCCGACGGCGTAGACCATATAGGGCACCGCGGCGACGATCCAGACGAGGGAAAGGATTGTATAAGTCATGGTGATACCTCCTCAGATAAAGGCTTTGCAAACGCTGATGAAGCGGTTCTTTTCTTCCAGAAAGGCGAAGTGGCCGCGGCCGGGGAAGACGATGAGCGCCGTGTCGACGCCGTTCTTCTTTAAGATTCCTTCCATCTCCTCACCATCGCTCAGCGGCGTCGCCGTGTCCTCGCTGCCCCAGACGAGGAGTGTCGGCACGCGGATCGCGTCGAGCTCCGGCGTGAGGTCCTCGTTGACGACGGTGGAGAGGATCCTCCGCATCGTCGGCGAGGCGGCGTTGTAGTCGGCGGAGCCTTTTTTGCTCCGCTGCCGTTCCAGGATCTCCTCCTTTTTGCCGCGGAGGCCCGGCAGGGACAGCGCTTTTTTCATCGCCTTATAGGAATAGACCTTGGCGTAGTACGAGGCGGAGCGGCGCGGCTTGATGCCGGCGCTGTCCGTCAGGATCACCTTTTCCGCCAGTCCCTTCGCGGCCAGGCTGATGGCGACGCGGCCGCCGTTGGAGTGCCCGGCGATGACCGGCTTTTCGAGGCCCAGCGCTTTCATCAGCGCGGCGATGAGGGCGGCGTATTCCTCCGTCCCCCAGGTATCCGGCGGTTCCTCGCTTTCGCCGAAGCCCGGCAGATCCGGGGCGACGACGCGGAACTCACCCTTTAAAGCGTCGGTCAGCGGCTGCCAGTGGCCGCCGTTGCAGCCCCAGCCGTGAAGGAGCAGCACCGGGCGGCCTTCGCCCTCTTCGATGTAGCTGACTTCCAGGCCGTTGATGATGGTTTTCTTTTTCATTTTCACCGATTCCTTTTCTCTTTATTTTCGGATGATATCGTATCGGCCCGGATCGGGCCGCTGATTTCCTGTCTAAACGATGCGGTCGAGGGAGCGGTAACGCACCGCCTCCAGAATGTGCTCGCTCCGGATGTCCTTTTCCCCGGCGAGGTCGGCGATGGTGCGGGCCACTTTGAGGACGCGGTCGTGACCGCGGGCGCTGAGATCCAGCCGCTGAAAGACACGTTCCATCACGGCGGAGGCTTCCCGGTTCAGGCCGCAGAACGACGCGATAAAGCGGCGGTCGAGACCGGCGTTGCAGTCGATGGGCAGCTCCCGGTAGCGGCGGCGCTGGATCTCCCTGGCGGCGGCAACGCGGCGGCGGATCGTTTCGGAGCTCTCCGCCGGGGGAGCGCCGGTCTCCTCGTCGTGGAGCTCGCCGTAGCTGACCCGGGACACGTTCATATGCAGGTCGATGCGGTCCAGCAGAGGGCCGCCTAATTTGTTGAAATAGCGCCGCACCTGCTGTTGGGTGCAGGTACATTCCCGCTCGGGGTCACCGTAGAACCCGCAGGGACAGGGGTTGCAGGCGGCGATGAGCTGGAAATCGGCGGGGAAGGAACAGGAGCCCGAGGCCCGGGCGATGTGGATGACCTTGTCTTCCAGAGGCTGGCGCAGCACCTGCAGGACGTTCTTGGGAAATTCCACGATCTCGTCGAGGAAGAGGACGCCGTGACCGGCGAGGCTGATCTCGCCGGGCTTCGGGACGACGCCGCCGCCGGTGAGGCTCACCGGGGAGGCGGTGTGATGGGGCGAACGGAAGGGACGGCGGCGGACGAGACTTTCGCCGCCGAGTTCCCCGGCAAGGCTGTGCAGCGCCGTGACTTCCAGCGCTTCCGACCGCGTCAGCGGCGGCAGAATCGTCGGGAAGCTCCGGGCCAGCAGCGTCTTGCCGCTGCCGGGAACGCCGATGAGCAGGACGTTGTGACCGCCGGCGGCGGCGATCTCCAGCCCCCGCTTGATCTGGGACTGTCCCTTGATCTCCTTCATATCCACAAGGCCGTCGGACACGGCGGTATCAAAAGCGAGTTCCTCCTCGCCGACGCGGACCGGTTCCGGCAGCGCGTCGGCGGCGAGGGCTTCCGCCAGTTCCCGCAGGGAAGAGACGCCGTAGACACGGCCGCGGCCGTCGAAGGCGGCTTCCTTGCCGTTGTCCTTCGGCAGAAAGAGGCGCAGGCCCGCCGCGTCCTCCCCATAGCTTTCGCAGACGCCGCCGACCATCGGCAGCACGCCGTTGACGGCGGTGACGGAGCCGTCCAAAGAGAGCTCGCCGATGAAAAAGTCGTTCTCGCCGACGCGGTCGGCGCTGAGCTGACCGGTGGCGGCCAAGAGGGAAACGGCGACGGGCAGATCGAAGCCGGTGCCGTTCTTTTTCAGATCCGCCGGGGCGAGATTGACGACGATCCGCTTGGCCGGGAAGGCAAAGCCGGAATTTTTCAGCGCCGCCTTGACCCGCTCCCGGCTTTCCCGGACCGCCGCTTCGGGCAGGCCGACAATGTCGAAGCAGGGAATACCGTTGGAGATATCGGTCTCCACGGTGACGATACGCGATTCCAGACCGTACAACGAGACGGTACGCACTTTCGCTAACAACGGCTGAACCTCCAAACCTTACGGACTTTCCTAATATTACATTATAAGTGAAAAGAAGCGAATGTCAATACATATATATTGTAGAATTCCATTCGCTTCCGACTTATTTTGTTTTTTTCACGAAAAAATATCTTCGTAGATCTCCGTCCGCGCGACGGTATCGCCGTCCTTTAAGTAAACGGCGACGGCGAAAAAGCGGACGTCCCGGTCGGCGGCGCCGCCGCCGAGAAAGACTTCGGCGGCGCGGATCATCCGCCGCCGCTTGGCCGGGGTAATGCTCTCCAGCGCCGTGCCGAAAGCTTCGTTCCGCCTCGTCTTCACCTCGACGAAGACGATCTCCCCTTCCCTCTCCAGGATGAGGTCGATCTCGCCGCCGCGGATCGTGAAGTTCCGGCGGAGCAGCGTGTAGCCGCGGTCCGTTAGCGCTTTGGCCGCCACTTTTTCCCCGAAATAGCCCGTTTCCTTGCGGTTCATGGTCTCACCTCACCTTAAAGCTTCTGCGGTGGATCGGCGAGGGCCCCTTTGCCAGAACGGCCTCGCGGTGGGCCTTGGTGGGGTAGCCCTTGTGCCGGGCGAAGCCGTAGCCGGGGTACACCGCGTCGTAGGCGATCATCACGCGGTCACGCTCGGTCTTCGCCAGAACGCTGGCGGCGGCCACGGAGGCCGAGAGGGCGTCGCCCTTCACGATGGCGCGCTGGCAGATGTCGCCGCGGCGGGTGACGTAGGGGCCGTCGATGAAGGCCACGTCGAACGCGACGCCGAGGCCGTCCAACGCCAGGGACATCGCCTTGAGGGACGCTTCCAGAATGTTGATCTCGTCGATCTCGTCGTGCTCCACCCGGGCCACGGCCCAGTACAGCGCCGTTTCCTTGATGATCGGTTCCAGGGCGAGGCGCTTTTTTTCCGTCAGCTTTTTCGAGTCGTTCAGCGACGGGATCTCCGCCCGGGGCGGCAGGATCACCGCCGCGGCGACGACGGGCCCGGCCAGAGGGCCGCGGCCGGCCTCGTCGCAGCCGGCGATCAGCGTTTTGCCCTCGCGGTAATATTCCTCCTCAAAGCGGTAGAGATCCGGCTTGAGGAGGGGCTCTTTTTTCGTTTCCGTTGTTCTCGTTCTCATTCCGGCAGCTCCAGCATGAATTTTCCCAGTTTGCCGTCGCGGTATTCCTTCAGCAGCATGATGTAGGTCTCTTCCTCCCGGATGCCGCCTTTCCGCACCATGCCGCGGTTTTTCGCCACGGCTTCCAGCAGTTCCTCGGGGTATTCCGGCAGCTCCGCCACGCGGTAGCGCTCGCGGAAGACCTCGGGGCGGTGTTCCATCAGCCAGTTCAGCAAAAACCAGCCGCATTCCTCCTCGGGGCAGGCGTCCTTGCTGATGGAGCCGACGGCGGCCAGGGCCAGGGCGGCCCGCTGGTCGTCGAGTTTAGGCCAGAGGATCCCCGGGGAATCCAGCAGTTCCAGATGGTCGGCGGTGCGCACCCACTGGAGGGAGCGGGTGAGGCCGGGCTTGTTGCCGGTCTTCACCTTGTTCGACCCCACCATGGCGTTGAGCAGGGCGCTCTTGCCGGTGTTGGGGATGCCCACCATCATCACGCGCAGCGGCCGGGGGCGGCGTCCCCGGGCGGCAAGGCGCTCCGAAAGGCGGGCGTGCTCCCCTTCCAGAAACTGATTCAGCTCCTTAAAGCCCTGCTTTTTTCGGGCGGCGACAAAGACCGCCGGCTGGCCCTCGCCGCGGAAGTACGCCAGCCAGCGCTCCCGCTCGCTTTTTTCGGTGAGGTCGGCCTTGTTCAGCACCAGCAGCGTCGGCTTGGCGCCGATCATCGATTTGAGCTGGGGGTTCCGGGAGCTCCTGGGCAGCCGGGCGTCGGCGATCTCCAGAATCAGGTCGCAGAGGGCGGCCTGTTCCTTCACCTGGCGGCCGGCTTTGGCCATGTGCCCCGGGAACCAGTTGATGTTCTGACGGGTATCGTTCATTTCCTTTTCCTCCCTGCCGGCCGCGGCCGGCGGCGGTAAAAAAGAAGAAAGAGACTTCCAAAAAAGTCTCTTTCCCAAAAACAGGTTGACGTGAGCCGGAGATCGACTATCTTCTCAGCTCTTTGATGCGGGCCGCCTTACCGGTGCGTTCTCTGAGATAATACAGTTTCGCGCGGCGGACTTTCCCGCGGCGGACGATTTCGATTTTGGCCAGTTTCGGCGAATGAACGGGGAACGTTCTTTCGACGCCGACGTTGTAGGCGACGCGGCGGACGGTAAAGGTTTCCGTTGCGCCTCTGCCTTTTCTGGCGATGCAGACGCCTTCGTAGACCTGGATACGTTCTTTATCGCCTTCCTTGATTCTCACGTGGACCTTTACGGTGTCCCCAACGCGAAAAGCGGGGATATCTTCTTTGAGATAAGGCTGTTCGATCAGTTCGACTAAATTCATGGTGTTCTCCTCTCTTTTCCCGATGTTCATACACGGAACTCCCCCGCCAGCGGACCATCGCAATACACGATACCTAACTATTTTAGCACAAGCCCCGTTAAAAGGCAAGACTTTTTTTTGAAAAATCCGCCGGTTTACGAAAGCCCCCTGCCGAGGAGCCGGTCGAGGGTGATGGAGACGGCGCTCCGCACCGAGAGATGGTTGTAATCGCCGCGGCCGGCGATGGGTTTCAGCACATAGTCCATCCGCGCCATCGTCTCTTCGGTGAGGCCGTGACCGGTGCCGAAGACCAGCAGGAAACAGCGGCGCTCCCCGGCCATGACGCGGCGAAGCTCTTCATAGGAAACGATGTTGGGGCGGATCTTCGCCGAGGTGCCGACGAGGAGCGGCTTTTCCCCTTCCCGCTCGGCAACGGCGTTTTCGGCGTCGGCGAGACCGTCGACGACGGAGACGATGGAAAGGGCCTCTTTGCGGTCGGGGTTCACTTTGCTGCCGTGGCCTTCGGTCCAATAGGAAAGGAGGTTCTTCGTCAGCTCCTTCTGCTCCGCTCCGGGCTGGACGATGAAGTAGCCCCGGAGATCGTAGGCGCGGCCGGCCCGGGCGATGTCGTGGATATCAAGATTCGTCACCGAAGTGGTGATCGTCTTTCCCTTGGGGTCGAGGACGGGATGGTGGACGAGGGCGGCGTAGACGGGGACTTTCTCTCTTGCCTTTTCGTCCAGCTCCGCCGCGGCGGCCCGTTCCGCCGCGCTGAGGGGCAGTTTCTCCAGCAGGTCGGGACGGTTCTCAAAGGTGCGGCGGAGGCTCTGCTCCCGCCGCCAGGACTCGATGACCCGGTGGTCGCCGCAGAAGAGGACGTCGGGCACGGCGCGTCCCTCGTAGACCCGGGGGCGCGTGTACTGGGGATATTCCAGCAGCCCCTCGGTGAAGCTCTCCTGCTCCAGGGAGGCGCTGTCGCCGAGAACGCCGTCGATGAGGCGGACAATGGCGTCGGTCATCACCATGGCGGGGAGCTCCCCGCCGGTGAGGACGTAATCGCCGACGCTGAATTCCTCGGCGGCGGTGAGATCGACAACGCGCTGGTCGAGGCCTTCATAGTGACCGGCGACGATGAAAAGCTCCTCCTCGGCGGCGAGGCGGGCGGCCTCGCGCTGGGTGAAGGGCTTTCCCGCCGGGGTGGTGACGATGACTTTGGCCCCGGGCCGCCAGCCTTTGGCGCGGAGGGCGTTCATCACCGGCTCCGGCTTCATCACCATGCCGGCGCCGCCGCCGTAGACGGTGTCGTCGGCAAAGTGGGGGTCGGCGGCGTAGTCCCTGATGTTGACGACGTCGAAGGAGACGAGGCCTTTTTTTTCGGCGCGGCCCATGATGCTCTCCCGCAGCGGGGCGAACATCGGCGGAAAGAGGGTAAAGATCTTAACGTTCATGGTACGCGCAGGCCTCCTTTAACCCCGGCAGCAGACGCACGGTCATCACCCCGTTTTCCAGATCGACGGCGCGCACCACCTCTTTCAGGCCGGGCAGCAGAAAGGAGGTGCCGTCGCCGCAGTCGACGCGGTACACGTCGTTGGAACCGCTCTCGATGATCTCGGCGAGGACGCCGAGGTCGGCGCCGTCCTCATCACGGACGGCGAGGCCCAAAAGCTGAAAATGGTAGTACGTGCCCTCGGGGAGCGGGGCGGCGTCTTCCTCCCCGACGAGGAGCAGGGAGGTCTTGAGTTTTTCGGCTCCGTCGCGGTCGGCGGTCTCCCTGAATCGGACGATCAGCACGCCGTCCTTGGCCTCGCGGGCCGAGGCGACGGTGAAATACGCTTCTTCTTTTTCGACCCAGAGCCGGTCGCCGCGGCGGAAGCGGCGGGGATTATCGGAAAGGGGCCTCACTTTCACCTCGCCGCGGATGCCGTGGGCGGAGAGGATCTTTCCCACAATGATGTTGGCCATCGGTTCTCCTTTAACGGAAATAAGGCAAGGGCCGTTTGCCCTTGCCTCAAGCTATAGACAAAGTACATCCAAACGCAAAACCTCTCAGAGGGTCGAGAAAGGCTTAGACGCGGTGAAACTCGCTCGGATTCGGCGAATCGCTATACAAAACGGTATGCGATTCGTCGGAGACGGGCGATTTCGCCGTGTATCAGCCTCTCTCGGCACTCTGGCCGTTTAGACGATATCCAGGGAAGCTTTCTCCTTATTCTTCGTGGCATACGCCTTTAAGACGGTGCGGATGGAACGGGCGATGCGGCCCTGCTTGCCGATGATCTTGCCCATATCTTCCGAAGCGACGTTCAGCTCCAGCACGGTGCCGCGGTCGCTTTCCTTTTCCGTTACCTGCACTTCGTCGGGTTTCGTCACGAGGGAGCGGGCGATGTATTCGATCAGTTCCTGCATGATATCAACCTCTCAGCGGATGTCGGCTTTTTTCATCAGGTTCTTCACGGTATCGGAGACCTGAGCGCCGTCATCGAGCCATTTTTTCGCTTTTTCCGCGTCGATCTTGATTTCCGCGGGATCGGTCAGGGGGTTGTAGTAACCAAGGGTGTCGATGAAGCGGCCGTCACGGGGAAACCGGGAGTCGCAGACGACGACACGGTAAAAAGGCGCTTTTTTGCTACCCATTCTTTTCAGTCTGATTTTCGTTGCCATAGTTTTTTTCCTCCAAATGTTTAAAAAATATAAATGGTTTATCTATTATTATAGAACCTATAATAAAATCGGATCAAAGGCCGGGGAACCCGGGGAAGCCGCCCCGTTTGCCCTTTCGCTTGGCCATGCCGCCGAGCTGTTTCATCATCTTTTTCGTCTGATCGAACTGTTTCAGCAGCTTGTTGATGTCCTGCACCGTGGTGCCGCTGCCGGCGGCGATGCGCTTTTTGCGGCTGCCGTTGAGGATGGCCTGATTGCGGCGTTCTTCCGGCGTCATGCTCTGGATGATGGCTTCGGTGCGCTTCATCTGGGTCTCGTCGATCTCGACGTTCTTCAGCGCCTTGTTGACGCCGACGCCGGGGAGCATGCCGATGAGATCCTGGAGGGATCCCATCTTCTTCATGCTCTGGAGCTGTTCGTAAAAATCCTCCAAAGAGAATTCGGAGCTCATGATCCGCTCTTCCAGCTCTTTGGCCTGTTTTTCGTCGTAGGCCGTCTGGGCCTTTTCAATGAGGGTCAGCACGTCGCCCATGCCGAGGATCCGGGAGGCCATCCGTTCCGGGTGGAACACCTCCAGGGCGTCGTTCTTTTCGCCCATGCCCACGAACTTGATGGGGCAGCCCGTGACCGATTTCACCGAAAGCGCCGCGCCGCCCCGGGCGTCGCCGTCGAGCTTTGTCATGATGAGACCGGAGATCTCCAGACTTTCGTTGAAGGCTTTCGCCACGTTGACGGCGTCCTGACCGGTCATGGCGTCGACGACGAGAAGGATCTCGTGGGGCTCGATGGCGGCTTTGATGTCGCGGAGCTCCTGCATGAGCTCTTCATCGACGTGGAGCCGGCCGGCGGTGTCGACGATGAGGATGTCGTTGCCGTTCTTTTTGGCGTGGTCCAGCGCTTCCGCGGCCACTTCCAGCGGGGTGCTTTCCACGGTCTTGGCAAAGACCGGCAGGCCGACGCCTTCGCCGACGACCTGGAGCTGCCTGATGGCGGCGGGACGCTGGAGGTCGCAGGCGGCCAGCAGCGGCCGGCGGCCCTGGGATTTAAAGTGGTTCCCCAGTTTCCCGACGGTGGTCGTTTTCCCCGCGCCCTGGAGACCGCAGAGCATGATGACCGTCGGCGGTTTCGGGGCGATGGTGATTTTGCTTTCCGTGGAGCCCAAAAGGGCGATCATTTCCTCGTTAACGATCTTCACCACCTGCTGACCGGGGGTCAGGCTTTCCAGCACCTCGGCGCCGAGAGCCCGCTCCTTGACGGAGGCGATGAAGTTCTTGACGACTTTGAAGTTGACGTCGGCTTCCAGGAGGGAGAGGCGGATCTCCCGCATCGCCTCGTTGATGTCGCTTTCCGTCAGCTTCCCTTTATTTCTCAGTTTATCGAAAGTTTCCTGTAATTTCGCGGCCAGGGATCCAAAAACAGCCATGTCAATTCCTTTCGATGCGGTCGATGGCGTCGATCTCCGCCAGGATCGACCGGGACAGCGGCGCGGCCGGCGCCGCGTCGATGAGGGCGCGGATCCGCGTCAGATGGGTCTCAATTTCCAAAAATTTCCCGGCGAGGCCGAGTTTTTCCTCGTATTTTTCCAGAATCCGGCCGGTGCGGCGCACCATGTCGTGGACGGCCTGGCGGCTGACGCCGCTGACTTCGGCGATCTCCCCGAGGCTCATGTCCTCACCGACGGCCAGATCGTAGACCTGACGTTGTTTTTCGGTGAGCAGCGGGCCGTATACATCAAAAAGCAGGGCTTTTCTGCCGATGTCTTCCATGTCCATCACCTGTTAAGGAAAAATACTTTACATACTATACCACATCTTTTTTGCCGTGTCAAGTCTTTTTCCTTGTCGCGCCCGCTTTTCCGGCAAAAAATCTCCGCCCGGAAGACCGGGCGGAGCGCTGTTCGCGTTTATTCATTCTGACTTTCGGCGGGATCGCCGACATAGTCCCCTTCGTGGGCGGCGCGGAACCGCCGCAGCACCGAGGCCACCTGGGCCCGGGTGGCGCCTTCCCGGGGGCACAGCGTCCCGTCGGGGAAACCGGCGATGTAACCGTTGGTCACGGCCCAGCTCATCGGCGCGGAGGCGTAGTTTGAAACGCGGTTCCCGTCCCCAAAGGAGCTGAGGGAGGCCGTGGCCGACGTGTCAAAACCGCGCCAGGCGGCGTAGCGCCAGAGGATCGAAGCCATTTCCTCCCGGGAGATGTCCCGGTCGGGATCGAAGATTTCCGGGCTGTAGCCGTAGACGATGCCGTTGGCCGCCGCCCAGTTCACCGCCGGACGGTACCAGTCGGCGGTCAGGTCGGTGAAGGGAGCGTCGCCGTCAACGGCGGGCTCCCCTTCCAATCGGTAGAGCACCGTCACCAGCATCGCCCGGCTCATGTTCACGTTCGGGGCGAAATGGGTGGCGTCGACGCCCTTAAAGAGGTCGTTGTCATAGGCGCAGCGGACGTCGTCAAAGAACCAGTTTTTCGTCTTTACGTCGGTAAAGGGGATCAGCGCTTTGACGGTGTGGTAGAGCTTGCTGCCGAAACCGAAATCGCAGTCGACGGGGCCTTTGATGCCGTCGATCCAGCCGGTGTTGGAATACTGCCAGAAGTCGATGTCGGTGAGGTAGTTGCCCTGATGTTCCGGGGCGTTGTTGTACCGGGCCAGCCAGATATCGGCCTCTTCCCGGATGCGGGTGAAATCCAGATAGTGGGTGAACATCGAGAAATTGGCGTAGACCATCGGGCTGTAGCCCCGCTCCCGGACGAAATCACAGAAGGCCAGGCAGACGTCGGTGGCTTTGTCCCGGTCGAGGCGGCCGCTCTGATAGCCGTTCCAGAGGATGCCGGTCTTGCCGCCGCTGTTGGAGGCGAACTCGTAGTCCAGCACGACGGGGAGATCCAGATCATAGCCGGCGACGCGGTCGAGGACGTAGGCGGCCTCTTCCTCGGCCATGGCGGCGGTGACGGCCTGGGAGTAGATATAGACACCAACTTTGATGCCGTTGGCCCGGGCGCCCTCGATGTTCTCGCGGAACGTTCTGTCCTCGGTGATCTCACCGTCGGAGGCGCGGCGGTGGCCGACGCGGATGATGGCGAACTGAACGCCCTCGGCGGCGACTTTTTCCCAGTCGATCTCTTCCTGCCAGTGGGAGACGTCGATGCCGAGGCTCGCCGAGGAGCCCGGCACCTGATAGATATTGAGGCCGAGTCCTTCCGGATCGGCGATGTGCGGGCTGACCAGCGTATAGAGTTCTGGTTCCTCATCAAAAAGCGTCGCCGAGAAGGGCTCGGTATAACCGGCGGACAGTGTTTCCGTGCCGTCCGCCTCAAAGCCGTTCGCGGCGGCGGCTCCGGCGGACAGCGCGAAGAACATCAGCGCGGCGCAGAAGATAAAAGAGGCGGTACGGAGACGATATGACATAAAAAAGGACGCTCACTTTCTTTTGGGATTCGGGACGCGCCGATTCGCTCGGCGCATCCTTCATTTCATTCTATAATACCCGAAGCGGCGCTGTCAACTTTTCCGGCAAAATCACACCGTAATTTCACGAAGGGTCGGTGAAAGGAAGAAAAACCTACACAGAACCGTCAAAAACCATCGGTTCCCGCGGCGGCTGTTCACCTCTCCGCGCCGCCATAAACGGCTCTTAATTCCGCAAGGACCGTCTGCTTCGTTTTGCCGCGGATCCCGATTTGTTTGAGGTCCACCTCCTCAGAGGCCATACGTTCCGTAAACGCCCTCATATCCGCTTTCACCGCGTCAGGCAGATAAGGAAGGGGCTCCATGGCGCCGTCCAGCAATTCGGTCAGGCGAAAGACATCGTTTTTGTGCTTTCGGATGTTTCTGCCGTCAACGGCGCCGCCCGCGGCTTTCCGAGCCGAAAGGTCCAGCCACGCCTTTGCCTTAAAAGGGATTAAATACGGCGCGTCCAACACCGTTACGCCGGCGACCCGAACCCGCCCGCGCCGCAGGAACTCATAGTAATCATCATCCAGCAGAATCGCCGACAGGCTCGAGATATCCTCCTCCATCGGCAGCGGCGAAAGCACCGCGTCCTCCGGCAGAAGGACGGTATCGGGCTTCCGCGAGAACAGCTCGATCATCGCCGGGTATTCGTTCGACCGGGGCCGCACGAAGCGATAGAACTGGGGCTCACCGCTGCTTTGATTTCGGTGCTCATAACCGGCGGCAGCAACATACTCCCAGAATCTGCCGGCGAAAGCGGCATCCACGGCCTCGATCATCAGCACGAGATCGAGGTCTTTTGTGGCCCGAAAATCCAGGCCTTCTTCCGTCATCAGCAGATCGCAGGCCGTTCCGCCGATCAGCACGTACTGATCCTCACAGCCGCGGAACCACGCCCGAAAGCTTTCAATTCCTCTTACCATCCGTTTCCCTCCAAACCGCGGCGAGCATTTCTTCCACGGCTTCTTCCGTTCTCTCGTCCCTGTCCTCACGGAGCGCCAGCGCGAGGGACAGTCTGTCTACACACGTCCCGTCGGCCAGTTTTCCGGGATCATAGCGCCACAGTTCCACCGCGCACTGATCCTCCGAATCCTGTAACTTTTCCGTCGCGCGCCTGCTCCACAAGGCGATACTGCCGGCGGCAAAGCACTTCACCGCGGGCGGATTCAGCATGGAGTATTCGGACAATGCCGAATAGCCGCTCAGGAGCGGCTTTTCTTTAATATCCCCTTTGGGAACAAAGACGGTTCGCTTTACGGGATTCATCAGCACGCTCTTTGCCCGTTCAAAAAGCTCCCGCGGTGTTTGGTCGGAAAAAAGGACCTTTCCCACACCGCGTTTTTCCGTCCGTATCAGACCCGTCGCTTCCAACTGTTTGGACGCTCTGGAAACGGATGTAGCCGAAAACGAGAGCGCCGCGGCGGCGGCGCCTGCCGACAGTTCCCCGCCGCCGTGATAGATGTAATAAAGCAGCAGCAACTGGGCCGAGGGGAGCGTAACCGCCGCTTCCGGCGGCGCGCCGTCGCCCCGCTCCTGCAGATATACCGCCATAAAGGGCAGATAGATTTGTTTCCCGTCCACAACAAAGGGAACGTGGTCTCTCAGCAGATATTCCTTCTGCCGATAGGTCAGGCGCGGCGGCACGAGCACCGTTGGCACGCCCGCCGTCCTTTCGATCCGCTCCAGGTGCTTTTTGACGGCGCTCACGGCTTCCAGCTCGGACTTCGGATAAACAAAGACCGCTTTTTTGCCGTCGAGGGAGACTTCCCGCAGCCGGTACCGGACCCGGATGTAATTGGGAACG
Source organism: uncultured Bacillota bacterium (assembly GCA_902796855.1). GTDB lineage: Bacteria > Bacillota > Dehalobacteriia > UBA7702 > UBA7702 > UBA7702. The sequence continues at coordinate 4,079 of CADBQN010000069.1, read as the reverse complement.
GACACCGCGGCGCCGTCGGCGTACGCGACGCGGACGCCGAGAACGCGGTTCAGATATTCCACGGCCCTCACCTCCTTTTTGACTTTAATTTGTATTATAACTTATTTTATGTTTTAAATCAATATAAAAGTTAAATTGACCCGCGGAACGTGATTTCAAGCCGCCGCCGACCTTTTTCATTTTGTCACCGCGGCCGTCAGCGACCGCGGGAAACGCCGTTCTTCGTCCCGGAAGCGAAAAAGGACCTCCGGAGCGTTTTCCGCTTCCGAAAGCCCTTTTCAGACCATTTTTTATAAAACCGTCAAAAACCATCGGTTCCCGCGGCGTTCTCCCCTTCCGGATCGCCGCCGTTTTTGATGGTCTCCAGCATTTCCCGGGTGAAGCCGCGGCGCGCCAGCTCCTCGTCGCTGATGTCGTCGGCGTGATCCCGGACGTAGAGCCAGTCCTCGAAGGCCGAGATCTGTTCCTCGGAAAAGCCCAGCTCCGCCAGGCGGTCCGCGCCGATCTCTTCCAGTTCGTCATAGGGGTACAGGCTGACGCTTTCGCCGTAGAAATCATCCGTGAACAGGCGAAAGGCCATCAGCTCCGCAACGGGCGCCCCGGCCTCCGCCGCCGTCAGCGTCGAGGCCATTTCTTTGATCAGGGCGTCCGGCGGCTCCGAACGCACCGCGGCGATTTCCTCATCGTCGAAACCCTCCGCCCGGAGCGATTCATCGTTCATGCGGCCCAGCCGCACCGCCTCGTACATCTCGCCGCCCCAGGTCTCAAAACCGGGCAGAGCCAGAAAGCCGTCGTAGGAAGCGTCCAGAACACCACTGTCCTTTTCCCCGCAGCCCGCCGCGGCCGCCGCGAAAAGCAGCAGCCATAAAAAGCAGATGGTTCTTTTCACAGAGTCCTCCTTCCCGCGGCGAAGTCTCCCCGCGGTTCGCGTTTTGTCAAAGATAGCACAGGAGCGCCGAACCGTCAACGGCGAAACGGTGTAGGTTTGCGGCAGAGAAGCGCAAAAATCCCCTCCCGGCGGCAGAAGCCGCGGGAGGGGCCGTGTTTCGCTGTGGGTCAATCAGAAGAGGCCGGTGACCTTGCCGGTCTCCACGTCGACGTCGACGCGGCGGAAGGCCGGGTCCGAACCGGTGCCGGGCATCAGGCTGATGGAACCGGCGACGGGGCAGAGGAATTTCGCGCCGCCGTAGACGAGGATATCGCGGATCGGCAGAATCCAGCTGCGGGGCACGCCCTTCTTTTCCGGGTCGTGGGAAAGGCTCAGGTGAGTCTTTACCATCATCGTGGCGAAATCGCTGTATTTCGGGTCGGCCTCGAATTTCTTGGCCTTCCGTTCCGCCACCGGCAGGAACTCGACGCCGTCGGCGCCGTAGACTTCCCTGGCGATGGTCTCCACCCGTTTGCGGAGGGGCATTTCCATGGGATAGAGGAAGCGGAAATCGTTTTCTTCCTCGGCGGCGTCGATGACGGCGTCGGCCAGCTCCAGAGCGCCCTCGCCGCCGCGGGCCCAGTGGTCGCTGCGGACACAGCGCACGCCCATGGCCTCACAGGTGCGGCGGATCATCTGCACTTCGGCGTCGGTGTCGGTGACAAAGGCGTTGACGCAGACCACCGGTTTCACGCCGGATTTCTGGACGGTGCGGATGTGGTGGATGAGGTTCTTGATCCCCTCTTCCAGCAGGCCCAGGTTTTCTTTGGTATATTCCTCGGGGAGCGGGTGCCCCGGCGTCACGGTGGGGCCGCCGCCGTGCATTTTCAGCGCCCGGACGGTGCAGACGAGGACGGAGACGTCGGGTTTGAGGCCGGAGAGACGGCATTTGACGTTCCAGAATTTCTCAAAGCCGATGTCGGCGGCGAAACCGCTTTCGGTGACGTTGTAATCGTAGAGTTTCAGCGCCATCTTGTCGCCGATGATGGACGACTGACCGATGGCGATGTTGGCGAAGGGGCCGGCGTGGACGAGGCAGGGCTGATGTTCCACGGTGTAGCACATCGTCGGGTTGATGGTGTTGCGCATCCAGGCCGTCATCGCGCCGTCGACCTCGAGGTCGCGGGTGGTGACGGGATGGCCCTGCTTATCGTAGGCCACGATGATGTTGGCGATGCGTTCCCTGAGGTCTTTTAAGTCCGTCGCCACGGCGAGGATGGCCATGAGCTCGGAGCTGACGGTGATGCCGAATTTCGATTCCATCAGCAAGCCGTCCTTGGGACCGCCCATGCCGATGATGACGTTGCGCAGCGCCTGGGCGGCAAAGTCGAGGACCCAGCCCATTTCCACGTTGGTGGGGTCGATGTCAAGGCGTTTCAGGCCGCGTTTTTCCAGCGTTTTGTCGCTGTAATTGTTCTCATGCTGCAGCCGCGCGGTCAGCGCCACCATCGCCAGGTTGTGGGCGTTGGTGATGTCGTTGATGTCACCGGTGAGACCGAGGGAGAACTCGGTCATCGGAATCAGCAGGGCGTTGCCGCCGCCGGCGGCGCTCCCTTTCACGTTCATGGTCGGGCCGCCGGAGGGCTGCCGCAGACAGCCGCCGACGTTGACGCCGCGCTTGCCGAGGCCTTCAATGAGTCCCAGCGCCGTGGTGGATTTCCCTTCCCCCAGCGGCGTCGGGGTGATGGCCGTTACCTCAATGTACTTTCCGTCGGGGCGGTCTTTCAGCCGCTCCATAATCTTCATGTAGTCCAGCTTCGGCGTCTTACCGAAGGGGATAATCTCTTCAGGTAAGATCCCTAATCTCTCGCGGAACTCCTCCACGCTGGGGAGGGTTCGTTCCGCTTCTTCGGCGATTTGCCAATCGGCGTATTGGGTAGGATCCAACATGACTTTGTCCCCCTTTCCTCTCAGCGCGGCGGCGTCCCTTCCGAGCCGCCGCCGCCTTTGATATACCTATAGATTTTATTTATTCTTTCTCTTCCGCTTCTCTCATCTTCATGGCGCGGACTTTCAAAGGCAGGCCGAAGAGGGTGATGAAGCCTTCGGCGTCCTTGTGGTCGTAGAGATCCCCCGTTTCAAAGCTGGCGAGGGAAGCGTTGTAGAGCGAATAGGGCGAAGTGGTGCCGGCTTTGATGATGTTCCCCTTGTAGAGGACGAATTTCACCTCGCCGGTGACGTATTTCTGGGTCGATTCCACAAAGGCCTGGAGCGCCTCTCTCAGCGGCGTGAACCAGGTGCCTTCGTAGACGACGTCGGCCAATTTCGCGGCGATGACCTTTTTCATGTTCATCGTGGCGCGGTCCAGAATCAGCTCTTCCAGCTGCATATGGGCTTCCATTAGGATGGTGCCGCCGGGGGTTTCGTAAACGCCCCGGGATTTCATGCCGACGACGCGGTTCTCGACGATATCGACGATGCCGATGCCGTGTTTGCCGCCGAGGGCGTTGAGACGGCGGACGATGTCGCTGGCCTTCATTTTTTCACCGTTCAGCGCCGTGGGAACGCCGGCCTCAAAGGTGAGGGAAACTTCTTCCCCCTCATCGGGAGCGTTCTGCGGCGAGACGCCGAGCACGAGGAGATGATCGTAGTTCGGGGCCTGGGCCGGGTCTTCCAGCTCAAGGCCTTCGTGGCTGATGTGCCAGAGGTTGCGGTCGCGGCTGTAGCTGTTGTCCGCGGAGAAAGGCAGGTCGATGCCGTGCTGACGGCAGTATTCGATCTCGGCTTCCCGGGAATCCATGTCCCAGTTGTCGTCCCGCCAGGCGGCGATGATGCGCAGATCCGGCGCGAGGGCCTTGATGCCCAGCTCAAAGCGGATCTGGTCGTTGCCTTTGCCGGTGGCGCCGTGGCAGATGGCGACGGCGTTTTCCTTTCTGGCGATCTCCACTAGTTTTTTGGCGATGAGGGGCCGGGCCATGGAGGTGCCGAGGAGATATTTATTTTCGTAGACGGCGTTCGCCTGGACGCAGGGCATGACAAAATCGTCGATAAACTCATCGACGACGTCGAGGATATAGAGTTTTTCCGCGCCGGAGAGTTTGGCCCGTTCGTCCAGACCTTCCAGTTCGCTTTCCTGCCCCACGTCGATGCAGACGCAGACGACGTCATACTGATACGTTTCTTTCAGCCAGGGGATGATCGCGGTGGTATC